>NZ_JBEYCF010000001.1:151459-301067 GCF_040632605.1 Streptomyces sp. NPDC019224 | reverse complement strand
GTTATCACATAGCCTCCGGCTTGTTTTTGTCTTTGGTCCACCCCGCGTCCACCACCCGCGCTCACCCCCCCCCCCCCCCCACCCCCCCCACCCCCCCCCCCCCCCCCCGGGGGGGGGGCGGGGGGGGGGGGGCCCCGCCCCCCCCCCCCCCCTCTCACGTACCGCCGGTCACGGCTTGGGCAGCGCGCACCCCGCACGGTTCAGGTCGAAGACGTTGCCGGTGCCGATGCACGCGGCGATGCCGTAGGTCTCCTGGGCGTAGTTGATTCCCTGGCGGACCGTCACCTGTCCGTTCTCGTCGACCTCGCACGGGTTGTTGTCCGTGCACCGCTGGCCGTCCTCGTTGCCGGTGTTGTTGACGGCGACGACCTTGCCGGTGGCGTCGTCGACCACCGGCGAGCCGGAGGTGCCGCCGATGGTCCGGCAGCCGGAGGTGTAGCGGAGCGAGTCCTTCCAGGTCCACTCCCCTTCCTTGAGGCGGTAGACGAACCCGTCGACGTTGCAGCTGTACGTGCGCTTCCAGTACCCGGACACGACGGTGATCGCCGTGCCCGCCACCGGGTGCGCGGTGCTGAGCTCCAGGGCCTTGACGCCGTAGCGGCTCTCGATCTGCGCGTACGTGGAGGTGAGCTGGTACACCGAGACGTCGGTGTCCGTCATCGTCCCGTACGCGATCTTGCTCGCCCGGACCGTGCCGATCCCGCTGCCCGAGGCGTTGAGCAGGGTGAAGCTGCGGCTGGACGAGCGGTTGAACACGACCTGGCCGGGGGCCGGGAAGCCGGTCTCCAGGCAGTGCCCGTTGGACAGCACGAGGGCGGGGTCGCCGGGCTGCGAGGCGGGGGTGCGGACGACCGAGCCGGAGCAGTTGCTGAGCGCCACGGTCCCGGCGAAGCCGATGGCCTGGGCACGGATCTGCTTCTCGGCCCCGACCGCCGTGCGATCGGCCGGAGCCGCGGCCCCGACCGTGCCGACAGGTGCCGCGCCGCGGCTCGTGGCCGCGGTCGCGGGTGCGATGCCCGCCCCGAGGAGCAGCACCGCGAAGAGTGCGCCGACGAGAGGCTTTTTCATGTGGGGGTCCCCTCAGTGACCTGTGCAGAGCACGTGGAGCCTCTGCAACGGAAGTTCTTCCGGTTCCGGCACGTACGCCTGTGGCATGCGAGCCTTCCCATGCACGCTTTTGACATGCGCATGATGCTGTACTGAAGGGAGCCCCACAAGGGGCGGATTCAGGTCACACGTCAGACCGCGATCCGCTCCGCCGGGCTCGACGACCGCAGGCCCGCGTCCACCTCGGGCGAGAACCGGATGCCGCGACGCCACCCCCTGCCAACCGAGCCCGCACGCCGCCCCGATACCGAGAGACGGGAGGCAGGAAGCCCCGGAGGCGGCAGGCGACCGGCAACAGATGCGGCCCGCGCGGCACAGGCGCGGGCCAGGTGCAATCCGCAGCTTTTCCTGCCGCAGACTGCCTCACAGGGCTCATAGGTTCATCGGGCAAGCCAGGCGAGTCCTGCGGAGACTCCGCTGCAGCACCACCCGGATCACCGCCGCCGTCCGAGCCGTCACCGCTCTCGAACTCACCCGCTGGCCAAGATGGAAAACCCTCAGTCCATGGGCCGCGTCGGATCATGTTTCGACAACGCCGTGAGCGAGGCGTTCAACAGCGTCCTCAAGGTCGAGTACGTCCACCGGCACACCTTCACCAGCCGGGCCGGGCGCGGATGCGGATCGCCACCTGGATCACGGGCTTCTACCACGCCCGTCGGCTGCACAGTGTGTGCGGGTTCAGAAGCCCGATCGACTATGAACACGAGCATCGAGCCGGCCTCACCGTGAGGTTGGCCGCATAGAACAGGTCTCCACGCTCCGGGGGATAGGCATTGCCCGCAGAAGGTCCCGGCGACACAGTGGTCACCCCAGCAGCCCAGGGAGGAGCCGGAGAGCATGAACCCCACGCGTAGAGATGCCGAATCACGGATCAGCGAGAAGTATCTGCTCCAGTCCGTCGTGGAAGTGGCCAAGGCCGCGTTCCGCGCGAAGGCGTGCTCAGTCTTCGTGGTGGACACCGAGACGGACGAATTGATCTTCGAAGCGGTCGCGGGCGAGGGTGAGAGCCATCTCGTCGGGACGAGAATCAGTTCCGACACAGGGATCGCGGGATGGGTGGTGGCAAGCGGACAACCACTCATCGCCGACGACCTTCAAGAAAGCAGCTTCGACCAGGAGGCCGCGCGAGAGACGGGTTACGTCCCACGCACGATCGCCGCCGCCCCCATCCTGCACGAAGGCCTGTGCATCGGAGTTCTCGAAGTCCTCGACCGCGACGCCGAGCGCGACGAACTGGAGACCTTGGAGCTCGTCGGCCTGCTCTCCACACAGGCGGCTGCCGGGATCGCTCTGCTCCGGCAGCTTCGCCGGAGCTCCCGTCAGCCGGCCGGCGGCATTCCCTCGGCGACCGACAACGCGGAAGCCCTCGAAGGTATCGCTGTCGATCTACCGCGCCTCGGCTCGGACGACGAGCAGCTGCTCGCTCAGGTACTCGCAGTGGCGCGCGAGATCACCCGGCGCGCGGCGGAAACCTCTGCTGCTGGCCCGCCGCAGACGGACGGATACGGGCGCTCGGCATCGGAGGGGCGGGAGCAGTGAGATCGTTCCGCAATCTTCTCATCAACCGTGAATACGCGCGGCTGTGGCGCGGCCAAGCCATATCCACGGTCGGTGACTACGTCTTCGACACCACGCTGACCTTGTGGGTGGCGACGGAGGTGGTCAAGGGCAAGTCCTGGGCGCCGTCCGCCGTGAGTGGGGTGTTGTTGGCAGTCGGCGCGGCCGTACTGCTCGTCGGCCCGGTGGCCGGGGTCTTCGTGGATCGCTGGAGCCACAAAAAGATCATGCTGAACACCGAGCTGATCCGTGCCGCGGTCGTCGCCGCGGTCCTGCTGCTCTCGCTGATCCCCCTGGAAGACCTGCCCGTCGGGCTGTGGCTCGGATGCATCTACCTAGCGGTGTTCGTCCTCAACGCAGCCGGTCAGTTCTTCTCCCCGGCCCGCTTCGCAGCGGTGGGTGCCCTCGTACCGGGTGAGGCGGACCGTGCTCGGGCCGCAGGGCTCGGACAGGCGACCACGGGCGCCGCGTCCATCCTCGGCCCGCCCCTCGCGGCTCCACTGCTCTTCAGCGTGGGAGTGCAATGGGCCATGGCCGTCAATCTGGTGTCCTACCTGTGCTCGTACGCCGCGACCCGCTCGGTGCGCTTCCCACCGTCGCAGGACACAAGCACGGTGGTGACCGACCCCGGATCGTCCGCGGTTCGGCGCTGGTCCCAGGACTTCCTCTCCGGCCTGCGGCACTTCGCCGGGAACCGCCTGCTGGTAGCTCTGTTGGCGAGCGCGGTCATCACGCAGATGGGAACAGGAGCGCTGAACACGCTCAACGTGTTCTTCGCGACCGGGAACCTCCACGCCTCCCCAGGCCAGTTCGGCTTCGTCTCCATGTCCTTCGGGGTGGGAGCGATCGGGGGAGCACTCGTCGGAGGCCACGCGGTGGGCCGGCTCGGTGCGCGGAAAGCCACCTGGCTCGGCCTGATCGTCTCCGGTCTCCTCGTGTGCGCCTACTCCCGGCAGAGCGTCTTCGTCGTCGCCGTCGTGCTGCTGATGCTGGTGGCCGTCCCGGTGGCGGCCCTGAACGCCGCGATGACACCCCTCCTGCTCGAATCCACGCCCCCGGAGTACCTGGGCCGCGTGGTCGCCGTCTTCAATCCCGTCAACGAGCTCGCATACATGCTCTCGGCAGGAGTGGCCGGCTGGCTGGCGAGCACGGGCCTGGCCCACTTCGGCGGACGCGTCGCGGGGATGACCTTCGGACCCGTCGACACCATCTTCACGGCTTCCGGCATCATGATCATCATCGCCGGCTGCTACGCCTTCTTTGCCCTGCCGCGGGAGCGGACCGCCGTGGCGACGCCGCTGGAGGCAAAGGCATGACCACCACGCCCCACAGCAAGGGTGCTGATCGGTTTCTCGTGACCGATCCCCACCTGATCCGTACCGCCGCCCGGGAAGACGGTGCGACGTACTGGAATACGTCCAATGGCAAGCGCTTCGCCGTCGGGCCCTCTGCGGCGCTCCTCCTGGAGCAGCTACGCACACCGACCGCCCAGAAGGCTCTTGTCGGCCCGCAGGCTCCTCCCGAGTTCTTGGTAAAGGAGACTTCTCGACATCACTCCCTCCTCGATCAACTGCACGACCTGGAGCTGATCATCAGCAGCACCGAAGGCATCGAGCCCCTGGCCGGCGCCCTCTGCCCCACCCCGCGTGTCAGGCCTGACCCGCGGACGACCCTCACGGCGGCAGCCCTCGTGGAGAAGGAGTCAGACGGTCCGGTCCGTGCCCGAGACCCCTCGGCGGGGACCCACTGCCCGTCGGGCAAGTTCGGCACGGCCGCGGGCGCGTCCCGGCGCCCGCACCGCTAACCGGCGTCCGCCGCCGCCTCCCGCGACAGCTGCACGGCCTGCCGCAGGCTCAGCCCCGGCTCGGCCTGCCGCAGCGCCTTGACGGCCGCCACCGCGTCGAGGGGCCCGACGTACCCGCCCGCCGTGATCCGCCGCGCGGCCCACCGCCCCCGGAGCTCCGCGTCCGGCACCCCGGCCCGCTCCTCGGCCAGCGCGAGGGCCCGCTCCAGGCCGGGACGTTCCGCCTCGTCCGCCCGCACCAGCTCGTCCCGCAGCGCGGCGACGACGGCGTCCGAGTCGCGCACCACGATCACGGCCATGTCCTTCTTCCCGTTTCCGATCATGTCCCGACCCTGCCCCGAAGCGGTTCGGCGCTCACCGGTGTTGAGCTACTTCAGAGGTACGCGGGGACCAGGACCGATGGACGATGCCCGTCCCGCGCTGCGGGCGGAGGCGGCGGACCGGGGCCGCCGCCGCGCTGCGGGCCCGTACGCGGGACGACGGGTGGGAAGGGCAGCACACCGCACGACGGCGGCGCCCCGGAGAAGCGGGAGCCGACGGACACCACCCCTCCGTGGCGCATCTCACCCGCCCCGGCCCGTCACACCGTCGCGCCACCCCATTCCAAGCCGCGCGCCCCCCGCGACCGGCGTTCCCACGGTTCGCGGGAGGCGGGCGCATGGCGATGAAAGCCCGCACAGGTGTGCCCCCCTACCCGGGCGGGCCAACCCGCGGCCGAAGCCCGGGCGGCCCGTGAAACACAGTCGTAAGCTCGCTGACATGCAGGTCATCCAGTCCACGAAGCTCGCCAACGTCTGTTACGAAATCCGGGGCCCCGTGCTCGAGGAGGCGATGCGGCTGGAAGCGGCCGGGCATCGCATCCTCAAGCTGAACACCGGAAACCCCGCCGCGTTCGGCTTCGAGTGCCCGCCCGAGATCCTCGAGGACATCCTGCGCAACCTCTCCGGGGCGCACGGCTACGGCGACGCGAAGGGGCTGCTGTCCGCGCGCCGGGCGGTGATGCAGCACTACCAGACCAAGGGCATCGACCTGGACGTCGAGGACGTCTACCTGGGCAACGGCGTCTCCGAGCTGATCCAGATGTCGATGCAGGCGCTGCTCGACGACGGCGACGAGGTGCTGGTCCCGGCCCCGGACTACCCGCTGTGGACCGCCTCCGTCTCGCTGGCCGGCGGTACGGCCGTGCACTACCGCTGCGACGAGCAGTCCGACTGGATGCCCGACCTCGCCGACATCGAGCGGAAGATCACCGACCGCACCAAGGCGATGGTGATCATCAACCCGAACAACCCGACGGGCGCGGTCTACGACGACGAGATGCTGCGCGGGCTGACGGAGATCGCCCGCCGGCACAACCTGGTCGTCTGCTCCGACGAGATCTACGACCGCATCCTGTACGACGGAGCCACCCACACCCCCACCGCGACGATCGCCCCGGACCTGATGGTGCTCACCTTCAACGGGCTGTCCAAGAACTACCGCGTGGCCGGGTACCGCTCGGGCTGGCTGGCGGTCTGCGGACCCAAGGCGCACGCCTCCTCGTACATCGAGGGGCTGACGATCCTGGCCAACATGCGGCTGTGCGCCAACATGCCCTCGCAGCACGCGGTGGCCACCGCGCTCGGCGGCCGGCAGTCGATCAACGACCTGGTGCTGCCGGGCGGCCGGATCCTGGAGCAGCGCGATGTGGCGTACGACCTGCTGACGCAGATCCCGGGCGTGACCTGCGTGAAGCCGAAGGGGGCGCTGTACCTCTTCCCGCGGCTCGACCCCAAGGTCTACAAGATCAAGGACGACCGCCAGATGGTCCTGGACCTGCTGCGGGCCGAGAAGATCATGGTGGTGCAGGGCACCGGGTTCAACTGGCCGGATCCCGACCACTTCCGTGTGGTGACGCTGCCCTCGGCGGAGGATCTGACGGACGCGATCGGCCGGATCGCCCACTTCCTGGACGGCTACAGCCAGGTGTAGCGGGGCCACCCCCGACTTTCCCTGAAGAAAGATAACTTTAGACACGATCCAAGCTAGGATGGTTCTCACAGCACCAGGAGGCCATCCATGTACGAACCGATCCGCACCAAATCGGTCCACACACCGGCCGACCACGCCGGCGACTTCCCGCACCGCACCCGCGAGGAGGAGCTGGACATCCAGCTCGCCGGACACCTGGCCGCCCTGCTCGCGGTCACCGACGAGCTCGGTCTCGGCGAGGCGGGCGACCGCATCGCCGGGCAGGTCACCCGGTTGCGGGGCACCCCGCCCGTCCGGCACACCGGGCCGAGCGACGAGCCCGCGGCCGCCCTCCACCGCCGCGCCCACGCCCTCGCGGGCCGGGCCCTGGTGGTGGCGGCCTCCCGCGCCGACACGGCGGTCGCGATCCTGTCGGCCGAGCGCATGGACGCCCACACCGAGGCGCTCTCGTCCGACGCCCGGACACCGCTGGTCGGCGCCCACTGACGGCCCCGGTCCACGCGCCCGCTGGACGCGTGGACCGGGTGCCACCCACTTGCTCCGGGAAAGGTCAGCCCAGCCGCTCGACCAGGGCGTGGTACTCGTCCCACAGCTCCTTGGGCGTGTGGTCGCCGAAGGTGTTGAGGTGTTCGGGGACCAGCGCCGCCTCCTCGCGCCAGACCTCCTTGTCGACCTTGAGCAGGAAGTCGAGGTCGGCGTCCGACAGGTCCAGGCCCTCGGTGTCGATCGAGCCCTTCGCGGGAAGGATGCCGATCGGCGTCTCGACGCCCTCCGCCTTCCCCTCCAGGCGCTCGACGATCCACTTCAGGACACGGCTGTTCTCGCCGAAGCCGGGCCAGACGAACTCGCCCGCGTCGTTCTTGCGGAACCAGTTCACGTAGTAGATCTTCGGCAGCTTCGACCGGTCCGGCCTGTCCGCGCCGACCTTGAGCCAGTGGTTCATGTAGTCGCCCATGTTGTAGCCGCAGAACGGCAGCATGGCGAACGGGTCGCGGCGCAGCTCGCCGACCTTGCCCTCGGCGGCGGCGGTCTTCTCGGAGGCGACGTTGGCGCCGAGGAAGACGCCGTGCTGCCAGTCGAAGGACTCGGTGACCAGCGGGACGGCCGAGGCGCGGCGGCCGCCGAAGAGGATGGCCGAGATCGGCACGCCCTTCGGGTCCTCCCACTCCGGCGCGATGATCGGGCACTGGCCGGCCGGGACCGTGAAGCGGGCGTTGGGGTGGGCGGCGGGCGTGCCGGACGCGGGGGTCCAGTCGTCGCCCTTCCAGTCCGTGAGGTGCGCGGGCGGCTCCTCGGTCATGCCCTCCCACCAGACGTCGCCGTCGTCGGTGAGCGCGACGTTGGTGAAGACGGAGTTGCCCCACATCGTCTTCATGGCGTTGGCGTTGGTGTGCTCGCCGGTGCCGGGCGCGACGCCGAAGAATCCGGCCTCCGGGTTGATCGCGTAGAGCCGGCCGTCCTCGCCGAACCGCATCCACGCGATGTCGTCGCCGATCGTCTCGACGGTCCAGCCGGAGATCGTGGGCTCCAGCATGGCGAGGTTCGTCTTGCCGCAGGCGCTCGGGAACGCCGCCGCCACGTACCTCGCCTCACCGCGCGGCGGCGTCAGCTTGAGGATCAGCATGTGCTCCGCGAGCCAGCCCTCGTCGCGCGCCATGACGGAGGCGATGCGCAGCGCGTAGCACTTCTTGCCGAGCAGCGCGTTGCCGCCGTAGCCGGAGCCGTACGACCAGATCTCGCGGTCCTCCGGGAAGTGCGAGATGTACTTGGTGGAGTTGCAGGGCCACGGAACGTCCTCCTGGCCCTCCTCCAGGGGTGCGCCCAGCGTGTGGACGGCCTTCACGAAGAAGCCGTCGGACCCCAGCTCGTCGAGGACCGGCCGCCCCATGCGCGTCATGGTGCGCATCGAGACGGCGACGTACGCGGAGTCGGTGATCTCGACGCCGATCGCGGAGAGCGGCGAGCCGAGCGGCCCCATGCAGAAGGGCACCACGTACATGGTCCGGCCGCGCATCGAGCCGCGGAAGACGCCCTGCTCGCCCACGAAGATCTCCCGCATCTCGGCGGGGTCCTTCCAGTGGTTGGTCGGCCCGGCGTCCTCCTCCTTCTCGGAGCAGATGAACGTACGGGTCTCGACGCGGGCGACGTCGGTCGGGTCGGAGGCCGCGTAATAGGAGTTCGGACGCTTGATCTCGTCGAGCTTGGTGAAGGTGCCCCTGGCGACGAGCTCCCCGCACAGGCGCTCGTACTCGGCCTCGGAACCGTCGCACCAGACCACCCGGTCCGGTTCGGTGAGTGCTGCGATCTCGTCCACCCAGGAGACGAGCTCCTGGTGGTGGGTGGGAACAGTGAGGGGAGCCGCGATGTCGCGCGCCACGATCGCTCCTTGGTGAGGGTGTATTCGGCTGGTGCCCGGGGCCTGTCCGCCGGACAGGTCCTGGTGCCCCGTGGGGGCCGCGGCCCGGATGCGTGTACCCCTTCGAATTCCCCTGGCGCTCATCCGGTGCCGACCGCACTCATTTGATCATCCGGCCCTCGCGCCCATATGTCCAGAGGACCGCCCATGTGAGCATCAGCACTCGGCTCCGGCTCGTATCCGGCACCTACGGGGGCGTAGGTACGATGCGGAAATGACTGCTGCCGCCGCACCCGACAAGACCGGCCCGCGCCCGGCAACGCTCGCCGACGTCCCCCTGAAGCCACGGATGCGCGGCTGGCTGCACGCCGGGATGTTCCCCGCCGTGGTCATGGCGGGCCTCGTGCTCGTCGCCCTCTCGGACAGCGCCCGGGGCCGGATCGCCTGCGCGATCTACGTCCTGACGGCATGCCTGCTCTTCGGCGTCAGCGCCATCTACCACCGCGGTACGTGGGGGCCGCGCGGCGAAGCCGTACTGCGCAGGCTCGACCACGCCAACATCTTCCTGATCATCGCGGGCACCTACACCCCGCTCACCCTGCTCCTGCTCCCCGCGTCCACCGGCACCCCGCTCCTGTGGGCGGTGTGGTCGGCGGCGCTCGCGGGTATCGCCTTCCGGGTCTTCTGGGTCGGCGCCCCACGCTGGCTGTACACCCCCTGCTACATCGCGATGGGCTGGGCGGCGGTCTTCTTCCTGCCGGACTTCATGCGGACGGGCGGGATCGCGGTGCTGGTGCTGGTCGTCGTCGGCGGCGTGCTCTACAGCGTGGGCGGCGTGATCTACGGCCTCAAGCGGCCGAACCCGTCACCGCGCTGGTTCGGCTTCCACGAGGTCTTCCACTCGCTGACCCTGGCCGCCTTCGTGGTGCACTACGTCGCCATCTCCCTGGTGGCGTACAACCACAGCTGACGACGCGGTCGCGGCCCCGGGCCGGTGGCCGACAATGGGGCCATGCCCGCCACCTCCCGCACCCCTTCCCCCACCGCACCCGGCGACCGGCCGATGGGGCTGCGCGAGCGCAAGAAACTGAAGACCCGGGTGGCGATCCGGCAGGCGACGTACCGCCTCGTCGAGGAGCAGGGCTACGAGGCCACGACGATCGAGCAGATCGCGGAGGCGGCCGAGGTGTCGCCGAGCACGGTGTTCCGGTACTTCGCGACGAAGGAGGACATCGTCCTCACGGACGAGTACGACCCGGTCATGGAGGCCCTGCTCCGCAACCGCCCGGCGGACGAACCGCCGCTGGAGTCGGTGCGGCTGATGATGCGGGAAGCGCTGGCCACGTTTCTGACCGCAAACGACGGGGAACTGCGCCGGCGCACCCGGCTGATGGTGGAGGTCCCCGCGGTCCGCGCCCGGATGACGGAAACGATGTCGGACACGGCGAAGGTACTCGCCCGGGCCCTCGCCGACCGCACCGGCCGCGGCACGGACGACCTGGGCGTCCGGGTCTTCATCGCGGCGGTCCTGGGCGCGCTGCGCGAGGCCACGCTGTACTGGGGCGAACACGGACAGGAAGGCGACCTGTCGGCCCTGGTCGACAAGGCACTGGACACGCTGGAGGACGGGCTGCGGCTGTAGGCCGGCCCGGCACAGCCGGGAGGGCCCACGCGCGACCAGGAAGCCGAACCGCCGGCCCGTCCTGAGGACCGGGGCAGACGGGACACGGTCCAGCCCGGCCGCCGTGTGAGCGGCGGCCACGTGCCCCGCGTGACGCGACCTCCCGCGCCCTCACTACCGAGCACTACCCGCGGGCAGGGCCCGGCGGCATGGATACCTGAGCCCGCTTCGAGGGGCACAGGCGCACAGAGCCGCCGCACCCAGCTGTCGCCTGCGGGTCACCTCAGGAGATCGACCTTGAATGTGAGGGCAGCCAAGTCGTCCTCCCGGACGGTGTACGCACGTACATCCACCGTGTACTTGGCCGCGGGGACGCCCTTGAGGTCCTTGGTCAGGGTCATCTCGACAGGGCCGCGAGCGAGGGGCTCGCCGGCGACCCCGGGGGCGGCGGTCAGGGTCCATCCGTCCGACGTGTCGCCCTTCAGCTTCTCGAAGAGGTCGTACGTCTTCTTGTGCACCCTGATCACGCCCAGGTTGACCGTGACCTCGACCGACGCGCCTTCTTCGATCGTCTCCTTCAATTCCCCCTTGATGACGGCCTTCAGGACGGCATCCCTCTTCGGTGGGTCCGGTGTGATGGTGATGCTGTCGATCTGCAGCGCATCCGTCGACAGGCCCTGGTCGGTGTACTGGAATCCACTCATGCGCGCAGCGTATCCGTCCGACAGCTCTGGGTAGTTCCTCCATGGCCACCAGGTAGCAGAGCGGGCCTTCACTGTTACCCCGCTGGCCGGGATGTCACGCGGGCCACGGCCCCAAGGCAACTGCATCGGCCGCGCAGGGCGGCCTGGTCAGGCGCCTCCGCCCAGCGCGCGGGCCAGCGCCTCCGCGTCCGTCGTCGGCGCGTCGCAGACGAAGCGACGGCACACGTACGCCGTCGGCGCCCCGCCCGTCGTCGGCCGGCCGGCCAGCAGCGGGAACTCCGCGCCGCCCGGCTCGCCCGCCGCGACCACCGCACCGGGCGCCCGCCCCAGCAGGGCCGTACGGTGCAGCTCGCCGCCGACCGGTCCGGCGACGGCCACCTCGCGCGGCCCGTCGAGCAGGGCCTCGGCCACCGCGAGCCCCCAGCCGATGAAGCGCGGGGCGCGGGGGCCCAGCGCCTTCACGACGCCCAGCGCCTCCTCGGCGGCGGTGCGGTGGGGCTCGGAACCGGTGTGCGCGGCGTACGAGAGGAGCGCGCCCGCGGCGGCCGTCCAGCCGGCCGGGGTCGCGCTGTCGGTGGGGTCCTGGGGGCGCCGGATCAGCTGCTCGGCGTCGTCCGCCGTGTCGTACAGCTGGCCGCCCTCGCCCCGGAAGTGCTGGAGCACGATGTCGAGCAGGAACCCGGCGAACTCCAGCCAGGCCCCCTCACCGGTGACACCGGCCAGCGCGAGGAAGCCCTCCGCGACGTCCCCGTAGTCCTCCAGCACTCCGGCGTGCTCGCCGGCGCGCCCGTCCCTCGACGTACGGATCAGCCGGGCGACGGGGCCCATGTGCAGGCGCACCAGCAGGTCGGCCGCCTCGGTGGCCCGCTCGACGAGGTCGGGCCGGTCGAAGTAGGCGCCCGTCTCGGCGAGCGCGGCGATCGCGAGGCCGTTCCAGGCGGCGACCACCTTGTCGTCGCGCCCGGGACGCGGGCGCGCCTCACGGGCGGCGAGCAGCCGCTCCCGTACCCCGGCGGCACGGGGATCGCCGGGGTCTCCGTGCAGCTGGAGGACCGAGGCCCCCTCCTCGAAGGTGCCTTCCTCGGTCACCCCGAAGTACTCGGCGGCGAACGCGGCGTCCTCCTCGCCCAGCACCTCGCGCAGCTGCGCCGGCGTCCACACGTAGTACGCGCCCTCGACGTGCCGTCCGTCGGCGTCCTCGCTGTCGGCGTCCAGCGCCGAGGCGAAGCCGCCCTCGGGCGTCCGCAGCTCGCGCACCATGAAGTCGGCCGTCTCCAAGGCCACCCGCCGGGCGAGTCCGGACCCGGTGGCCCGCCAGAGGTGGGCGTACACGCGGCAGAGCAGCGCGTTATCATAGAGCATTTTCTCGAAGTGCGGCACGACCCAGTCGCGGTCCACGGAGTACCGGGCGAACCCGCCGCCGAGCTGGTCGTAGATCCCGCCCCTGGCCATCGCCCCGCAGGTGTCCGCGGCCATCTGCAGGGCCCCGTCCGCCCCGGTGCGGGCGTGGTGCCGCAGCAGGAACTCGAGCGCCATGGACGGCGGGAACTTCGGCGCCCCGCCGAACCCGCCCCGCTTCTCGTCGTACTCCCGGGTCAGCCCCAGCAGCGCCTGCGCGAGCTCCGCCTCGCCGGGCGGCCCGTCCCCGCCGTGCGCGAGGCTGCGCTCGGACAGGTCGCGCACGATCCGCCCGGCCACCTCGCCGACCTCGTCGCGCCGGCCGGTCCAGGCCGCCGTGACCCCTTCGAGCACCTGCCGGAACGACGGCATGCCGTGCCGGGACTCGGGCGGGAAGTACGTCCCGAAGTAGAAGGGCTCGGCATCGGCGGTGAGGAACACGGTCATCGGCCAGCCGCCCTGCCCGGTCGCCGCCTGCACCGCCTCCATGTACACGGCGTCCACGTCGGGCCGCTCCTCGCGGTCCACCTTGACGGACACGAAGTGCTCGTTCATGTACGCGGCGGTGGCCTCGTCCTCGAACGACTCGTGCGCCATGACGTGACACCAATGGCACGCGCTGTAGCCGACGCTGAGCAGCACGGGCACATCCCGCCGCCGCGCCTCTTCGAACGCCTCGGGCGACCAGGGCCACCAGTCGACCGGATTGTCCGCGTGCTGAAGCAGATAGGGGGACGTCGCCTGCGCAAGTCGGTTCGCCATGCTGCCATCCTCGCGCACAGGACGGCAGCCCCGCGGCCTGTGGCGAGACGCGCCCGTGTCGCGGGACAATACGCTGAGCGCTGGATGCCCTGGCACCACCCGGCCCGGCCTGAGGCACGGTCACATGGCGTGACCGGCCGAGGCTGTCGATGCCCTCCGGCACCGGAAGTCCCGCCGGACGTGTCCTGTCGTCTTGTACAGGGCATGAACCACCCCCGGCATTTGGCGACTTGGAGGTCTGCGCGCACATGTCCGACAGGGCCCCCACGTCCTCTTCCCACTGGGCGAAGAATGAGACGGTCGATACAGAGTGCTGGACGAGCCCCTAGCGGAGGCATGGGGCTGCTGTACCGGGTGCGCCACGAGGTGTGGGGAACCGACCTGGCCCCTTCTTCGGCGGGGCGCCGTGTGAAGGAGCAGCCGGCCCCCGTCCATGCGCCGCAGGGCGGCCGCAGGATTGTGCAGGGGGTCGGGCAGGAAGCTGCGGTCGTTCGGACTGGTTCGTTCGGGCCTCGGGTGGAACCGTCTTTCCCAGGTCATTCACGTTCCGAGAGGAGCCCGGCGGTGCCTGCTGAAACTATGGGTCTCATCCATCCTTCCCCTCGGGAAGGGCAAGTGATCTACTGCGTGGCCACCGGCCTGACGTACGGGCAGACGGCCTCCCGGATGGGCATCTCGATCCACACGGTGCACACCTACATCCGACGGATCTTCGAGAAGTACCAGATCAGCGGGAAGACTGAGATCACTCATCTGGCCATCCAGCTGGGGCTGCTCCGGCTCGGAGCGTGAGGCTCCGCTCGCCGGACTACGCGTCGTACCGCGCGAGGGCCTGGGCGATCAGTGCTTGCCGGCCCAGGCCGAGGCCGGCGCGGTTCCAGTGGAAGACCGTCCAGCGGGCCGCCGCCCGGCGCGGACCGACCGAGGCCTCTCCTGTGAGGAAACTCGTACGGCTCCACTCAGCAACGATGTTCTCCGTCTGTTCGCGGAAGCGGCGCGACGGTCCGGCGGTCCGGCCCTCCTGTGGCGTCCCGTCGGCGGGGCCGGTCCAGGCGCGGTCCCAGGTCTCCCGCAGGCGGGCCGCGGCCTGCCGGACGTCGGGGCGGGCCCACATCGCCGGAGTCAGCTGTCTTCCGCTCTCGCGTGCGATCAGGTCCCAGATCTCACGGTCCTCCCAGCCCTGAACACCCAGTCCTCTGAAGAGGGTTGCCAGGACGAGCAGGGACAGGCGCGCAGGGTCCTCCCGGGTGTCCTCGGCATGCCATTCGAGCCACATCCGGGAGTCCGCGCTCCACAGGGCATGGACGAATTCCATGGACCGCCTGCCTCCGAACAGTGCCTGCTGCGGCTCGTACCAGGCACGACTCACCGTCAGATCTCCGAGGCCGCCCCGTACGACGAGGTCGCGCGCCTGCCCGGCGAGAGCGGCCGCGGGCGGACTGAGGGAGCCCACACCCGGAACGTCCTCGGCGGTACCGGCCGGCACGCGGAGGCGCCATCTGATGCCCGGGGGCTTGTGGAGGAAGAAGGACTGGTCCGCGCTGCCGCCGTCCACGAGCCGGCGCGTCGCCGTCGCGAGCGTGCGGTAGACGGCGGCGGCCGGGGGCTGTTCCAGTGCCAAGGAGAGCTGGATCCAGGAAGGGCCGTCCCGCCGCTGGGCGAGAGCGGCCTTTCCTCCCGCGACGAAGACCGCTTCCTCCTCTGCCGTGCGCGGGAACGGCAGGAGGCCGGAGCGGATGGGGTCCGGGACGTGCGGTTCCGTCAGCATGGGCGGTTCCTCGTCGCCCGTAGCCACGACAAGCGGGCGTACTCGGCCGCCGCTGCCGTCGCCAGGAGCTGTGGTGCCGCCGCCGGGCCGACGGACCGGGTCGCGTGAACGCGCATCAGCAGTTGTGCCGCGCAGCGGCGTTGGGACTGCGACAGGCGGTCCAGATAGCGGATGGCCGCCCGGTCACGGTCCCTCCATCGGTCCACCAAGGCGGCCCGCCCCTCCTCGACGAGTACCTGCCAGTCCGGCGAGCCGACGAGATACGGCCACATCGCTCGCCGTCGGGCGGCGAAGGCGCGGCGGTCCGGTGCCGGCATCCAGGCGAGGTGACTGTCGTCGGAGCGGTCGGCCTGCGGCAGCGCGGCATCCAGGTGCCGGGCCAGGTCCACGGCGGACAGTACGGTCAGATCGTCACGGGCCACAGCCGCACCGGCGGCGGCCCTGACGGCAAGGGCCGCCGCACTGTCGGCCTCCGCCCAGGCCTCGGCCTCCTCGGGGAACAGCACGGCGCCTCCGAAGCCGGCGTCGCGGCGGTACTCCTGGACGGACACCGCCGGGGTCGGCCCGCTGGTCCGGTGACGCATGACCTCCTCGTAGACGTGCTTCAGCGCCCGCTCCCGGACCGCTGCGGCTGCCGCGCACAGGACCAGGTCGAGGCCGGAGCTGTCGGCCGTATGGGTGTGGAAGCTGCGGATGCCACCGGGCAGGTCCGACAGCGGACTGCGGGCGAGGCCGTCGAGGACGGCGTCGAGGCCGGCGGGCGGTCCGGTCAGGGTCAGACGCAGACGGCGGCCGCCGATCGGCTCGGCAGGACCCGCGGGCTCCCGCAGGGAGTGCGAGGGCCGGTGGGGGGCCTGTGCCGTGCGGACCATGGGAAAGACGCACTCCGCCAGATGCGGGCCCTGCTCGGACGTGAGCCACCCCGCCGCGTCCGGGTCGATCTCCTGGAGCAGTGCCGAGCTGCCGGGGCGACTGTGCAGCCACAACCGGTCGAGCGGGTCGTCCAGGTCCAGGGGGATGCCGCGGTCGCTGTCGGCGAGCATGACGTGCCGGGGCACCCCGTGCTCACCACGCCACCGGGCGAAATGCCGCTCCCGTTCCCGGTCATCGGACTTGGCGGCGGCGCGCGGGAGGGGCAACCGCCAGCTCTGCGGGACGTAGACGGTACGGCCACGGCGCAGCCGGGGAAGCCGGCCGGCATCCCGGAGCGGGCCCCAGTCGAAGGGCACGGGGGCGCGGCGGCCGGCCGCGGCCATGGCCAGGACGCGGGCGGCCGGCGGTGCGGTGAAGTGCGGGGACAGCGCCGAAGCCGGGAGCGGCACCACCTCGCGGTCGAGGTCGTCGGACCACACCACGACGCGTTCCGGTGTCGCGTGGAGGCTGATCCGCGCGGGGTCGATCAGCGTGTACGCGCCGCCCCCGTCAACGGTGTTGACGGCGATCCGGTGGGCACGGGTCGGCGTCACCCGTGCGACGTTCAGCGCGTCCGTCGGGAGGGGCTGGAACACCAGATCGGCCGTGACGGCCCCGGGCTCGGCACCGGCGAGGACCGTCTCGTCCACGGCCCGCTTGATGCCGGCGAGCGCGGAGCGGCCTCGCGGTCCCATGGCGTCGGCGAAACGTGCCAGCGCGTTGCCCGCTCCGGCTGCCGCCGGAACGGTGCGCAGGACGAGCCGGAAGTCACCGGTGTCGAGGGACGACGTGTCGGGGGCGCAGATCAGCGTGTAGAGGTCGAAGTCGTGCGGCAGGAGTCCGTCGTCGGCGGGCGCGACCGCGTCGAGCAGGTCGTCGGTGAGTTCCACCTCGGGGCTCCCGGACCGCAGTGCCGCGACGTAGGCGTCCACGAGCGCGGCGTCGCGCGCACGGTTCTCCGCGGGTGGCGGGTCCGCCGGCAGGTGGTCGACCGCGTCCTCGAGTTCTCGCAACGGCACCGACCGGCCGGTTCCGTAGTGCTGGACGATATAGGTGTGCAGGGCCCGTCCGGGGCTCGGGCCGGAGAGCCGGGCGAGAACCAGCGCGGCCTGTTCGGCCTCCTGCCGGACGAGCGGACCGACGTCGGTGCGGGCATCGAGAAGGGTGTCCACGTGCGGCGGAGGCGCCGGTGCTCCGGTGGCGGCCGCATCGGTACGGACCCTGCTGCCATGCTCTCCCAGGGGCTCGGACGCGTACCGGTGCAAGCGGTCGGCGTGCGCGCGCAGGGCTTCCGCCTCCGGCGCGCTCAGGGCCTCCAGCCGTGCAGTCAGGTCGCCCAGCGGATCGCCGAGGTGCGTGGGCTGGAGGTCGGTCAGAAGGAAGCGCGCCTTGACGAGCGAGGTGAGCAGCCGGGCGGCCGCGTGCTCGGTGGCGCCGGCCCGTACGGCCGCGCGGACGGCTTCCGCGCCCGGCGTCCCGGCACGGGCGGCGTCGAGGACGGCCCGGGCCGGCGGGGTGAGGCGGACCGAGACTTCTGTCGGCGCGCGGCCGGGGTCGGTGGCGAGGTCACCGGGGGCGGTGATGGTCGCCCGGCCGGCCCTGAGGCGGACGAGCGGGTTCGTCGTGAGGCCGACAGCCGGTTGCAGTCCGGGGCGGCAGCTCAGCTCCGTGGCCCTGCGGGCGAGCCACCCGGCGTCGGGTCGGACGTGCTTGCGGTGTGCGTCCAGCGGTCCGAGCTCGGCGCGGGCGGGGCCGGTGTGCGATGCCTGCGCCACCCCCGCGAAGACGCCGTACGGGGTGGCGCGGCCGCTCAGCCGTGCCGCGTACGCGCTCATGGCGAGCACCGTGGAGCGCAGCGCCTTGGGGTTCAGGGCCTGCGGATCGGCGACGGCGTGCTCCGCGAGCTCGGGGTTGGCCAACCCGACCGCTTCCATCAGCAACGGGTCGTCGGTGAGGCTCTTCAGCCGGACGAGGAGCTCGGCGGGAGCGGTCCCCGTGCTTGCGGACGGGCGGGGGAAGCTGCGCAGCGGCATGCGCAGCAGAGCGGGGCCGACAGACCGGTAGCCGGGTTCGGTGGTGGGCGTCAAGGGTCCCTCCTCGCGGGGCGGAACTGCTGCGGGTGGCGCGCGGTCACGCCTTCACGGAGACGTCTTCCGGCGCGGGGACGGGCGCGGCGGTGGGTGCCCCGCGGTCGGTGGCGACGGCCGCCACGACGGTCACCAGGGCGAGGCCGGCCAGCGGCAGGGCCAGGATCCAGCTCCCGGTCGAGGTACCGAAGGCGGCGACGAGGCCGCCGATCGCCGCGCCTCCGAAGGCCATCGCGGCCGTGGTGGTGGACTCCACCAGTCCGAAGAAGGCGCCGGAGGAGTCCTTGGGGACCCTGTTCTGGAACGAGGTCCAGTAGAGGCTTTCGGGCAGGCCCGCCGACAGGCCCATGGCGACGGCGCTCGCGAGGGCCATGACCGCGTTCGTACTGGTACCGAAGACGCCGAGAAGGAGGCTGAGGATGACGGCGCACGCGGCGCCGGGGACGAGGCGGTTACGCTTGGCGAGGGGCCCGCCGAGGACCATGCCCAGGACCGATCCGACGCCGATCGCGGTGGTGATCCAGCCGAGCAGGGCCGTGGCGTCCCCGGCCCGGTCCGCGACGGCGACCTGGAGCACGAGGCTGGCGCTGGCGACCGCGCAGGCGATGGTCTGGCAGGCGAGGCAGAGCGCGACGAAGCGGTCGTTGCGCAGCACGACCGCGACCTCCCGCAGGACACCCTGGCGCGGCTTCCCGCCGTCCGCGGACTCCTCGTCCCGACCGGCCTCCTCCGCGTCGACGAGGAGGCTGCTGTCGAGGAGGACGACCAGCGCAGCCGAGACGAGGAAGCTCGCCGCGTTGACCGCGAGCAGCCACGGGATGCCGAGGGTGGCCGCGAGTCCGCCGGCCAGGGCGGGTGCCAGCACGATGACGGTGGTGCCGGTGGTGCCGATGGTGGAGTTCAGGGCGGCCCGCTCGTCGGGCCGGACGAGATCGCGGTGCATGCGGCGTTCGGCCGGGGCGAACACCGTGGTGAACACCGCCGCCACGACGGTCACCGCCATCAGTACGGTCACATGCGCTCCGAGTGCTGCCGCCGCCGCGCCGACGCCGACGACGACGGCCCGGGCGATGTCGCACCCGATCATGACGGTGCGGGGCGGGCGGCTGTTGCCCCAGCGGCCGGCGAGGGGCCCGATGCTCAGGGGGATGCCGATGCGCAGGACGCTGAAGATGCCGAGAGCGCCCGCCCCGCCACCGCGGTAGACGAGCAGGCTCATGGCGACGTACATGAACCAGTCGCCGGCCTTCGAGAGCGCGTCGGCGCCCAGCACGAGTCGTGCGTTGCGGGAGGAGAGGACAGACCGGTATTGGGCGAGTGTCTCGTTCATGCGGTCCTTCGGTTCTGTAGCGGTGGCGTGCGGCGGGCGGGTCCGGGCACGTTCTGGTCGTCGTAAGCCGACCAAGCTATTGCGCCGCGGGCGGCGGCCCGCAAGAGGTCGGCGAGATCCAGGAAGCCCCTGGCCCTCAGTCGGGGAAGGAGTTCGCAGGAAGGAGAGGTCGTCCGCCAGGAGGCGAAAAGTCGCAGGAGAGCGGTGCGCAGCTGCGGATCGCCGGTCTCGTAGGCCCGTTCCGGACCTCTCGGAAGCCGGCCGAGCCGGGCCAGGCGCTCGACGGTCGGGGTCTGCCAGTCGTACTGCGGGTCGGCCCGCCACAGCCTGGTCGCGAGGGTCACCTGCGCCTCCGGGGCTGGGAGTTCGCGTTCGTGCGGGCACAGCAGGCTCCGGCCGGGACCGCCCCGCACCTGGGTGGCGAGGTCGTGCAGGCCGAGCCGGGGCAGTGCGGGGTGCAGCACGGCGACGAGGCCGGGCCAGGGCAGCAGCCCGGCGCTGGTAGCGGCGAGGCCCGTGCTTTCCGCGATGGCCCTGCGCGCTTCCGGGAGCGCCGTGTCCGAGGGAAGTCCGAGGCTCTCCAGCAGGAGGCACTCGGCCGCGATCGCACGGAAGGTGCACGGGAAGTCCGCGGACGCGGTGGCCGCCCATGCCGCGATGTCGTGCGCGTTCCAGTGGCGGCCCGTCGGGTCTTCGTACACCGGCCGCCAGGCGTGCAGGTACGAGGTGGTGTGGAACAGCTCGGTGCGCCGGGTCGCCGATTCCGCGGCCGGGGCGCTTCGCGAGGTGCGCAGCGAGGCAATGCGGCGGGCGACCAAGAGGGCGCGGCGGGCGTCGTGGTGCTTGGCCCAGCGCGGCTGCCGTCGGCACATGAGCCGGAAGTCCCTCAGCCGGTCCGGGTCGGCCCCGAGCTCACGGGCCTTCGCGAGGACCGCGTCGTGGCGCCGCGCGGTGAAGGGCATCGAGGCTGCGCCCTCGACGACGTGGCGCTCCTCGTCCGGGGTGATGACGCCGCGCTCCGCCGCCGCCCGCGCTGCGGCGCGCAGGTCGACGAGGGCCCAGCCGAGCGCCCGGTGGTCGCCTTCCTCGTCCGCGTGGAGCAGGGTGACCTCGTCGTCGGCCTGGATGAGGCCGTGGTGGTACGCGCGGTACACCGAACCGACGCCGAGCATGCCGTGGGCGGCCAGTTCCGCGGCGCGCAGCGCTCCCATGCTGGAGGCACCGATGACGGTGGTCCCGGCGTCCAGGAGGGCCATCAGCTCCTTGTGGCGTACAGCGCGGGACTGCAGGAAGTAGCCGTCGATGACCACGAGGACGTCCCCCGGGCCCAGCCCCCATTCCAGGACCTCGCCGGCGGCGACGGGGGGCCTGACGTCGGCCTGCGGCAGGAGCTCCAGGACCTCGTCGGGGGAGATCGTGGGTCCGGCCGTGACGATCAGCCTGGGCCGGGGTGCGTCAGCCATGACCGTGCCTTTCCGCGAAGTCGAGTCCGGGGGCCGCCACCCGTACGACCGGGATGCCGTACCGGGGAAGGGTCAGGTCCGCCCGGAGGACGGGGGTGCCGTCGGCCGCGCACCGCTCCAGCAAGGCGCCCAGCGCCCCTGACATGCCCCGCCCCGGTGAGAGGCGGCCGTCGTGCTCCGCGACGAGGTCGTCGGTGCGGCACGCGGGGGACGGCGGCAGGTCCGGGGCCGCCATGGCGAAGTCGTAGCGCGGTGAGGCGATGTCGTCCCGGGCTCCGGCGATCGCGGTCACCCGCGACTGCACGGCCTCGGTCAGGGCCCGGGAGAGCGCCACCTCCGCGTCGAGGTGGCTACCGGAGCCGGAGAACCAACGGGGCAGCGACGACGACCACACACGCGCGACGAACGTGGGAACGCCGAGCGCGGGCGCGGTCACGTCCAGGCACTGCAGCACGCCACCGGCGTCCAGGATGCGGCCGCAGACCTCCGACGCGGGGCCCGCCGAGCCGGGCAGGGGGCTACGGGCTTCGTGCCACGGAAGGCCCACCGCTCGCGCCCGGGCCAGTGAGTGACGCTCGATCAGTTCGAGAAGGGCATGGAGGGTGGCCTCGTCCAGGGTGTTGCCGCCGGCCACACCGTTGCTGTTGACGCGGACCAGGGGCGGCCGCCAGCGTTTCAGGACCTCGTAGTTGACGGTGACGGCGTCCTTCGGCCACCACGTCCGCCGCCCGCCCACCAGGTCGTCCACCTCGCACCAGTTCGTGACCAGGGCAGGGGTCAGCGCGTGGTGGGCGAGCAGCGACAGGCCCGCCGCGCCGCCTGCCGCTTCGGCCATCTCGGCGAACGACGCCCTTCGGGTGGGCAGGACGGTGTCCTCGGCGCAGTGGAGCTCGAAGGACTCCATCGCGGCCGACACCTTGGCGAGGACCGGCGAGACGCCCTTGCCCTGGGAGACGGTGATATTGCGGGAGTTGGGCCGTATCGCTTGCCAGACGGGTATCCCAATGTCGTCGAGACCGGTCACGTCGGCGACGCGGGTGATGCCGGCCCGCGCCAGATGGGGCCGGATGCGCTCCCACGTGCGCTCGGGGGATACGGCGCGGAAGGTGCCGCCGAAGTAGGCCCCGTCGTGGGTGGCCGGGGAGATTTCCGCAGGGGCGAGGGCGGTCATCGCGCCGGCCCTGCCGGGTCGGTGGCGCAGGTGCAGTCCGGGCGGGTGTCCAGCTCCTCGCGGGTCGTGGCGGGGTATTGGATCTTCAGGAGTCCGCCGATGGTCGACGGCCTGGCCCCGCCGCTGAGGTGGAGCAGGATCTCGGTGGCCATCAGCTGGGCGACCGACACCGCCCCGGAGACGAAGGCCGGGTAGCGCCAGGACGTCTTCCTGCTGAGCGCCTCGACGATGAGGTCGTGGCGCTCCCCGAGGTTGTCGCGCATCCGGTGTTCGAAGCAACGGAAGCATCCCGGCTCGCCGGGCACGTACATCGGACCCACCATGCCGACGAACGAGCCGAGATAGGGCGTGCCGGACTCCTTGCAGGCGTCGTCGATCCAGCGGTTGATCAAAATGCGGGGCGCATCCGCGCACAGGGCGACGAAGTCGGTGCCGACCGCGGCCCCGCTCAGGTCCTCGGGCGTGCTGAGGTAGCGGTTGACCACCTCCACGGTGGTGTGCGGACTGAAGCGGCGCAGCTGCCCGGCCAGCGCGTCCGCCTTGGTCACCGCCGTGGACTGGTCCGGGAAGTAAAGGATCTGCCGGACCAGGTTGGGCGTTTCGACGACGTCACCGTCGACGATCCGGAGCCTGCCGACGCCGGCGGCGGCGAGCATGAGGGCGAGGAGGCTGCCGGCTCCGCCCAGCCCCAGGACGGTGACGGTGGAATCGCGCAGCCGCCGGAACGACTCCCAGTGCTGGCCGTCGTGGCCGCTGAGCGAGAAGTGCCAGTCGAGTTGGGTGGCGAACCGGGTGACCAGGTCCTCGTCCGCCCAGGCAGGGGCGGATTCGCCCAGGGCGGGAACCAGGATCCCGGCTCGGACCAGGGGCTGGCACGCGCGGGCAATCCGGTCCGCGCCGCCCGCCCCGTCGGCCAGCTCACCGAAGGACGAGGGGGCGCGCTCGATCCGCTCCAGGAGCCGGACGAGCGTGGCGGACGGGGCTTCGACGGTCCGGTGGGAGCCGTACATGTTGTTGAAGAACAGGGAGCCGTCTGCGAGCCGGAGCATCTCCCAGTTGGTGTTGAACCGCCATCTGTCGGTGAGGGACAGGTTCTGGCCGAGCCGGGGGGCCGCCGGCCGCGCGGCGATCCCGACACCGCGGTGGGCCTCGGGCGGTGCGGTCGTCACGCCGCCACCTCGTGCTCCGCCACCTCGTGTGCCGCCGTCTCCTGCTCGGCCAGAACAGCGAGGAGGCTGGCATGCAGGGCTTCGCCGTCCTCGGTCCACCGGGCGGCCTCCCCCATCCCCTCCATCACGCTGACGAGCATGGCGCGGTTGGCCCTGAGTCGTACCACGACCTCCTCGCGGTCCAGCGGCCCGGACGCGGGATGGACGGCGAGGTAGCGGGCCAGGCCCCGGCAGATGCGGGCCAGTACGAACGCCGCGTGCAGCGTCCCGCGCAGCGGCCTGGGGTCCTTGCGCAACGGGTGGCTGCTGAGGGTTTCGGCGTTGTGGAGGAACGTCGTGAACCGCTCGCGCAGGGCCAGGGAGTGGTGCCCGGTCTCGTGCAGCAAGACCTCAAAGAGCCTGAGGGGGTCCTCGGCCTCGTCGATCGAGATGTACACGGCGCCGAAGGTGCTCTGGTTGGTGGCCGAGCGCAGCGGGCCGCCGGCGAAGACCATGCAGTCGACCAGGGTGTTGTGCTCCCGCCAGGCGGCGTCCCACGACGCGGACAACGCGGCCCGGGCCTTCAGCAGCGATTCGAGGACCACCGTGGACGGATCCGCGACGACCTCGATCGCACCGTGGTCGTCGGCGGCCAGGGCCCGGGTCGCGCGGACCGCGCCCTCCTGTGCCCAGGAGCCGTCGTCGTGTGTCAGTACGCCGGCCGGTGCCGGCGGCTGTGCGGCCGCTTCCAGGTCGGACAGCAGGCCGGGCACCTCGGTGTCCGAAATCGGCGTGTCAGGCAGGCTGTAGGCGCGCCGGACGAGAGCCGGGGGCAGGCGGCGCACCCGGCGGCCGAGGTCGCCGCCGGCCGGGTGACCACTGGCGGCGAGGGCGCCGGTGAGCAGTCGTGCGACGCTGCGGTGGTAGATCGCGGCGAGGCGGGCGGTGTCACGCTCGTGAATGTCGACGGTGCGCAGCTGGTCGCGCAGCTCGGAGGGAAGACTGCTCACGGACGGCTCCTTTCTGCAAGCAGCGGCCGGGGCTGCCGGCCGGGTTGGTGTCGGGGTGACCGCAGGACCGGAGTGGGCCCGGACAAGGTCCGTCGGGCCCACTCCCGGTCGGCTGCCGTACCGGACGGCTCAGAAGACGCGCGCCTCGCTGTACGAGAAGCTGCTCTCGGCGACCTCGAGGGTGATCTCGACGTCCAGGTCCTGCTCCAGGGCCTGGAGCTCGGCGGCCTGGGCGGCGGTGTCGATGGTCTTCTCCGCAGCGTTGTCGATCATGGTTCCTCCGTAGGTCGGCTCGGGGTGTCCCGGGCTTCTCGGCCGCACCGGTCGGTGCGATGGCTCAAGACTGGCTCCCGAGCGGCGGTACGGGCAGTCGTCAGTTCTGGGGACATGACAGGGGGCGCGGGGGCCCGAGAGCCTGGCATGTCGGCGCCGCGTCGCGCCGCCGTCAGCACCGTCCGGGCCCGGCCCGCCCCTCGCCCCGGCGCCCACGACACGAGGAGCCAGGATGTCCGGTCCATCGTCCCCCAGCACGGTCTTCCACCCGCGGCCGGCGCCCGGCCGCGCCAGGCCGTGGGAGTTCCCCGTCCCCGTACGGGAAACCCTGACCGAGGGCGTCCGGGTCCTGCGGTGCCACCGGCCCGGCCGGCAGCTGATCACGGTGGAGATCTTCCTCGCCCTCCCGCTCCACCTGGAGCAGGCGTACGTGGACGGACTGGCCACCGTCCTGACGCGCTCCCTGGTCGAGGGAGTGGGTCACCTGGACGCCCAGGCCTTCGCCGACCGCCTGGAGCGGTGCGGTGCGTCGTTCGAGGCGTACGCCGACAGTCCGGGCATCCGGGCCGTGCTCTCCGTCCCGGCCCGGCACCTGGTGGGCCTGCTCCCTCTGATCGGCCGCGCGCTGCTCGAACCCGCCCTCTCCGACGAGGGGATCCAGCACGTCGTCCGGCTGCGGCTCGACGAGATCCGTTACGAGAACGCCAGCCCCGCCCGCCGCGCCGGCATGGCCCTCTACCGGCACCTGTTCGCTGCGGAGGACCGCATCTCGCGTCCCCGTCAGGGCACCCACGAGAGTGTCGGCGCGATCGGACCCGCGCTGGTACGCGACTTCCACCGCCACGTCATGACCCGAGCCGCGATGACCGTCATCCTGGTCGGCGACCTTCAGCAGGCGCACCTGGACCGCAGCATCCGGGAAGCCTTCGGGGACTGGCCGGCGAGCGCCGATGCCGCCGTTCTCCCCGCGGTCACGGCCTCCGGGCACGGCCGTACCGTCCTGCTCGACCGCCCCGGCGCCCCGCAGACCTACGTCATGGCGGGAGCGATCGCGGCCGGGCGTCGGGATGTCTCCTGGGCGGCTCAGGAGATCGGGATCTACTGCCTCGGCGGCACGCTCACCTCACGCCTGAACCTGATCCTGCGGGAGCAGAAGGGCGTCAGCTACGGGATGCGCGCGTTCGCTCAGCCCTTGGTCAATCCGGTCAACGGGGCGTCCGGATCGCTGGCCGCGATCAACGGCGCGGTCGCCACCGACGCCACGGCCGAGACGCTGAGCGACATCCGGACGATCCTGGACGACGTGGCCACCCGAGGCCTCACTCCGGAGGAGCGGGACTTCGCCGTCCGGGTCGCCACGGAGACGGCACCGATCGCCCTCCAGACCTCCGCCGCGGTGGCCACCACCCTCGTGCAGCAGGTCGAGCAGGGACTGCCCGACGATGCCCAGGCCCGCCTCTACCAGGAGCTGGCCCGGGTGACGACGGCCGAGGCGTCCGCCGCCGCCGTCCGCGCGTATCCGGGCGAGGGTCTGGTAACCGTCCTCGTGGGGGACGCGGCGAGGATTCATCCCGCCGTGAACAGCCTCGGGCCGGGGGAGGTGACCGTCGTACCCGCGAAGCCGGCTCCTCGGCGTCCGGCAGCCCCGCGTACATCAACGCCCTTCACCATTCCCGCAGTTCACGCCCGTAAGGACAACGGCTTCCTGCCGCACGCCGGCGTTCCGCGGGCCGCCGGCTGATCATCGCGCCTGCAGGAAGGTGAGCCCCGCGGCGCCGGTTCCTGCAGCGGGCGGAGCCTCTTCGGAAGCTCGATCCGGCGCAGGATCCTTCTGCAGGCCCAAGCCCCTTCGCAGAGGAGTAGTCACCATGCTGAAGCTCATCGCCGTCGGCCGTCACAGCTCCCGGATCGCCGCCGTTCTCCTGCTCTCGGGCTGTCTCACCGTGATCGGGGCGAGCGGCCGGGCCGCGTTCGCCGACCCCGCCCCGGCACCCCAGGCGCCCGACACCGCCGTCAGCGACGTGAACGCCTGGGAGTGACCTCACATCCAGCCGCGTTCCTTGGCGATCAGCGCGACCTGGAAACGGCTAGTGGCGTCCAACTTGGCCATCAGGGCCGCGACGTACCCCCGATAGGTGCGCACCGCGACACCCATCCGGCGCGCACCCAGTTCGTCCTTGTCGACCGTGGCCAGGGCGGAGAGGACCTCGCGTTCCAGCGGTGTGATCGAGGTGTCGTCCCTGGTCTCGCCGCGTACCGCGAGATCGTCGGCCGCGTCCCAGACCCTGACGAACAGTCCATGGATCTGGGACAGCAGGCCCTGCTCCCGGATGACCAGCGCCCCTCGGGACGTGTCGTTGGGGTCGCTCGGCACCACCGCGACCTTGCGGTCGTAGATCAGGACGCGCTCCAGCGGCTCGGTGGACACCCTGATCTCCGCGCCGAGACTGGAGATCTCCTTCAAGTAGGCCAGGGTGTGCGGGCTGGACAGTGCGGATTCGTGAAAGATGGACCGCATACGGGTCCCGCGCCGAAGACAGCGCACGTCCAGGGGTTTCGCCGCCTCAAGCGTCTCTGCTCGCAGACCGGAGCCAGGATGGATTGCCAGCACTTCCTGATAGGAAAAGAATGACAATTCGTCGAGGCGATTCCTGACGTCCTGGGTGTTCTCGATCCGCTCGATTCCGACAAAACCCTGGCCCGACAATTCTTGCCCCGAAAGACCCTGCCGCCAACGCCCCTCAAAATAGGCGAGCTCGGCACGGGTGTCGGCCACCCGGCGGAGTTCCGCATTGAGTTCGCCGATACGCTCCTCGATCAGCTGCTCAATGGCCGACACGGGATCGACGGCCGCGACGTCCCCCTCCCGGGAGATGCGGATCATCCCCTGGGACTCGAGACGGGACAGCAGGCCGCTCAGCTCCTCCACGGACATGCCCAGCACGTCCGAGGCGTCCGCCAGCCCGGTCCACCCACCCTGCAGCAAGTGGACGTACAACGCCTCTTCCGACGGATTGACCCCCAGCGCCAAAAGCTTCAAATCCGCCCCCCAAG
Organism: Streptomyces sp. NPDC019224; assembly: GCF_040632605.1. Lineage (NCBI taxonomy): Bacteria > Bacillati > Actinomycetota > Actinomycetes > Kitasatosporales > Streptomycetaceae > Streptomyces > Streptomyces sp. NPDC019224. The sequence goes on along the minus strand of NZ_JBEYCF010000001.1, from coordinate 273,571 downwards.
CAGGCAAACGAGAAGAATCTTCCATTGTGCCGACAGCAGAAAATCCGCACCCCAGAACGCGACAGATTCCCCGCAGAACTTGGGTACCCTATCAGATGCCACCAAAAAGCACCGGGCTCCCGGAGGCGCACCGAACCCTTGTACACATTTGATTCCATCACCCTTCACCCGAATGGAAATAATTCGCACCAAAGGGAATGGACCGGACCAGATCGGATGGACCACGTAAAATGACCCTCTATGTCACGGTCGCCACATCGACGCAGAGCGCGATGCGCAACGCGCCGGCCTACGCGGCCAGGATCGCCTCGTTACTGCCCGCGGAGTGGACGGCCCGGGTAGCCTCGTCGGACGGCGACATCACTCTGGCCGTACGCGGGGACGCCGTTCGCCCCGAAGAGGCGCGCCGGGTGGTCACCGCCGCGCTGGAGGACCCGGCCCTGAAGGGCTGGAGCGTGAGAGACGTGCGACGGCTCACCGACTGACCGAGCAGCCGGCCGATAGCCCTTAGTGCCAGTTCACCCTGCCCTCCTGGCTCCACCTGACGGTGACCAGCAGGGCTTGGTCATGTGTGGTCTGTGGCGGTGTGTCTTCTTGAACGGTCGTGTCGTTGATCGGGTGTGCTGAGTGAGGAGTTGGCTGCGGTCCGGTGTGATCTGGAGGACTTCGCGGCGGAGATGTTCGAGCCGTTCGCGCGGGCGGATCAGCGTCGGTGGGGCGGGGTCTATCTGCGGGGCCTGCTGCTGGACGGCGGGCGCAAGTCGGTGGAACCGATGGCCGCCCGCCTGGGCGAGGACGGGAACCGGCAGGCCCTGGCCCACTTCGTGACCTCCAGCCCGTGGGATGCGGCGCATGTGCGGGCCCGGCTGGCCTGGCGCATGCAGCCGGTCGTCAAACCCACCGCCCTGGTCATCGATGACACCGGCTTCCTCAAGGACGGGGACGCGTCGGCATGCGTGACCCGGCAGTACACCGGCACCGCGGGCAAGGTCACCAACTGCCAGGCCGGAGTCTCGCTCCACCTGGCTTCCAACAGCGCCTCGGCGGCAGTGAACTGGCGGCTGTTTCTGCCCGGGAGCTGGGATCCTGCCTCGCCGAAGGCCGACCGGGCCAAGGTGGCCCGCCGTGACAAGTGCGCCATCCCTGCCCAGGTGGGCCATGTCGAGAAGTGGCAGCTGGCCCTCGACATGATCGACGAGACGCGGTCCTGGGGCATCGAGGTGCCCCAGGTCATCGCCGACGGCGGCTACGGGGACACCGCCGCCTTCCGGCTCGGCCTGGAAGAACGCGGTCTCGACTACGTGGTGGGTATCTCGACCACGACCACCGCGCAGCCCGAGGACGCACAGCCGTGGCACTGGGACCAGTGACACGAGGAGTAACCGACGCTGAGCAACCCGGGCACCCCCCGCCGCCGCGCCTCCTCGAAAGCCTCGGGCGACCAGGGCCACCAGTCCACGGGGTCCTCGGCATGCTGAAGCAGATACGGCGAGGTCACACCGGCCACCGATTCATACGGGCCGGCCTCACACCATGCCCCGCGCCCGCACGGGACCGCACGGGCTCGGCCCATGCGGGACGGCAGGGCACGAGCAGGTCCGGGCCGTCCCCGCGGTCGCCGGGGACGGCCCGGACCTGTCACGACCGCCTGCGCCGGGCGAACACGAGCAGGCCGGTCCCGGCGATCAGGACGCCCGCGGCGATGCTCAGCGGCAGAACCGGGTCGGAGCCACCGGTCTCCGCCAGTGGTTCGCTTCCCCCCTGGGCCGCGAGGCCGGAGCCGTCGTCACCGGCCTCGCCGGATGCCGCGTCCGCGCCGCCCGCGTCCGTGCCGGTCTCCGTACCCGGACTCCCAGCCGCGTTCGAGGTCTCCTGCCCCGGCGCCGACGAGCCACCGCCACTCGGGACGGTCTGCGCGGCGGCTCCGAAGTCGTACGCGCCCCGGTCCGGTGCGCCGCCCGGGCGGGTTGCCCCGGTGAAGTCGGTGGAGACGGCCGGGAAGGGGGTGCCGGAGCCGATGCCGGGCGAGCCCTTCTTGAGCCGGAAGTCCGCGTTCGGGCCCTTGCCGGGGGCGGTGAGCTTCGGGTCGGCGATGATGTCGTGCGGGCCCCTGCTCTCGGGCGCCTTGCCGCCGAAGTAGACGTTGTAGTCGTAACGGACGTCCACATTGCGGGACTTGCTGTTCGTCGGCTGCCCCGGGCGGCCGTAGGAGACGTTGTTCAGGAGTCGTACGTCGGTGCTGTCGTGGGCGTAGATGTTGGCGTAGGGCTTCTCCATGCGCGGGCTGCGGCCGTTGAGGTAGGCGGTGTTGTGGACGATGTCGACGTGCTGGCTCTTGTAGGCGTGAATGCCTGAGCCGCCGTTGTCGTAACTGATGTTGTTGGCGACCAGCACGCGTCCGCCGTAGGCCGGCCTCCCCCTGCCGGGGTCGCCCTTCGTCGTGTCGACGATGATGCCGTTGCCGTCGGAATAGCAGCGGCAGCCCTCCCACTTGACCTTGGTCTCGTTGTCGTGGACGCGGTTGCCGGTGATGCGGATCCCGTACCTCTGCGGGTCGGTGGCGCCGTTGCCGCGGGGGGTGAGGACCGAGATGCCGCTGGCGCCGTAGACGGTGTACCAGGCGTTGGAGTGGACGTGGTTGCCGGTGATCTCGACGTGGTCCGCCTCGATCGCGGAGATCCCGCCGCCCGCGCAGCCGTGCACCAGGTTGCCGGTGATCGCGACGTCGTGGGCGAAAGCGCCGGTCTCCCGGTTCTTCTCCACCGATATGCAGTTGGTGTTGTACGTGGGGTCGGTCCTGCTCGACGAGCGTTCGGCGTCGGGCAGGGACAGGGCGGCGTTGTTGCCCTTGACCTCGAGGTTCTTGATGACGATGTGGGACGCGCCGTAGACGCTGATGCCGTTCCAGGCGGTCCTCGGGTGCAGGACCGGCCGGTGTCCCGGATACGCCATGAAGGTGATGGGGGCTCCCGAGCGCCCCGAGCGCTTGATGGTGAGCACGTTGGAGCCCTTGCGGGGCTCGGTGTACGTGCCGTTCATGACGGCGACGACATCGCCGGGGCCGGCCAGGTCCGCGGCCTTCTGAAGGGTGCGGAACGGCGTTCCGCTCGACCTGCCGGTGTTGGAATCGCTGCCGCCGGCGCTCACGAAGTAGGTGGGCTCAGGGGTCTTCGCGGGCCGGGGCGCGGGCCTGCTCGCGGCAGCGGGGTAAGACGCGAGGCTGTGGCTCTCCGCGGGAGCGGATGCCGACGGCGACGGCGACGGCGACGAGGGGCTCGCTTGGGCGGCCGTCGTACCCCGTTCGCCGACGGGGTACTTGGCCCCCGACGGGACCATGACGAGGCCCGTCACCACGAGCGCGGCCGTCCCGGCCGCGACCGCTGCGCCCGTCATCCTGGTGCCGAGTCCGGCCAGCACACCGTGATCGCCGCTCGGGCGGGGGTTCCCCCGGCGGCGGTGCCCACGGAACGCCGGCTGGTGAGCGGTGTGCCCCCCGGCCCCTGCGGGGTGGCCCCCGGCTGCGGCGAGACCCGCCTCGACCGGGTCGCTCGCGCGCCCGGGTACGAGGAGGGGCAGGCCGGCGAGGAGCCGCTCGGGCGAGATCAGCCGTCCGGCGGAATGACCGCACGGCTCGCAGGAACGGAGGTGCCGGGCGATCCGCTTGCGCAGCAGAGGGCTGGGAGTCGGATCGCCCTGGCCGGCGATCTCGGCCAGCTCCGCGCAGCGCGGTGCGCGGGACAGCGCTCGGACGACCGTCCGCGCCACGTCCAGCTGGGTCTTCATCCGCTTGACCTGGACCGCCAGATGGGCCGCCGGAAGCTTCATGGCCGTGGCGATGTCCTTGCGGGTCAGCCGTCCGCACGCCTCCAGCCACCACAGCGACAGCAGGTCGCGGTACGACGCGTCGAGCCAGCCGGTGGCCGCGGCTACCTGGCGCTGCTCGGCGGAGAGCGACTGCCGCAGCAGGAAGAGGGACGCGAAGTCCGGTTCCGGAGCGTGCCGCTCTTCGGCGTGTTCCAGCGTCGTCAGCCGGCCGGTCCGCGCCCGGCGCCGGGCGTCGGTGAGCTGGCGGACCGTGATGGCCACCAGCCAGGAACGGAACTTCGCCGTGTCCCGCAGGTCCGGCAGCCCTCGGATCACCGCGACCATGGTGTCCTGCACGATGTCGTCGACGTCGAGGTCACTCTCCGCCGCGCGCCCGACCACGTTGTAGACCAGTGGCAGGACGCCTGCGGTGAGCCGTTCGACTGCTCCCGGCTCCCCGTCGCGGGCCGCCTCGACCGTGCGGCGGTCCGGAAAAGCGTCGGTCCTGGCGGGCCGTTCATATCGCATGCGATACATCCTCGGACAAGAGCAGGTGAGGCTGCTCTGGTGGGTGGCTTTCGCAGCAGGAGACGAGCGGACCCCACGGGCATAACACTTTTCGCGCCGCAGGCGGGGGCGGGACGAACAGGTTCGGACCGCACCCGGTCGGATCGGGCTCGGACGGTCGCCATCCGCCGAACGCGTAGGGCGCGAAGCCGCTCACGCCGGGTGTCGCGGTGAATACGGCGCCGGCGTCGGCCTCCGCCATGACCACGATCCGGACGGGCGGCACACGTACCGGCCCCAACCCCCCACCGGCCCGGTGGACTTCACCTACGACGGGCCGCGCCCCCTCCCTCGCGCGGGCGGGCCGTACGAAGGACACTGGACCTCGCGGCGGCCCACGGCACGCGGGCCGGCGCCGTACACCGGAGCCGGAGGGGGACACAGATGCGGATACGGGACAGCCACCGGGCGGACGCGGAACGGCTGTTGGTACGGGCCGTGGAGGAAGAGGCACGACGCACCGGCGGCCGGACGGACGAGGCCGTGCTGCTGACCCGTGCGCGGGCCGCGCTCGACGGCATCGCGGACGGCGCGGCGGAGGAGTACGCCGCTTACCTCCAGGCGCTCGACGCCTCGGCGGACGGGCGGCGCTTCAGCCGGGAGAAACTGTCGACGCCGTTGCTGGTCACCGGGGTCGCCGCCGCGGCGGCCGTCGGCGCCGACATGGCGTTCGGTACGGCGTCCGGGCTCGCGCTCGGCGCGGGGGCGGTCGTCGCCGTGGCGGGGGCCACCGCCACCGTCGCCAGGGCCACCGCGTCGCACCGGCCCGCCGGCCGGCCGCCCGGCAGGCCCGAGCAGTTGCGGCTCCAGTGGCTCGCGGCCCTCGAGGTGCGGGGCATACGCCCGTTCCTCGACCAGCAGCGCATGCTCGCCGCCACCACCCGTGCCCCGGCCAAGAAGGCCGCCGCCAAGGCCCGTGCCCCGCACCTGCGCGGCTCGGACCGCAGCGCGGCCGCCCGGATGCGCTCGCTCCTCGAGCAGTCGTTCGGGCATCTCCCGGCAGCCGACGGCCTGTTCGTGGGGCGGCGGGCCGAACTGGCCCGCATCGCACAGTGGGTGCACGCGGCCCGCGCCTCGACCGAGACGAAGCCGACCGTCGTCGTGCTGCACGGACCCCCGGGCGCCGGGCGCACCACCCTCGCCGTGCGGGCGGCGCGCGAGCTGAAGGACCAGTTCAAAGGCGCGTGCGTGGTGGACCTGCGCGGCGGTGCGGAGGGCGAGGCGCCGCTGCCGACCCGGGATGCGCTGCTGCACCTGCTGAACCGGCTGGGCGCCCCCCGCGAGCAGCTGCTGTTCCGGGACAGCGCGTCCGGCGAGCAGCAGGTGCGCCGGCTCGGCGAGTTGTACCACCAGCATCTGACCGGGACCGCCGTGACGATCGTCCTCGACGACGCCCGGGACGCGGAGCAGGTCGCCACGCTGCTCCCGGAGCGCTCGGACAGCCTGGTCCTGGTCACCGCCCGGGAGCCGCTCGACCTGCCCGATTCGCTGCCGGCCCGGGTGCACCGGCTGGAGGTGGGGGCGCTCGGTCCGGCCGGTGCGGAGGAGCTGCTGCGCGGGGTGTCGCAGGAGGCCGAGCCGGGGCCGTACGACGGTCCGTCGAGCGAGGCGATCACCGAGCTGTGCGGCGGGCTGCCGCTGGCGCTGCGGATCGCCGGTTCCTCGCTCGGGGCGCGTACGGCGGACGGGCTGGCCGCCGCCCTCGCCGCGTACGGGCCGGTGCCGCCCGTCGAACGCGCCCTGTGGCTGCGCTACACCGACCAGTCCGAGCAGGCCAGGCGGCTGCTGCGGCGCCTGGCGCTGGCCGGCCGGGCGAGCCTGGGCACGGCGGCCGCCGCGGCGCTCCTGTCGGCCGACGAGCAGGAGGCCGGCCGGCTGCTGACGGCCCTGTCCGAGGCCGGGCTGATCGACCACGTACGCGGCTCCCGCTACCGGCTGCACGACCTCGTACGCGGCTTCGCCCTGGCCCGGCTGCTCGACGAGGAGGAGCCGGCCGAGCGCGCGGCCGCGCAGGAACGGCTGATCGCGAACTACGCGGAGCTGGCCGGTGCGGTGATCCGGATGGTGGACGGCAAGATGTCGACCCGGGCCGGGCAGTTCGGCTCGCACGGCTTCGGCTCGCTGGACGCGGCGCTGCGCTGGCTGGACGACGAGTCGAGCTTCATCACCTCCGCGCTGCGGCACGCCGAGGGCGTCGACCAGGGTGCGGTGCTCGCCCTGCTCGGCGCGCTGTGCGACTACTGCCTGCTGCGCGGCGACCTCTACCGGCTGGGCGAGATAAGCGAGCTGACCCACGCGGTCGACCAGGGGCTGCTGGAGCGGTCGGTGCGGTGGCGTACGGGCATCGCCGCCCGCCAGCTCGGTGAGCTGGACAAGGCCCGTACGACGTTGTCCTCCGTCGTCGGGCTCTACCGCGAGGCGCGGAACGACTCCGGTACGGCGCTGGCGCTGTGCTCGCTCGGGATCACCCTGCACCACCAGGGCGACCTCACCGAGGCGGCGGCCCGGCTGCGCGAGGCGATGCGGCTCCAGTCCGCCGCCGGGCAGGACGAGGACCGGGCCTGGTCGATGCACGCGCTGGCCGCCGTCGAACGCGACCGGGGCAACCTGGCCGAGGCGCTGGCCCTCCTGGACACCGCGCTCGCCCTGCACCGCGAGGGCGAGTCGCTGCACGGCGAGGCGTGGACGCGGTTCCAGCTGGGCCAGGTCCGGCTGCGGCTGGGCGATGTGGAGCGGGCCGAGGCCGCGCTGCGCGCCGCTCTCGATCTGTACGGGCGGACGCGGGACGGGCGGGGCACGGCGTGGGCGACGACCCAGCTGGCGCGGGCCCGGCTGCTGGCCGGCGACCCGGGCGCGGCGGCCGGGCAGCTGACCGCCGCCCTGGCCCGCCACCGCGACAACGAGGACGCGCGCGGCGAGGCCTGGACCCTGTACCACCTGGGCCAGGCCCTGGAGGAGTCCGGGGACACCGTCGAGGCCGTACGGCAGCTGGAGCGGGCCCGCACGATGTTCTCGCGGATGCGCGACGTCTACGGTCTGGCGTGCGCCCGGCACCACTCGGGCCGCGTCACCCGCGACCAGCGCGCCGCGCAGACGGGCAACCTGCGCAATTCCGGCTTCGCCCGCCAGTTGCTGGCCGACGCGCGGGCGGACTACCGGCGCATCGGGGTCGCCCACGGCGAGGCGTGGGCCTGCCTGGACCTCGCGCTGATCGACGCGGGCAACCAGCGGGCGCCCCAGGCCCTGGAGCTGTGCGGCGAGGCGGTCGGGCTGTTCGAGTCGTACGGCGACGCGCGCGGTGCGGACTGGGCCCGCTTCCTGCGCTGCACGCTCCTGCCGTACGCCTCACCCGGGGGCATCGAGGTGGGAGCGGTGGTCGCCCAGCAGGAACTGGCCGACCTCCGTGAGGCCGGTCACCCGGCCAGAGACCCCAAGGTGAACGACTGCGCGGACGCGTACGGGGTGATCCTGGACCGGGGGGTGGACCTGGAGACGGGCTGGCAGGCGTGGTCCCTGGGCCTGGTCCCGTCCCGCCGGACGCGGGAGATCATGGGCGTGACGGTGTGAGCCGAGCCGGATCGAGCCCGCCCGGCGATCGAGGGCGTCTTTTCAGCCGGTCCACGGCGGGCGGGGAGCGTCCGGACGTTCCCCGCCCCGCCGCCTACTTCCGCTTCGCGGACCCGGCCACCGTTTCGGGTGCCGGCTCCGCCGGCTCCTCCTCGAAGTCCACCCGCCCCATGTGCCGGTTCATCGACTTCATGAGCATCCACACGCCCACGGCGAGCGCCGCGAAGACGATGAAGCCCAGGACCCCGGGGGTCACCTTGTTCTTGTCGAGTTCCTCGGCGAGCGGGACGAGGTGCGGCAGTGCCTGAGTCGCGTACATATCAGGCATTGTCGCGGATGCCCGCGAAGAGGTCGCTCTCGGGGAGGGAGGTATCGACGAGGGACTTCGCCAGCTCGTACTCCTCCGTCGGCCAGACCTCCCGCTGGATGTCCATCGGGACGCGGAACCAGCCGCCGTCCGGATCGATCTGCGTGGCGTGCGCGATCAGCGCCTTGTCGCGGATCTCGAAGAAGTCCGCGCACGGAACGTGCGTGGTCAGCGTGCGCTCGGCGCGCCCGAACTCCTTCCAGCGCTCCAGCCACTCCCCGTACGGCGACTCCATGCCGCGGGCGAGCAGCGCCTCGTGCAGGGCGACCGTGCGCGGCTTGTTGAAGCCCTGGTTGTAGTAGAGCTTCCGCGGCGTCCAGGCGGGGCCGAACTCTTCCTCGGGGAACTTCTCGGTGTCCGCCGCGCCCTCGAAGGCGATCATGGAGATGGTGTGGGTCATGATGTGGTCGGGGTGCGGGTAGCCCCCGTTCTCGTCGTACGTGGTGATGACCTGCGGCCGGAACGCACGGATCTTGGCGACGAGGCGGCCCGCGGCGACGGTCTCGTCCTCCAGCGCGAAGCAGCCCTCGGGCAGCGGCGGCAGCGGGTCGCCCTCGGGCAGGCCGGAGTCGACGAAGCCGAGCCACTCCTGCTTGACGCCCAGGATCTCCCGGGCCTCGTCCATCTCCTTGCGGCGTACCTCGTGGATGTTCTCCTCGATGTACGCGTCGCCCTGGAGTTTCGGGTTGAGGATGGAGCCGCGCTCGCCTCCCGTGCAGGTCACGACCAGCACGTCCACCCCCTCGGACACATACTTGGCCATGGTGGCCGCGCCCTTGCTCGACTCGTCGTCGGGGTGGGCGTGTACGGCCATCAGTCGGAGCTGCTCAGTCAAGACTCGATCCTCAGTCACTGGTCGTCATCAAAGGTGCCGCCCCGCAGGGACGCCGGTCTCGGGGCGGCGGTCGGGTGACGGGCGGGCAACTTCTATAGTGACCGAACCGGGGGGTGGAAAATTCCTCGATCCCCGGCACGGGAGGAACGATCATGACGGCGGTGCGCGAGGCGCTTCCCGAGAACCGCTACGGCCGCTCCGCGGACCAGCGCGCGGACCGTAAGCTCAAGATCATCGGCGCGGTGCTCGGCGTCGCCCTGCTGGGCACGGTCGGCTGGATCGGTTACGGCTACGTGGACGGCCACGGCCTCAGCGGAGAGATGATCAAGTTCAGGATCGCCTCGGACGACCGCGCCGAGGTGCATCTGGAGGTCCGCAAGGACCGGGACGCCAAGGGCTACTGCACGCTCCGCTCCCTGAGCGAGGAGGGCGCGGAGGTCGCCCGCAAGGACTTCCGTTTCGACGACGACAGCGACCGGATCGACCGCGTGCTGACCCTGCGCACGACGTCCCGGGCGACCGCCGTCGAGCTGCTGGGCTGCACGGAGGACGACGGGGCGTCGAGTTGACCGCAGCACGCCCGTCGTAACCCCAGTTGACCTGCCCTGACCTGCACTTTCGCCGGTCGGGGCTTTAACCTTCTCCCCCTTTTCCCGGTGAATTGTTAGGCTCGTGGTTTCGCCCACCCGTAGGAGCGCATGCTCACGGGTAGGGCGTTGCTTTGTATTCCCAGTACCGACGAGGAGCACCCTGTGACCCAGACCAGCGAAAACGTCACCTGGCTCACGCAGGAGGCGTACAACCAGCTCAAGGCCGAGCTGGAGTACCTGTCTGGTCCCGCGCGCACGGAGATCGCCGTCAAGATCGCGGCGGCCCGTGAGGAGGGGGACCTGCGCGAGAACGGCGGGTACCACGCGGCCAAGGAGGAGCAGGGCAAGATGGAGCTCCGGGTTCGCCAGCTGACCCAGCTCCTCGAGCACGCGAAGGTCGGCGAGGCGCCGGCCGACGACGGCGTGGTCGAGCCCGGCATGGTCGTGACGATCGCCTTCGACGGCGACGAGGACGACACGATGACCTTCCTGCTGGCCTCCCGCGAGTACGCGAGCGCGGACATCGAGACGTACTCGCCGCAGTCGCCGCTCGGCGTGGGCGTGAACGGCAAGAAGATGGGCGAGAACGCCGACTACGAGCTGCCGAACGGCAAGACCGCCACGGTGAAGATCCTTTCGGCGAAGCCGTACACCGGCTGACCGGTCGGTTCAGAGCCCGAAGAGCCCCGGCCGCGCGGTGCGGCCGGGGCTCTCGGCGTGTTCCGGGCCCCTCAGTGGGAGACCGAGCGGTACTTGCGTACGGCCAGGGTCCGGAAGACCACGATGATCAGCACGGACCAGATCAGCGAGGCCCAGACGGGGTGCTCCATCGGCCAGGCACCTGTCACCGACTTCGGGACTCCTTCGATCGTGTTGCCGAACAGTTCCCGGGCCGCCGCCACCGTCGCGCTGAACGGGTTCCACTCGGCGACGTACTGCAGGAACGTCGGCATGCCGTTGACCGGCACGAACGCGTTCGAGATGAACGTCAGCGGGAAGAGCCAGATCAGGCCGCCCGAGGTGGCCGCCTCCGGGGTGCGGACGGTGAGGCCGATCAGCGCGCCGATCCAGGTGAACGCGTAGCCGAGCAGCAGGAGCAGGCCGAAGCCCCCGAGCACCTCGCCGATGCTCTCGTGGGTGCGCCAGCCCACGAGCAGCGCGACGACCGCGAGGACCACGAGCGTGACGGCGGTCTGCACCAGGTCGGCCAGCGTCCGCCCGGTCAGCACCGCGCCCCGTGCCATCGGCAGCGAGCGGAACCGGTCGATGAGGCCCTTGTGCATGTCCTCCGCGATGCCCGCCCCGGCGCCCGCCGTGGCGAAGGTGACGGTCTGGGCGAAGATGCCCGCCATCAGGAATTCCTTGTAGGCACTGGCGCTGACACCCGCGCCCGGGATGGCGATCGAGCCGCCGAAGACGTAGGTGAAAAGCACCACGAACATGACCGGCTGGATGATCCCGAAGAGGATCATCTCGGGGATCCGGGTCATGCGGATGAGGTTGCGCTTGCCGATGACCAGCGAGTCGCGGACCGACTGGCCGATGCCGCCGCCCGGGCGGGGGGCGCTCGTGCGGGCGGTTTCGCTGAGGGCGCTCATTTCTCCGTCTCCGATCCGGCGGCTGCGGGCTCCGGGTCCGCCCCGTCCCCTTCGTTCTTCTCCTGCTCGGCGGCGTGACCGGTGAGGGAGATGAACACGTCGTCGAGGGTGGGGCGGCGCAGTCCGATGTCGTCGATCTCCACGCCCTGGGTGTCGAGGTCGCGGATGACCTCGGCGAGGATCTTGGCGCCGCCGTCGACCGGGACGGTCAGTTTGCGCATGTGCGGCAGGACCGCGGCCTCGCCCTTGCCGAGACGGGTGAGGACGGCCCGGGCCGGTTCGATCTGGTCGGGGTGGTGGACGACGACCTCGACGCGCTCGCCGCCGATGCGGGCCTTGAGCTGGTCGGAGGTGCCGCGCGCGATGGCGCGTCCGTGGTCGATCACGCAGATGTCGTGGGCGAGGTGGTCCGCCTCCTCCAGGTACTGCGTGGTCAGCAGCAGGGTCGTACCGCCGGCGACCAGCTCCTCGATGACCTCCCAGAGCTGCTGCCGGTTGCGCGGGTCGAGACCGGTCGTCGGCTCGTCCATGAACATGACCGGCGGGGAGACGACGAGCGCCGCCGCCAGGTCGAGGCGGCGGCGCATGCCACCGGAGTACGTCTTGGCGGGGCGGTCCGCCGCGTCGGCCAGGTTGAACCGCTCCAGCAGTTCGCCCGCCCGGGCCTTCGCCGCGCGCCCGCTCATCTGGTAGAGCTGGCCGACCATCCGGAGGTTCTCGCGGCCTGTCAGGTATTCGTCGACGGCGGCGAACTGGCCGGAGAGCCCGATCGACCGCCGCACCTCGTTGGGGTTCTTCAGTACGTCGATCCCCGCGACGAAGGCCCTGCCGCTGTCGGGCCTGAGCAGCGTCGTCAGAACGCGTACGGCGGTCGTCTTGCCGGCCCCGTTGGGGCCGAGGAGCCCGAGGACGGTGCCTTCCGGCACATCGAGGTCGACGCCGTCGAGTGCGGTCACGTCTCCGAAGGTCTTCACGAGCCCTTCGGCGTAGATGGCGCCTGGCATATGGGATTCCCCCAGTGCGTTCGGGTGGCTACCTCTCGGATCCAGATCCTAGGTATGCCAGGGGCGCCGTGCCCGATGAACACACAAGCCGGGCGCGCCCGTCAGCCCGTCACCAGGTAGCCCGCGTCCCGCAGCGCCGCCTTCACGTCGTCGCAGTGCTCGGGGCCCTTGGTCTCCAGGTGCAGTTCCACCTCCACCTCGGTGAGGCCGAGCCGGGGTTCGGTACGGGCGTGGCCGACGTCCAGGACGTTGGCGTCGGCCACCGACAGCACGCCCAGCAGCGTGGCCAGTGCGCCGGGCCGGTCGGTGAGGCGCAGCCGCAGGCTGAGGTAGCGGCCGGCCGCCGCCATGCCGTGGGTGAGGATGCGCTGCATCAGCAGCGGGTCCACGTTGCCGCCGGAGAGCAGGGCGACCACGGGCCCGTGGAACGACTTGGGGTCGCTGAGCAGTGCGGCGACCGGGCTCGCGCCGGCCGGTTCGACGACCATCTTGGCCCGCTCCAGGCAGAGCAGCAGGGCGCTGGACAGCTCGTCCTCGGAGACCGTGCGCACCTCGTCGACGAGGTCCCTGATCAGGGCGAACGGCACGTCGCCGGGACGCCCGACCTTGATGCCGTCCGCCATCGTCTGGAGCGTGTCGATGGAGACGGGGCGGTCCGCGGCCAGGGACGGCGGGTAGCAGGCGGCGCCGGCCGCCTGCACGCCGACGATCCGCACGTCGGGCCGGACCGCCTTGACCGCGACGGCGATGCCGGCCGCGAGCCCGCCGCCGCCGATGCCGACGACGATCGTGCGGACCTCGGGGCACTGCTCCAGGATCTCCAGGCCCACCGTGCCCTGCCCGGCGATGATGTCGGCGTGGTCGAAGGGGTGGATGAAGACCGCGCCGGTCTCCCGGGCGTACTCCTGGGCGGCGGCCAGGGTCTCGTCGACGACGGTGCCGTGCAGCCGTACCCGCGCCCCGTACTCGCGGGTGGCGGCGACCTTCGGCAGCGGCGCCCCGACCGGCATGAAGACCGTGGAGCGTACGCCGAGGAGCGCAGAGGCGAGCGCGACACCCTGCGCATGGTTTCCGGCGCTCGCGGCCACGACGCCGGCGGCGCGTTCGACCGGGGTCAGACCGGAGATGCGTACGTAGGCGCCCCGCAGTTTGAAGGAACCGGTCCGCTGCAGGTTCTCGCACTTGAACAGGACGGGTGCGCCCACCAGGCCGGACAGATGGCGACTGCCCTCCAGCGGGGTGACCTTGGAGACGCCGGAGAGCATCTTCTGCGCTCCGCGCACGTCGTCGAGGATCACCGGGGGAAAGCTGCCGGGCGGCGGAAAGTTCATACCGCAAGTCTTGCAGCTCGCAGGGGCCGCGGCCGCCGCTCGCGGCGCCGCCCTGCGCCGATGTCCGCAGGTTTGTGCAGCACTGGTACGCGTTGCCCCGGGGCCGCGTACTCTGTCCCCCACCCATCCGACACCGTACGAAGAGAGCCCCCGGCCATGCCCCCTCAGGACATGACGACTGCCTCGTCTCCTTCCGGGGGCGCAGCCCCGGAACATCCGGGTTCCGAGCACGTTCTCGACACCCTCCAGCACCAGGTGGCCGTATTCGCCCGCCGGGCCGAGCAGACCCGGCTCGGCGGGGTGGGCCAGGTACGCAACTCCATGGACCGGGCGGCTTATCTGCTGCTGAACCGGCTGGACCGGGAAGGGCCGATGGGCGTCAAGGCGCTGGCCGCGGGGATGGGGATCGACTCCTCCACGGTGACCCGGCAGGTCGCGCCGCTGGTGGACACCGGCCTCGTCAAGCGGACCTCGCACCCGGAGGACGGCCGCGCGGTCGTGCTCCAGCTCTCCCCGCGCGGCCAGGCCCGGCTGGACGAGGTCCGGGGCTCGCGGCGGGAGTTGATGGCGCAGGTGACGGACGGGTGGAGCGAGGAGGAGCGGGACACGTTCTGCGCGCTGCTCACCCGGTTCAACGAGGCGCTGGCCGCCCGCCAGACCGCGCACCAGGCCGGCTGACGCGGACGGCTCGGACAGCCCCGGGGTACCGAGGGGTTGACCACCCGGGCGCGGCGCGCTCGGATTGACGGCATGCGGGAACGCCATGCGGGCCGGGAACGGTGCCGCGCCCAGGACTTCGAGTCCTTCGTCGCGGGCGCGGCGGGCCGTCTGCTGCACACGGCCACGCTGCTGACCGCCGAACCGGCGGAGGGGCCGGGCGCCAACCCGCTTGCGCGGCGGCTCCTGACGGCCTCGCTGGCCCGGACGTTCGCCGACTGGGAGCGGCTGCGGGGCGAGGACCCGTACAACCGCACCCGGCAGGACCTGGCGGCCCGGTTCGCCCGCGAGGCGTGGCGCCACCACCGTCCGCGCGGCGGGGTGCTGGACCGGCTGACCCCGCAGGAACGTCTCGTCCTGGTGCTGCGGCTGTACGAAGAGGTCCCCGAGGAGCAGACGGCGGCCCTGCTCGGGCTGGACCAGGACCGGGTGCGCGCGGTCTGCAACCGCTCGGTGGCCACGATGTGCGGCACCCGGAGCCCGACCGTGCGCCGGGGGGCCGCCCGGCTGCTGGGGGCCCTGCCGTGAGCGGCGCCGGGCGCAGGGAGGACCAGGTGCGGCGGATGCTGGAGGGCCCGCGTCCGCAGGTGCCCGCCGGGCTGGCGGCGCGGGCGGCGGAGCGGGGCGGCCGGCTGCTGCGGCGCCGGCGGACGTTGCGCCGGCTCGGGATGCTGGCTCTGGGCGCGGCGGCCGTGGCGGCGTTCGCGGTGTGGGGCCGGTAACCGCGGTCCGCGCGGGTCCGCGCACCCCCGCGGGCGGAGCTTTCCGGTCTACCCTGGAAAGGAGTGGTCAGGAGGCTCTCATGACCAGGAAGATCGCTGACTGCCGCAAGTATCCGAGTGAGATGAACTGCTCGCTGACGATCGCCGGCGAGGAGGAGGAAGTGGTGCGGGCCGCGAGCGAGCACGCCGCCTCCGTCCACCAGCACACCGACAGCCCCGAACTGCGGGAGCAGGTCAGGGGCATGCTGGAGGACGAGCCGGCCACCGTCTGAGACGGCTGCCGTACCCGGGCGGGACCGATGATCCGGCCCCGCCCCTTTCGACGTCCCGGCCTTCCCGGCTCAGCCGAGCGCCTGCGTGAGGTCGGCCAGCAGGTCGTCCGCGTTCTCGATGCCGACGGAGAGGCGGACCAGGTCGGCGGGGACCTCCAGCGGGGAGCCCGCCGCCGAGGCGTGCGTCATCCGGCCGGGGTGCTCGAGCAGCGACTCGACACCGCCCAGGGACTCCCCCAGGGTGAACAGCTTCGCGCGGTCGCAGACCGCGACCGCCGCCTCCTCACCGCCCTCGACGCGGAAGGACACCATGCCGCCGAAGGCCCGCATCTGCTTGGCGGCGACCTCGTGGCCCCGGTGCTCGGGCAGGCCCGGGTAGAGGACCTGGGTGACCTTGGGGTGCCGGGTCAGCAGGTCGGCGACCTTGGTGGCGTTCTCGCTGTGCCGGTCCATGCGGACGGCGAGCGTCTTGATGCCGCGCAGCACCAGCCAGGCGTCGAACGGGCCGGCCACCCCGCCCATCGCGTTCTGGTGGAAGGTCAACTCGTCCGCGAGGTCCGGGTCGTCGACGATCAGCGCGCCGCCGACGACGTCCGAGTGGCCGCCCATGTACTTGGTGGTGGAGTGCACCACGACGTCGGCGCCGAGTGCCAGCGGCTGCTGGAGGTAGGGGCTGGCGAAGGTGTTGTCGACGACGAGGCGCGCACCGGCGGTGCGGGCGACCTGGGCGACGGCCGCGATGTCGGTGATGCCGAGCAGCGGGTTGGACGGGGTCTCCACCCAGACCGCCTTGGTGCGCGGGGTGACCGCCGCCCGGACCGCCGCCACGTCCGAGGTGTCGGCGACGGAGAACTCCACGCCCCAGCGCGAGGCGACCTTCGCGAACAGCCGGAACGTGCCGCCGTAGGCGTCGTTCGGGATGACCACGTGGTCGCCGGGGGCCAGCAGCGTACGGAGCAGGCAGTCCTCGGCGGCGAGTCCCGAGGCGAAGGCGAGCCCGCGCCGGCCGCCCTCCAGGGCCGCGAGGTTCTCCTCCAGGGCGGTGCGGGTCGGGTTGGCGCTGCGGCTGTACTCGTAACCGCCGCGCAGCCCGCCCACGCCGTCCTGCTTGTACGTGGACACCTGGTAGATGGGCGGAACCACGGCGCCCGTGAGGGGGTCGGCGGTGTTCCCCGCGTGGATCGCGCGGGTTTCGAAGCTGTGCTGGTCGCTCATGGGGCGAGCGTAGTTCGTCGCGAAGGCGCTCACCGGCTACCGGGCCGTCCGGTGACAATGGGGGCATGGAGATTCTGTGGTTCCTGCTCGCGCTGTGCCTGCTGACCGCCGCGCTCGGCCCGTACGTGCTGCGCCGGCGCCGCGGCATCCGGCTCGCCGTGCCCGGTTCCCCCGACGCCGCCGACCCGCAGGACTACGGCTTCGCGCGCCAGGAGGAGCTGGACGTCCGGACGCCGGGACCGGACCAGGACCTGCTGGACGTGCTGGAGGTCGTCCAGCACACGCAGGAGTGGCGGGCGGCGTCCCAGCTGCTGGCGGGGACGCCGAAGGAGGGCGAGCTGCGCTGGCAGCGGGTACAGGCGTTCGCCGGGGCAGCTTCGCTGGAGCTGCTGCGACAGCCGGGCGTCGGCGGGGCGTGGCTGCGCAAGTGGCGCGCGGAGGCGCCGAAGGACGCGGGCGGGGCCGCGGTGCACGCGGAGTTCCTGGTGCAGCAGGCGTGGCGTTCCTCGACGGCGGGCACGGACGACTTCCGGATCATCCTGGAGGAGGCCCGTACGGTGCTCGGCGAGGCGGCCCTGCTGGCCCCGGGCGACCCCGTGCCGTACATCGTGGAGCTGGCGGTCGCCCGTGGACTGGGTTATTCCGCCGAGGAGTTCGACCGGCTGTGGGCGAAGATCATCGACCGGGCCCCGGCGCACATGGGCGCGCACATCGCGGCGCTGCACTTCTGGAGCGAGCGGTGGCACGGCTCGCGCGAGGACGCCGACCGCTTCGCGACGGCCGCCGCGGCCCGCGCCCCGCAGGGCTCGCTGCTGGCCGGGCTGCCGCTGTTCGCGGTGTACGAGCACCTGCCCGAGGTCAACCTGGTGCAGGGCTTCTACCGGAGCCAGGTGGTGACCAGGGCGGTGGAGGGGGCGATGTTCGCGGTGCACGCGGCGCGCGCCGACGACCCGATGCTCCCGCATGTGCGCCATCTGCTGGTGCTGTTCCTGGTGCGGATGGAGCGCTGGTCGGAGGCGGTGCACCAGCTGGTCCACATCGACGGGTACGTGGGCGCGCTGCCGTGGACGGCGAGCGAGGACCCGGCCGCCGAGTACACGGTGTACCGGGCGCTGGCGGTCGCGGGGTACGAGGCGAACGGCGGCAGCCCGGCGTCGCTGCCGCACTGAGCCGCGCGGAATCCACGGGGGCCCCGGTGCGTTGTACGGACAGCACGCCGACCCAGGAGGAGCCCCCGCATGTTCCTGCACCGCCGCACACCTCAGCTCCCCACCCCGGAGGAGGCCCTGCGCGGCCGTCCCGTCCCCGAGTTCACCGTCCCGTCCCGGCACACCGTCCTGGGCAACCCGCTGCTGGGCCCGTACCCGGAGGGCCTGGAGGTCGCGGACTTCGCGCTGGGCTGTTTCTGGGGCGCCGAGCGGAAGTTCTGGCAGACGGACGGCGTCTGGACGACGCTCGTCGGCTACCAGGGCGGCTACACGGAGAACCCCGCCTACGAGGAGGTCTGCTCGGGCCTCACCGGTCACACGGAGGCGGTCCGCGTGGTGTACGACCCGAAGGCGGTCACGTACGCCGAGCTGCTGAAGCTGTTCTGGGAGTCCCACGACCCGACCCAGGGCTTCCGCCAGGGCAACGACGTGGGGACGCAGTACCGCTCCGCCGTCTACACCCACTCCCCCGGGCAGGCCGCCGCCGCGGCGGCCTCCCGTGAGGCGTACCAGAAGGTCCTGACGGCCTCCGGCCACGGCGAGATCACCACGGAGATCCTGCCGGCCGAGGGGCGGGCCTTCTATCCCGCCGAGCCGGCGCACCAGCAGTACCTGGACAAGAATCCGGGCGGCTACTGCGGCATCGGCGGCACGGGCGTCTCCTGCCCGGTGGGCGTGGCCCCGGCGGAGAGCTGAGAGAGACGGAACGGCCGGGAGACGCGTCTCCCGGCCGTTCCGTGTGTCCTGGCGCCGGTCAGATCAGGCCCTGGGCCAGCATCGCGTCCGCGACCAGTTCGAAGCCGGCGATGTTGGCGCCGACCACGTAGTTGCCGGGGCTGCCGTACTTCTCCGCGGTGGTGTGGCAGGAGTCGTGGATGTGGCGCATGATCTCCGCGAGCCGCTGCTCGGTGTGGGCGAAGGTCCAGGAGTCGCGCGAGGCGTTCTGCTGCATCTCCAGGGCGCTGGTGGCCACGCCGCCCGCGTTGGCCGCCTTGCCGGGGGCGAAGGCCACGCCGGCGTCCTGGAGGACGCGGACGGCCTCGGGGGTGGTGGGCATGTTGGCGCCCTCGGCGACCGCCTTGACGCCGTTGCGGACCAGGGCGAGCGCGTCGGCCTCGTGCAGCTCGTTCTGGGTGGCGCAGGGCAGGGCCACGTCCACGGGGACGTTCCAGAGGCCGGCGCCCTCGACGTACTTCACGTGCGCGCCGCGCCGCTCCGCGTACTCGGAGATGCGGCCGCGGCCGCGCTCCTTGATCTCCTTGAGGAGGTCGAGGTCGATGCCCTTCTCGTCGACGACGTAGCCCCCGGAGTCGGAGGCGGTGATGACGGTCGCGCCGAGCTGCTGGGCCTTCTCGATGGCGTAGATCGCGACGTTGCCGGAGCCGGAGACGGCGATGCGCTGGCCGTCCAGGGACTCGCCGCGGCTGCGCAGCATCTCGGCGGTGAACATGACGCAGCCGTAGCCGGTGGCCTCGGTGCGGACGAGGGCGCCGCCCCAGCCGAGGCCCTTGCCGGTGAGGACGCCGGACTCGTAGCGGTTGGTGATCCGCTTGTACTGGCCGAAGAGGTAGCCGATCTCGCGGCCGCCGACACCGATGTCACCGGCGGGCACGTCGGTGTACTCGCCCAGGTGGCGGTGGAGCTCGGTCATGAACGACTGGCAGAACCGCATGATCTCGGCGTCCGAGCGGCCCTTCGGGTCGAAGTCCGCGCCGCCCTTGCCGCCGCCGATGGGCATGCCGGTGAGGGCGTTCTTGAAGATCTGCTCGAAGCCGAGGAACTTCACGATGCCGAGGTTGACCGACGGGTGGAAGCGCAGCCCGCCCTTGTACGGGCCGAGCGAGCTGGAGAACTCGACCCGGAAGCCGCGGTTGACGTGGATGTCGCCCGAGTCGTCCGCCCACGGCACCCGGAAGATGAGCTGGCGCTCCGGCTCGCATATGCGCTCGATGATCCGGGCGTCCACGAACTCCGGCCGCTGGGCCAGCACGGGGCCGAGGGTCTCCAGGACCTCCCGGACCGCCTGGTGGAATTCCCTCTCGCCCTGGTTGCGGCGGAGGATCTCGGCGTACAGCGGCTCGATGACGCGGTTCTCGGCGGCGTGCAGGCTTGCGGAGTCAGGGGTGACCGGCATCTGATCAAGACCTTCCGTGGGTCGGCTCATACGCGGGAGCGCCCCCGTCCCGAGGGGCGCCAGGTCCCCCTCCCCATTGAGGGTGCCGCCGGAACATCGCGCGTACTGCTCGCGAGCGCGGCGTACAGGACCGTCGTGGCGTACCGATTCTCCCAGGGGGGCGTCTCCCCGGCCCGTGGCATCCACATGGTGATCGGGCGCCCCGGCCCCCCGGACCTGGCCAACGGCCTTGCGCGAGGCCGTTTCCGGGCCTGAACGGCCGGGCGGGGGCCGTAGCGGCGCACCCGCCGAAGTGGTGAACCTCACAGCGGCCCGGGGGCGGCGGTGAGGTTCCGCATACCCAGCCGTTACGCCATCGGGGTGGCGCCGACGGCCGCCCGAAGCGCTGCGGCCGGCGCCGGCGGGTCAGGCCGCGGCGTTCTCCGTGATGGTGACCCTGCCCTTGCGGATGGTGGCCAGGCGCGGGGCGCGGCGGGCGATCGAGCTGTCGTGGGTGACCATGACGAAGGTGAGCCCGTGCTCCTTCCACAGGGTCTCCAGCACCTCCATGATCTCGTCGCGCATGGACTCGTCGAGGTTGCCGGTGGGCTCGTCGGCGAGCAGCACCTTGGGCCGCTTGACCAGGGCCCTGGCGATGGCGACGCGCTGCTGCTGGCCGCCGGACATCTCGCCGGGCACATGGCCGAGCCGCTCGCCGAGTCCGACGGAGTCCAGCGCCTCGGCGGCTCTTCTGCGCCGCTCGGCCGCCTTGACGCCGAGGGGGACGAGGGCGGTCTCGACGTTCTCCTGGGCGGTGAGTGTCGGGATGAGGTTGAAGCTCTGGAAGACGAAGCCGATGTTCTGGGCGCGCACCCTGGTGAGCTTGGCCTCGCTGAGCCTGGCCAGGTCCACGCCGTCGAGCTCGACGCTGCCGGCCGTGGGGCGGTCCAGGCCGCCGAGCATCTGGAGCAGGGTGGACTTGCCGCCGCCGGTGGGGCCCTGGATGACCAGGCGGCCGCCGTCCTCGATGGTGAGGTCGACGCCGGCGAGGGCGTGCACGGTGGACTTGCCGCGCCGGTACTGCTTGGTGACGCCGTGAAGCGTGTACATGGGTGATCTCCTGACGGGGTGTGGGGTACGGGCTACTCGACGCGGCGCAGCGCGTCCGCCGGGCGCAGCCGGGAGGCGCGCCAGCCGCCGAAGGCGCCCGCGATCAGCCCGCCCGCCACGGCCAGGGCGACGGCGACCAGGATCACGGAGAGGGAGACGGGCGCGGTCAGCGCGATGTCGAGGGCCTTGGACGTGCTCTGCCGGCCGAAGCCGGGGCCGCCGCGCATCCCGCCACCGCCGCCGGAGGAGCCGAGTTCCGCGGTGAGGGTGGGGCTGACGGCGGTGACGGCGTACGCGCCGGCCAGGCCGATCGCGATGCCGAGCACGCCGCCGATGAGGCCGTTGACCAGGGCCTCGCCGATGACCTGGCGGGTGACCCGGCCGCTCTTCCAGCCGAGCGCCTTCAGCGTGCCGAACTCGCGCACGCGGCGGCTGACGGCGGACGAGGTGAGGAGCCCGGCGACCAGGAACGCGGCGACCAGGACGGCGACGGAGAGCCACTTGCCGACGCCGGCGGCCAGGTCGGACGCGGTGGACAGGGAGCCGGAGACGGTGTCCGCGAGGTCGGCGGAGGTGGTGACCGTGGTGCCCGAGATGTTCTTCTGGATGGTGGACTTGACGCTGTCGATCTTCTGCGAGTCCGCGGCCTTCACGTAGACCGTGGTGACCTTGTTCTTCGAGTCGGAGAGGGTCTGCGCCCGCTGCAGCGGGATGTAGAGGTTGGCGGCGGCGTCGCCGCTGTCGGCCGTCGAGACGCCGATGATCGTGAACTCGGTGCCGTGGATCGTCACGGTCTTGCCGGTGGAGAGGGTCTTCTCCTTGGCGTAGGCGGAGTCGACGACGGCCACCTCGGCATTGGTCTCGGTCGTCTTGAACGTACGGCCCGAGGTGATCTTCGACGAGGTGAGCGGGCCGAGGTCCTGCTGGGTGACGTCGGTGCCGTACACCGTGTAGGAGTTGACGTCGAAGGAGGCGCCGCCGCCCTGCACCTCGCCCTGCGGCTGGCCGCTGCCGCCGCCGGGCCCGCGCCCGCCGCCCTGGCTCGTGCCGCCCTCCTGCTTGAACTCGCCGCGCTTGAACTGCCCGTCCACCTTCATGACGGACAGGCTCAGCCCGCCGACCGCACCGGCGACGCCGTCCTGCTCGCCGACCTTGCCGACGGTGGAGGACGCCAGGGTCTGGAAGCCCTGGACCATGACCCGGTCCGTGCTCTGGGTCGCGTCGTCGTCGCTGTCCTTGGCGTCGAACTCGAACTTGGGGCGGCCGGTGGAGCCGGACGCGGGTGCCGTGGCCGCCTTGGTGACGGTCATGTCCGTGCCGAGCCCGTACAGCGACTGCAGGACCTTGTCCTGGGCCTTGCTCATGCCCGAGGAGACCGAGCTGACGACGATGACCAGCGCAATGCCGAGGGCGAGCCCGGAGGCGACGACGAGCGCCGCCTTTCTGCGGCGGCGCAGCTCGCGCCGGAGGTAGGTGAAGAACATGACGCGAGGTTAGGAACGGCTCGTGAGGGTGGGTTGAGGCCGCCATGAGAGCAGGATGAGAACCGCGGGTACGCCGAAGGCGGCGGCACCGGGTCGTGGTGCCGCCGCCTTCGGCGTACGGGGTGGGGATCCGGCCGGAGGGGCCGGTCAGGCGGTGGAGCCCGCCGTCCACTCGGCCCAGCTCAGGTTCCAGCCGTTGAGGCCGTTGGACGGCTGGATGGTCCTGTCCGGGGAGTTCTTGACGATGACGACGTCACCGATCATGGAGTTGTTGTAGAACCAGGCGGCGGGCGTGTTGGGGTCACCGGCGCCCTTGGCGTCCTCCAGGCCGACGCAGCCGTGGCTGGTGTTGACCTTGCCGAAGATGCCCTTGCCCCAGTAGTTGCCGTGGATGAAGGTGCCCGACGTGGACAGCCGCATGGCGTGCGGCACGTCCTTGATGTCGTACTCGCCCTTGCCGTCGTCGTCCGTGAAGCCGACGGTGGCGCCGTTCATCCGGGTCTCCTTGTACTTCTCGGAGATCACCATCTGGCCGTTGTACGTCGGGTTGTCGGGCGAGCCCGAGGAGATCGGGATGGTCTTGATCGTCTGGCCGTCCCGGGCGACGGTCATCATGTGGGTCTTCGCGTCCACCGTGGAGACCTGGGCGCGGCCGATCTTGAAGGTGACCGTCTTCTGCTGGACGCCGTAGACGCCGTCCGCGCCCTCGACGCCGTCCAGGGACAGCTTCAGGGTGACGGTCGAGCCGGCCTGCCAGTAGTTCTCGGGGCGCAGGTCCAGGCGCTGCGGGTTGAACCAGTGGCCGACGACTTCCTGGCCGCTGCTGGAGGTCACCTTGATGCCGTCCTGGACGGCCTTGGTGTCGGTGATCGGCTTGTTGAAGTTGATCGACACGGGCATGCCGACGCCCACGGTGGAGCCGTCCTCGGGGGTGAAGTTCCCGATGAAGCTGTTGGCGGGCGAGACCGTGGTGAAGGAGGAGTTCTCGTGGGCCTCGCGGCCCTTGGAGTCCTGCGCCGTCGCGCTGACCTTGTAGGTGGTCGAGCGCTCCAGCTGGCCGCTCGGCCGCCAGCTCGTGCCGTCGGCGGAGAGGGTGCCCTCGACGCTCTTGCCGTCCGAGGTGGTCATCGTGACAGCGGTCAGCTTGCCCTTGGTGACGGTGACCTTGGCGGCGTTGTTGATGCTCGCGTTGGTCGCGCCGTTCTTGGGCGTGATCGTTATCTGCGCCTCGGACGTCTCCTGGGCCGCCGCCTTGTCGACTTCGGCCGCCTGGGACGTGGAGCTCTCGGGGCTGGGATCGCCCTTCTCGCCGCCGTCGTCACAGGCCGAAAGCACCAGTACGCCGCCGAGCAGTGCGGACGCGGCCATCAGGCCCCTGCGCCGCTTGCTGTCCGTCATCACACGCTTCTCCATCGTTGCCGAAATCCCCAAAACCCCGAGCAGGCCACCCATGGGTGAAACCCCGTCAATGTTCCAAGAACCCCCTGGGCGGGATTCCCGTTCCACGTCCGTCGATTGTGTGGGGAACACCACTCATCGACGCCGTGCCGGAAGCGGTGGTTCCCACTTCCGCGGCACGGGCCGGCCCCGGTCCGCCACGGGCAGGCCGGGGCCGTGTTCCCACAGGTCAGGCCCGCCGCTCCGTGCCGTCGTAGCCGCCGGCCTCCCTCCCATTGTGCGGGACGTCGGACGCGCCCCCGACGTTCCCGCCCTCCTCGTCCTCCTCGTCGGTCTCCTCATCGGTCTCCTCGTACTCGCCCTCGTCGAGGCCCCATCCGTCCGGGTCCTCGGGGTCGTAGTCGATGCTCTCGCTGCTCCAGGAGGCCTGGGCCAGTTCGACCCCGGGCACCTCCCCCACCAGGTCGAACGGGTCGATCAGTGAAGCGAGGGCCTCCGCTCCGTCTTCCCGTACCGCCTCCTCGGCATGCATGCGTTCCTCGGCGCCCTCGCCGCCGGGCTCGCCGTACTCGGCCGCGAGGCTTTCCAGGGCGGTTCCGCTGAGGGCGTCGGGGTCGGTGATCTCCACCACCATGTCCACCTTGAGGCGGACGAAACGCGATGATCCAGCTGTCTTGGAAGTGCTCATGGGGCGGAGCGTAAGTCCCGGCCGCCACGCCTTCCCCGCGACCCGCTGCGTTCATTAGCATCGGAGCGAACCGGACTCCCGGACGTCGCGAAGGGGACCGATCCCGTGGCCATCACCCGCCGCCCGC
The DNA here is from genome assembly GCF_040632605.1 of Streptomyces sp. NPDC019224. Lineage (NCBI taxonomy): Bacteria > Bacillati > Actinomycetota > Actinomycetes > Kitasatosporales > Streptomycetaceae > Streptomyces > Streptomyces sp. NPDC019224. The sequence goes on along the minus strand of NZ_JBEYCF010000001.1, from coordinate 248,854 downwards.
TCCTGACCGCCACCGCCGCGGGGACGCTGCTGTGCGCCCTGTGGTTCGTCCCGTCGGCCAACGCCACGGGCGATACGGGCCGTGCGCCCGGCGCGGCCGGCGGCAGTGCGACGACGGCCGGCGACGGCGCGGCCGCGGCGGCGCTCGCCGACACCGGCACGGGCCTCGACACCACGCCGTATCTGCTCGGCGGGGTGGCCTTCCTGGGCATCGGGGCGGGCTTCGTGACGTATTCGTCCCGCCGTACGGGCCCGCGGCCCGCCCTCTGAAACGTGGACGCGGGGGAGCGGCCACCGGACGGGTCCGGTGGCCGCTCCCCCGCATCGAGCCGTACGAGTCCCGGGAACGGGTGCTGATCAGGCCAGCGGGCCGGTGACCGGTTCCACCGCCGAGAGCAGCCCGCCCGCCCGTACGAAGGCGTCGGCCGCGGCCAGGTCCGGCGCCAGGAAGCGGTCGGGCCCCGGGCCCTCGACACCGGCCGCCCGCAGCGCCTCGACGACGGCGCGCGTGGCGGGGGCCGGGGTCAGCCCCTGCTGGGCGCGCAGTTCGACCGCGCGGGTCGCCGCGTACAGCTCGACGGCGACGATCCGGGCCAGGTTGCCGACGGCGGTACGCAGCTTGCGCGCGGCCGACCAGCCCATGGAGACGTGGTCCTCCTGCATCGCGGAGGACGGGATGGAGTCGGCGGAGGCCGGGACGGCGAGCCGCTTCATCTCGCTGACCAGGGCGGCCTGGGTGTACTGGGCGATCATCAGGCCGGAGTCGACGCCCGCGTCGTCGGCGAGGAACGGCGGCAGCCCGTGCGAGCGGTTCTTGTCCAGCAGCCGGTCGGTACGGCGCTCGGTGATCGAGCCGAGGTCGGCGGCGGCGATGGCCAGGAAGTCCAGCACGTAGGCGACGGGCGCCCCGTGGAAGTTGCCGTTCGACTCCACCCGGCCGTCGGGAAGTACGACCGGGTTGTCCACGGCGGAGGCCAGCTCGCGGTCGGCGACGGTGGCGGCGTACGCGAGGGTGTCCCGCCCGGCCCCGTTGACCTGCGGCGCGCACCGCACCGAGTAGGCGTCCTGGACGCGCGGGGCGTCGTCCTGGTGGTGACCGGTGAGGCCCGAACCGGCGAGCACCCGCAGCATGTTGTCGGCGCTCGCGCCCTGGCCGGGGTGCGGGCGGATGGCGTGCAGCTCGGGGGCGAGGACCTTGTCCGTGCCGAGCAGGGCCTCCAGGGTGAGGGCCGCGGTGATGTCGGCCGAGGTGTAGAGCGTCCGCAGATCGGCCAGGGCCATGATCAGCATGCCGAGCATGCCGTCGGTCCCGTTGAGGAGGGCCAGGCCCTCCTTCTCGCGCAGCTCGACCGGGGCGATGCCGTGCGCGGCGAGCAGTTCGCCGGCGGGGCGGACGGTGCCGTCGGGGCCCTCCGCGTCGCCCTCGCCCATCAGGGCCAGCGCGCAGTGCGACAGGGGCGCCAGGTCGCCGGAGCAGCCGAGCGAACCGTATTCGTGGACGACGGGGGTGATCCCGGCGTTCAGGACGTCGGCCATGGTCTGCGCGACCTCGGGCCGTACGCCGGTGCGGCCGGAGGCGAGCGTCTTCAGCCGCAGGAACATCAGCGCCCGGACGACCTCGCGCTCGACGCGCGGGCCCATGCCGGCGGCGTGCGAGCGGACGATGTTGCGCTGGAGCTGTGCGCGCAGCTCCGGGCTGATGTGCCGGCTGGCCAGGGCGCCGAAGCCGGTCGAGACGCCGTAGACCGGATCGGGCTTGGCGGCGAGCGCCTCCACGATCTCGCGGGCGGCGGCCAGCGCGGCCACCGCGGCGGCGGAGAGCTCGACACGGGCGTTGCCCCGGGCCACGGCGATGACGTCCTGGGCAGTGGTGCCGGACGTCCCCACCACGACTGTATGCATATCCATATTCAGCAGCGTACGGACTGAAAACCCTCATGTCACCAGTGGTCGGCGGGTTGGCCCCTTACCGCCCGCCCGCCGGCCGGTCACAGCTCGGGGCGGTTGCCGCGCAGGTGGCGGCGGTCGTGCGGGGACTTCGGCGGGGAGTCGGCCAGCCGGATGACCTCGCCGTCGCGCCCCGCCACCACCGGGCGCACGGAGCGGGCCGCCTTCGCCCGGTACTGGGCGGCGTCCGCCAGCCGGAACAGCCGCCGGCCCGAGACCTCGGGACCGATGGGGTCGCCGGTGGAGGCGATCCCGCAGGCGACCCCGTTGCCGAGTTCGAGCCCGGCCGCCCGCTCGCACAGTTCGGTGGCCACGGCGACCACCTCGTCCGCCCCCGGCCCCACCGCCAGCAGGCAGAACTCGTCGCCGCCCAGCCGGGCCGCCAGCGCGCCGGGCAGTATGGCCCCGCACCGCGAGAGCACCGAGCCGAAACGTTCCAGCAGCCGGTCCCCGACCGCGTGGCCGTGGGTGTCGTTGACCCACTTCAGCCCGTTCAGGTCGCAGACCACCAGGCTGACCACCGCACCGTCCGCCCGGTGCCGCTCCACCGCCTCGTCCAGCCGTATGTCGACGGCCCGGCGGTTGGCGAGGCCGGTCAGCGGATCGGTGAAGGCGAGCTTGCGGACCTCCTCGAGGCGCTCGGTCTGGGCCAGCCCCGCGGCCACCACGGCGGCCAGCACGGTGGCGAAGTCGGCGTCCGCGCGCCCGAACACCGGCGCCCCCACCGGCCGCGCCACGTACAGCTCGCCCCAGGCCCGCCCGTGCAGCACGATCGGCGCGACCACGCAGCAGCCCCGCCCGCGCCGGCGCAGGGCCGCCACGCGCTGGTGGCAGTAGCCGGGCCCGTAACCGTGCGCGCCGGCCGCCCCCTCCGGCGGCTCCTCGCCGGGCCCGCCGCCCACCGGCCCCTCGGCGGTCTCCACCCAGGCGTCCGGCTCCCCGCCCCCGGCCCACCGCTCGTGCAGGAACTCGGTGATCTCCGGGAACTGGTGGACGGGATAGACCTCCTCGTCGGGGAACTCCTCCTCGCCCTCGGCCCGCTCGCCCGCGTTGACCAGGACCCTCAGCCTGCCCCGGCCGCGCTCCCAGACCGAGAGCGCGGCGAAGCTGCCGCCCAGCGCCTCGCAGGCCCCCCGGGCCGCCGCTCGCCAGCACCCCCGGGGGGTGTGCGCCGCGGCCATCGTCTGCGCCAGCGAAACCACGGCCCGCAGCCGCGCATCGTCACCACCCATTCCGCCAGTTTAGGGCGATATGAGCTACGTGATCACTCGACGGCTCCGGAGCGTGACCATTCGGCCCGCAAACGGATACCCGCTGTCACTCCCCGGGCCAGTTCGCCTTCCTCTTCTCGTTGAACGCGGCCACACCCTCCGCCCGGTCGCCGGAGAAGGCCACCGACCGCCACGCGGAGTCCTCGACCTCCAGACCGGCCCGCAGGTCGAGACCGTGCCCGAGCCGCAGCGCCCGCTTGGCCGCCCGCAGCCCGACCGGCGAGTTGGCGGCGATGCGGCCGGCCAGGGCCAGCGCCTCGGCCCGGTCCTCGCCCTCCGCCACCAGCTCGTCGACCAGGCCCAGCTCCCGCGCCTCGGCGGCCGGCACCCGGCGGGCGCTGAAGATCAGTTCGGCGGCGCGCGCGGCCCCGACCCGGCGGGGCAGCAGCTGGGTGCCGCCGCCGCCCGGGATGACGCCGACGGAGACCTCGGGCAGGCCCACCACGGCCGTCGGGTCGGCGACGATCAGGTCGCAGGACAGGGCCAGCTCGAAGCCTCCGCCGAGCGCGAAGCCGTGCACCGCGGCGATCGTCGGCATCGGCAGCTCCAGCACGCCGGTGTAGGCGGCGCGCGCGGTGGGCCGCTGGCGGACCAGCTCGGCGTCGGTGAAGGAGTTGCGCTCCTTGAGGTCCGCGCCCACGCAGAAGGCCCGCTCGTGACTGGAGGTGAGGACGGCGACCCGTACGTCCCGGTCGGCGGCGAGCGCGTCGCAGGCGGCGCCGATGGAGCGGGCCATGTCCGTGGACACCGCGTTCATGGCCTTCGGCCGGTCGAGGACCAGCTCGGCGACGTGCTCCAGGCCCTCGTGGGCCCGCACGACGACGAACTCCCCGAACCGCTGCTCGGACGTGACGGTCATGTCTGCTCCCCTGTCGGTTAACGAGCGTTACCGGAGGGATCCTAGGGCTCCGCCCCGCAGGGGTGTCCGAAACGGGTCAGGAGGTGCCGCGGCGGGCCAGCAGCCAGGGCTCGACCACGCCGAGCCCGCGCACCGGGCGCTGCCACATCGGCTGCAGCCCGTAGCGGTACTTGGGCACGGGGACCACCTCGGCGTCCGGGCCCTCCTTCCCGGCCCGCTCGGCCGCCGCCGCGGCCTCCTCCGCCGCCCGCGCCTCCGACACCGGGGCGTCGCCCGTACGCGTCAGCTCCTCGGCGAACGCCCCGTCGACCAGCACCGCGTCCTTCGGCGCTATCGAGGTCAGCCGGCTGGCGAGGTTCACCGTGGTGCCGAAGACATCGCCCATCCGGGTGGTGACCGTACCGAAGGCGATGCCGACCCGCAGCGCCGGCATGGTCTCGTCCACGGCCATCGCCTCGATGAGGCGCAGCGCGATCTCGGCGGCGGTGCCCGCGTCGTCGGCGGCGAAGAGGACCTCGTCGCCGAGGGTCTTGATGAGCCGGCCGCCGTGCGCGGCGACCAGGTCGGCGCAGGTGGTCTCGAAGGACTCGACGAGCTCGCCGAGCTCCTCCTCCTCCAGCCGGCGGGTCAGCCGGGTGAAACCGACGAGGTCCGCGAAGCCGACGGCCAGGCGCCGGTCGACCATCTCCTCGTCGTCGGCCGCCTGCACGACCCGGCCGGTGGCGGCGGCGAGCTGGCGCCGCCACACGTACACCAGGAACTCCTCCAGTTCGGGCAGGAGCAGTTCGACCAGGGGGTACGTGACCTCGGTGCGGGTCATGCCCGGCTCGGGGGGCTCGGTCAGGCCCTCCAGGAACGAGTCGATCTGCCACTCGGCCAGCCTGGCGGTGGTCTGCCCGGTCGACCGGGCCACCTGGATCGCCATCGGCTCGCTGAGCAGCCCGGCCTCGACGAGACCGGAGAGCCGCCGCAGGGCCAGCACGTCCGCCTCGGTGAGCGCCTTGGCCTGCCCGATGTCCGCGAAGCCCATGGCCCGCCAGAAGCGGGACGCCAGGTCCATCGAGACGCCGGCGGTGCGGGCCGCCTGGAACGGGGTGTACCGCCGGTCGGCGCCCAGGATCAGCTGTTCCAGCCGGATCGCGAGGGGATCGTCGGTCGGTTCGGCCGTGTGGTCGACTTCGTGGTGCGGTGTGGCGTGCACCGAGGGTTCCGACGACTGCTGCGCGCCGTCGCCGGAGGTCGTGTCGTCGACGGTCACCAGCCGCCTCCTGCCCGTTCCCTGCGCACTGCCCTGCCGATCTGTCCGCCGGTGGATCACCTCAACGATACGGCAGGTGTGCCCTACCTCACGTCCCCAGGGCGCCAGGCCCGGACGGCCCGGGTTCAGGTCAGGCCGCCGCCGGCGCCGCGCAGGTGCACGATGTCGCCCGCCGAGACCGGTGCGCGCAGTCCGTCGCCGGTGGACAGGACGATCCGGCCGTCCCCGTCGACGGCGACGGCCTCGCCGGTGAGCGTGCGGCCGCCGGGCAGCTGGGCCCGTACCGTGCGGCCGAGGGTCGCGCAGCCGGCCGCGTACGCCTCCTGCACCCCGCTCGCCGCCGCGTCGCCGTCCGCGTCGCGCCAGAGCCCGTACCAGTGCTCCAGGGAACGCAGGACGCCGCGCAGCAGCGTCTCGCGGTCGGTGGAGACCGCGCCGGCCAGGGCGAGGGACGCGGCGGTGGGGGCGGGGAGCTCGTCGGCGCGCAGCGAGACGTTGATGCCGATGCCGATGACGACGCCGTCGCCGGCGCGCTCGGCGAGGATGCCGCCGGTCTTGCGCTCCTCGCCGAGCGGGGTCTCCCCCGGACGGAGCTTGCCGGAGTCCTCGGGGATGGTGACGAGCAGGTCGTTGGGCCACTTCAGGGCCATGTCGACGCCCGCCGCGCGCGCGAGACCGGTGGCCGCGGCGACGCCGGTGAGCAGCGGCAGCCAGCCCCACCGCTCGGCGGGCACGTCCCCCGGGGTCAGGTACACGGAGAAGAACAGGCCGGAGCGGGCCGGGGCCGTCCAGGAGCGCTCCAGGCGCCCGCGGCCGGCGGTCTGCTCCTCGGCGACGAGGACCGTGCCCTCGGTGAGGCCGGCCGCCCGCGCGGCGAGGTCGGTGTTGGTGGAACCGGTGCTCCCGACGACGTCGAGGGCGGTCCACAGCGCTCCCGGCCGCAGCAGTCCGCGGCGCAGCGCGGGGACGTTGAGGGGCGGCCGGTCCAGGTCCGACCAACGGCTCTGTGGCGCATCCGAAGGTGTCATGCAAGCCACCCTAGGTGTGGCAAAGGACGCACTGCCGAACCGTATCGGCGCCGATACGCTACGGCTCAGTAGCTGTTCATCCGCTGATCAGCAGCCAAGTCGTCCCCGTGACCAGGCAGGGAGCCGCCACCCGATGTCCGAGCCGGAAGAGATCGACATCCACACGACCGCGGGCAAGCTCGCGGACCTGCAGCGCCGTATCGACGAGGCGACCCACGCGGGGTCGGCTCGCGCGGTGGAGAAGCAGCACGCGAAGGGCAAGCTGACGGCGCGCGAGCGCGTCGGCCTCCTGCTCGACGAGGGCTCGTTCGTGGAGCTCGACGAGTTCGCCCGGCACCGCTCGACGAACTTCGGCATCGAGAAGAACCGGCCGTACGGGGACGGTGTCGTCACCGGCTACGGCACGGTCGACGGCCGTCCCGTCTGCGTGTACTCGCAGGACTTCACCATCTTCGGCGGATCGCTGGGCGAGGTCTACGGTGAGAAGATCGTCAAGGTGATGGACTTCGCGCTGAAGACCGGCTGCCCGGTCATCGGCATCAACGACGGCGGCGGCGCCCGCATCCAGGAGGGCGTGGCGGCGCTGGGTCTCTTCGCGGAGATCTTCCGGCGCAACGTGCACGCCTCGGGTGTGATCCCGCAGATCTCGCTGATCGTCGGCCCGTGCGCGGGCGGCGCGGTGTACTCCCCCGCGATCACCGACTTCACGGTGATGGTCGACCGGACCTCGCACATGTTCATCACGGGCCCCGACGTCATCAAGACGGTCACCGGTGAGGACGTCGCCTTCGAGGAGCTGGGCGGAGCCCGTACGCACAACACCACCTCCGGCGTCGCGCACCACATGGCGGGCGACGAGAAGGACGCCATCGAGTACGTCAAGTCGCTGCTGTCCTACCTTCCGTCGAACAACCTCTCGGAGGCCCCGGCCTTCCCGGAGGAGGCGGACCTGGCGGTCAGCGACGAGGACCGCGAGCTGGACACGCTCATCCCGGACTCGGCGAACCAGCCGTACGACATGCACACCGCGATCGAGCACGTGCTGGACGACGGTGAATTCCTGGAGACCCAGGCCCTGTTCGCGCCGAACATCATCACCGGCTTCGGCCGCGTCGAGGGCCACCCCGTCGGCATCGTCGCCAACCAGCCGATGCAGTTCGCCGGCTGTCTGGACATCAACGCCAGTGAGAAGGCGGCCCGCTTCGTCCGCACCTGCGACGCGTTCAACGTGCCGGTGCTGACGTTCGTGGACGTGCCGGGCTTCCTGCCGGGCGTCGACCAGGAGTACGGCGGCATCATCCGGCGCGGCGCCAAGCTGATCTACGCGTACGCGGAGGCGACCGTCCCGCTGATCACGGTGATCACGCGCAAGGCGTTCGGCGGCGCGTACGACGTCATGGGCTCCAAGCACCTGGGCGCCGACATCAACCTCGCCTGGCCGACCGCCCAGATCGCCGTCATGGGCGCGCAGGGCGCGGTCAACATCCTGCACCGCCGGACGATCGCCGCCGTCACGGACGCCGACGAGAGGGCGGCCACCCGCGCCGAGCTGATCGCCGACTACGAGGACACCCTCCTCAACCCGTACGTGGCGGCCGAACGCGGGTACGTGGACGCGGTGATCATGCCGTCCGACACCCGGGCCCACATCGTGAAGGGGCTGCGCCAGCTCCGCACCAAGCGCGAGTCCCTCCCGCCCAAGAAGCACGGCAACATCCCCCTCTAGAAAGGGTCCTGGCCATGATCAAGGTCGTACGGGGCAACCCGACCCCGGAGGAACTGGCCGCCGCGCTCGCGGTGGTCCGGGCCCGTGCCGCGGCGGTCTCCGCCGTGTCGTCCGGCACCCCGGAGCCGCCCGCCGGCTGGTCCCACCCGAGCCGGCTGGCGCGCAGCGGCCGCCACCTGCCGGGACCGCGCGCCTGGGCCCGTACGTACTGGCCCGCATAACCGCTGGTGACACGTGGGGCGGCGGTTGAGTACGCGTACTCAGGCGCCGCCCGGGGGCCGCCCGGGAGGATCACGTCATGCTCTGGTCCGACCCCGAGAACAAGCCCCCCGAAGAACTCCGCGAGGCGGAGGACATGATGCGCCGCGCGGGACTGATCCTGGCCCTGGCGATGGTCGTGGCGATGTTCGTCCTGGGCACACGGTGATTCCTCAGCTCCTCCCGCAGGGGCGACCGCTCCCCCGGGCGGGCCGTTCGATCCCCTCCGGCGAGTGAGGAGCGGGGTCCGGGGGCGGCGCCCCCGCCACGGACCCCCACCCGCCCCGCGTCCGTACCATGGCGGTCATGACCGCCCAACGCCTCGTCCTCGCCTCCGCCTCCCCCGCCCGCCTGGGCCTTCTGCGCCAAGCGGGCCTCGCGCCGGAGGTGATCGTCAGCGGCGTCGACGAGGACGCCCTCAGCGCCCCCACCCCCGCCGAACTCGCCCTCGTGCTCGCCGAGGCGAAGGCGGCCGTCGTCGCCGCGCTGCCGGAGGCCGCCGGCGCCCTGGTCATCGGCTGCGACTCGGTACTCGAACTCGACGGCGAGGCGCTCGGCAAGCCGGCCGACGCCGAGGAGGCCACCGCCCGCTGGAAGTCGATGCGCGGCCGGACCGGGGTGCTGCGGACCGGGCACTGCCTGACGGACACCGCGACCGGCCGGACGGTCTCGCGGACGGCGTCCACGACCGTCCGCTTCGGTGAGCCGTCGGACGCCGAGATCGCCGCCTACGTGGCCTCGGGCGAACCGCTGCACGTGGCGGGGGCCTTCACCCTCGACGGGCGCTCGGCACCGTTCGTGGACTCCATCGAGGGCGACCCGGGCAACGTCATCGGCCTGTCGCTGCCGCTGCTGCGCCGCCTGCTGGGCGAGCTGGGGATCTCGGTCACCGACCTCTGGGTCTGAGCGGCCGTCACGCCGGGGCGGGAGCGGCCGGCTGCTCGGGCTCGGGGCCGGCCTGCTGCTCCGAGGCCGGTCCGGCGCCCTGGGGGCCGTACGCCACCAGGGTGAGCACGATCAGGCCGAGCACCGCCGTCATCCACCCGAACGCCGCCCAGCCGACGAGTCCGACCGTCAGCGCGCCGAGGACGCCGTGGACGACCGCGCAGCAGATCAGCGCGGCCCGCGCCACGCGCCCCGGCGCCCGGTCGCGGGCGCCCGTCAGGGCGAGGAGCACGGCGCACAGGAGCAGGAACAGGCCGAAGACGCCGCCGAGCACCCAGGTGCCCTTGGACATCACCTCGGGGTCCGTACCGGCCAGGGACATGTCCTGGTTCTTCACGACCGTGCCCAGGACGACGTTGATGATCACGACGCCCACGGCTTCCACGGCCAGCACGAGCGCGGCCATGAAGGCCACCAGCCTGCGCGCCACGACGCTCACCCCCTGTTACCAGCAGTACGTGCGATAGCGCGGACCCTACTAACCAGTAATGGTCACGACAAGAGCCGGGGAGAACCCCGGCGCACCCCTAGCCGGCCGGGCTTTCGTGGGTCGGGCAAAGAATTGCCCACCCCTTAGTGGGAACTCCACAAAGAATTACCGTAAGTCGCTGCCCGTGCCGATAGAGACCTGGACCACACATGGTCGCTACTGTGCGGTTTCAGAACCCGGCGTACCGTGGTGGCACAAGGGATTTCGCGACTCGAGCACACCTCGAATCACACTCCGTGTGGGCAAGCTCACCATTGGGGACGGGTCGTAGGACCGTGTCGGTTGTCCCTAAACTCAGCTTGTTTCAAGGAGGGAGCCATCGTGCGCAAGGTGCTCATCGCCAACCGTGGCGAAATCGCTGTCCGTGTTGCTCGGGCCTGCCGGGACGCGGGTATCGGGAGCGTGGCCGTCTACGCCGACCCGGACCGTGACGCTCTGCACGTCCGTGTGGCCGACGAGGCATTCGCTCTGGGCGGTGACACCCCGGCGGCCAGTTACCTGGACATCGCCAAGGTGCTCCAGGCTGCCAAGGACTCCGGGGCGGACGCGATCCACCCGGGTTACGGCTTCCTCTCGGAGAACGCCGAGTTCGCCCAGGCCGTTCTGGACGCGGGTCTCACGTGGATCGGCCCGCCGCCGCAGGCGATCCGGGACCTCGGTGACAAGGTCGCCGCCCGCCACATCGCCCAGCGCGCCGGTGCCCCGCTCGTCGCGGGCACCCCGGACCCGGTCTCCGGCTCCGACGAGGTCGTCGCCTTCGCCGAGCAGCACGGTCTGCCGATCGCCATCAAGGCCGCCTTCGGCGGCGGCGGCCGCGGCCTGAAGGTCGCCCGCACGCTGGAGGAGATCCCGGAGCTGTACGACTCCGCGGTCCGCGAGGCCGTCGCGGCGTTCGGGCGCGGGGAGTGCTTCGTCGAGCGCTACCTCGACAAGCCGCGGCACGTGGAGACCCAGTGCCTGGCCGACACCCACGGCAACGTGGTCGTCGTCTCGACCCGTGACTGCTCGCTGCAGCGCCGCCACCAGAAGCTCGTGGAGGAGGCCCCGGCCCCCTTCCTGTCCGACGAGCAGAACGCCGAGCTGTACGCGGCGTCCAAGGCGATCCTGAAGGAGGCCGGCTACGTCGGCGCCGGCACGGTCGAGTTCCTGGTCGGCCTGGACGGCACGATCTCCTTCCTGGAGGTCAACACGCGCCTCCAGGTGGAGCACCCGGTGACCGAGGAGGTCTCCGGCATCGACCTCGTCCGCGAGATGTTCCGCATCGCCGACGGCGAGGAGCTGGGATACGACGACCCCGCCTCGCGCGGTCACTCGTTCGAGTTCCGGATCAACGGCGAGGACCCGGGCCGCGGCTTCCTGCCGGCGCCCGGCACCGTCACCAGGTTCGACCCGCCGACCGGCCCGGGCGTCCGCCTGGACGCGGGCGTGGAGTCCGGCTCCGTGATCGGCCCCGCCTGGGACTCGCTGCTGGCGAAGCTGATCGTGACCGGTGCGACGCGCGCACAGGCGCTCCAGCGTGCGGCCCGCGCCCTGGCGGAGTTCCACGTCGAGGGCATGGCCACCGCCATCCCGTTCCACCGTGCGGTCGTGGCGGACCCGGCGTTCACCGCCGACCCGTTCCGCGTCCACACCCGCTGGATCGAGACCGAGTTCGTCAACGAGATCAAGCCGTTCGCCGCTCCCGCCGAGACGGAGGCCGACGAGGAGGCCGGCCGCGAGACGGTGGTCGTCGAGGTCGGCGGCAAGCGCCTGGAGGTCTCGCTGCCCTCCTCGCTCGGCATGAGCCTGGCCCGTACCGGTCTCGCGGCGGGCGCCAGGCCCAAGCGCCGCGCGGCGAAGAAGTCCGGCTCCGCCGTCTCCGGCGACACCCTCGCCTCCCCGATGCAGGGCACGATCGTGAAGATCGCCGTGGAGGAGGGCCAGGAGGTCAAGGAGGGCGACCTGATCGTCGTCCTGGAGGCCATGAAGATGGAGCAGCCGCTGAACGCGCACCGCTCCGGCACGGTCAAGGGCCTGGCCGCCGAGGTCGGTGGCTCGGTCTCCTCCGGTGCCGTCATCTGCGAGATCAAGGACTGACACGGGGCCCGTCCCGTGCCGCTCCTCCCCGCCGGTGCCCCGGTCATGTCGTCGGACGTGACCGGGGCACCGGCGCATTCGGGGGCCGCCCGCCGGTCCGGCAATGGCATCCTGGAGACCGGGGAGACAGGAGGGACCGCACGATGGCGATGAGCACGGCGGGGACGCCGGCCCGGCCCATGCGTGCCGACGCGCGCCGCAACTACGGCCGGCTGCTGGCCCAGGCCCGTACCGCCTTCGCGGAACACGGCACCGACGCGTCCCTGGAGGACGTCGCACGGCGTGCGGGGGTGGGCATCGGCACGCTGTACCGCCACTTCCCGACCCGGCACGCGCTGATGAGCGCGGTCTTCCAGGAGGCGGTGACCTCCCTGATCACCCGTTCCCGCGAACTGGCCGGGGCGGAGCGGCCGTGTGCCGCCCTGGTGGAGTGGCTGGGTGCGATCGTCACTCATGCGGGTGAGTACCGCGGGCTGGCCCAGGCGCTCATGTCGACGTGCCGCGACGAGAGTTCGGCCCTGGCGCGGTGCAACACTCCGCTGCGCGAGGCGGGTGCGGTTCTCCTGGCGCGGGCCCAGTCGTCCGGCGCGGTCCGGGCCGACGTCTCCATCGACGACCTGATGCAGCTCACGAACGCGATCGCCCTGGCCGCGGAGCAGTCCCCGGACGACCCGGAACTGGCGGACCGCCTGCTGGCGCTGACGCTACGGGGGCTGAGCTCGGGTCCCGGCGGATCAAGCTCCTCCGGCGATTGAGGAGCGGGGGCCGGGGCGGAGCCCCCGTGCTACCGGCGCCGCAGATCCGCCACCCGCGCCCGCTCCCGGTCGCCGGCCCCCGTCTCGCCGAGCCCCGACACCCCCCGCAACGGCTGCCCCTGCGTACGCCGCTGCCCGGGCAACGGCATCTCGCGCCGGGTGGTCCGTCCCGCGGCCCCGGAGTCGCCCGCGGCCGACGAGGCCGTGCCGCCCGCGACAGCGATCCGCACGCCCTGGTCCGCCAGCGCCTGCAACTCCGCCGCCGCCCGGTCGTCGTGCGCGGCGGGCTCGTCCGTCACCAGGTGGGTGATGAGATCGGTCGGCACGGTCTGGAACATCGTGTCGGAGCCGAGCTTCGTGTGGTCCGCGAGGACCACCACCTCCGCCGCGGCCTGCACCAGCGCCCGGTCCACGCTCGCGGAGAGCATGTTGGACGTGGAGAGCCCGCGCTCGGCGGTGAGCCCGCTCCCGGACAGGAAGGCGCGCGAGACCCGCAGCCCCTGGAGGGACTGCTCGGCCCCACTGCCCACGAGGGCGTAGTTGGACCCGCGCAGGGTGCCCCCGGTCATCACCACCTCCACCCGGTTGGCATGGGCCAGCGCCTGGGCGACGAGCAGCGAGTTGGTGACGACGGTCAGGCCGGGGACGCGCGCGAGCCGGCGGGCCAGCTCCTGCGTGGTCGTACCGGCGCCGACCACGATGGCCTCGCCCTCTTCGACGAGGCCGGCGGCCAGGTCGGCGATGGCCGTCTTCTCCGCGGTGGCGAGATGGGATTTCTGCGGAAAGCCGGACTCCCGCGTAAAACCGCCCGGCAAGACCGCACCGCCGTGCCGGCGGTCGAGGAGTCCTTCTGCCTCCAGCGCCCGCACGTCCCGCCGTACGGTCACTTCGGAGGTCTGGACGACGCGGGCGAGCTCACGGAGCGATACCGCCCCGTTGGCGCGCACCATTTCGAGGATCAACTGACGACGTTCTGCAGCGAACACGAAACTGACAGTAACGTGACCGCGCGAGAGTTTTCAGCTGTTTGCGCCGAATAGCAGAAGTTGTACATACAGACGGTCGCCAAGTGGTATAGGCGGCCGCCTTGTTGTCGCCTCCTGATCGGACGGCGTCCGTGAGGCCGCCCGACTTGGCGGGAGTTGCCGGGGAATGCCGGGCCCAAGACCGCTCCGGGCCCGGCATTCGCCGGGCCGTTACGCCTCGCCCGTGCGCTTACGGCTGTGCAACTGGCGGGCCACTTCGGCGATCGATCCCGACAGGGACGGATACACGGTGAAGGCGTTTGCGATCTGTTCGACCGTCAGATTGTTGTCGACCGCGATCGAGATGGGGTGGATCAGCTCGCTCGCCCGGGGGGCGACGACGCAGCCGCCGACCACGATGCCGGTGCCCGGGCGGCAGAAGATCTTGACGAAGCCGTCCCGGATGCCCTGCATCTTGGCGCGCGGGTTGCGCAGCAGCGGCAGCTTGACGACCAGCGCCTCGATCCTGCCCGCGTCGACGTCCGCCTGGCTGTAGCCGACGGTGGCGATCTCCGGGTCGGTGAAGACGTTCGAGGAGACGGTCTTCAGGTTCAGCGGGGCCACCGCGTCGCCGAGGAAGTGGTACATCGCGATCCGGCCCTGCATGGCGGCGACCGAGGCGAGCGCGAAGATGCCGGTGACGTCCCCGGCCGCGTAGACGCCGGGGGCGCTGGTGCGGGAGACCTTGTCGGTCCGGATGTGCCCGGAGTCCTTGAGCTGGACGCCGGCCTCCTCCAGGCCCATGCCCGCGGTGTTCGGGATGGCGCCGACGGCCATCAGGCAGTGCGTGCCGGAGATGACCCGGCCGTCCGCGAGGGTCACCTCGACCCGGTCACCGACGCGCTTGGCGGACTGCGCGCGGGAGCGGGCCATGACGTTCATGCCGCGCCGCCGGAAGACGTCCTCCAGGACGGCGGCGGCGTCGGGGTCCTCGCCGGGCAGCACCCGGTCGCGGGACGAGACCAGGGTGACGCGCGAGCCGAGGGCCTGGTAGGCGCCGGCGAACTCGGCGCCGGTGACGCCCGAACCGACGACGATGAGTTCCTGCGGCAGCTCGTCGAGGTCGTAGACCTGGGTCCAGTTCAGGATGCGCTCGCCGTCGGGCTGCGCGTCGGGGATCTCCCGGGGGTGGCCGCCGGTCGCGATGAGCACGGCGTCCGCGGTGAGCGTCTCCTCCGTACCGTCGGCCGCCGTGACGACGACCTGGCGGGAGCCGTCGGCGGCCTGAAGGCCCTCCAGACGGCCGCGCCCGCGCATCACGCGGGCGCCGGCGCGGGTGACGGACGCGGTGATGTCGTGGGACTGGGCGAGCGCCAGGCGCTTCACGCGCCGGTTGACCTTCCCCAGATCGACACCGACCACCCGTGCGGCCTGCTCCATGTGCGGGGTGTCGTCCGCGACGATGATGCCCAGCTCCTCGTACGAGGAGTCGAAGGTGGTCATCACCTCGGCCGTCGCGATCAGGGTCTTCGAGGGCACGCAGTCGGTGAGGACGGACGCGCCGCCGAGGCCGTCACAGTCGACGACGGTCACCTCCGCGCCGAGCTGGGCGCCCACCAGGGCCGCCTCGTACCCGCCGGGTCCGCCGCCGATGATCACGATCCGGGTCACGAAAAGTCCGCCTCGCGTTTCTCGTCCCACGGCCGTCTGCTGTCCCGGCCGGGGTCCGGGGGATCGCCCCGGGGGAATGCAGTACGTACTTCATTGTCCCGCACGCGCCAAGGTGCTTCTCCCCGGGGCCCTCCATCCGTGCGCCGGGGCACGCGGCGCACGGATGCGGCCGGTGGATCCGCCCCTGGGCCCCACCCCTGGCTCCCCCTCTCGCGTGGCCTTCCGTCCAGGAACCGCCGCTCCCGCCGCCACCTCCCGTACCCTCGATCACATGTCGCTCTACGCCGCGTACGCCGGCAACCTCGACGCGCGGCTGATGACGCGCCGCGCCCCGCACTCACCGCTGCGCGGCACCGGCTGGCTGAACGGCTGGCGGCTGACCTTCGGCGGGGAGCAGATGGGCTGGGAGGGAGCGCTGGCCACCGTGGTGGAGGCGCCCCGCTCGCAGGTGTTCGTGGCCCTGTACGACCTGGCCCCCATGGACGAGGACTCCATGGACCGCTGGGAGGGCGTCGGCCTCGACATCTACCGCCGCATGCGCATCCGGGTGCACACCCTGGACGGCGAGGAGCCTGCCTGGATCTATGTGCTGAACGGTTACGAGGGCGGGCTGCCGTCCGCCCGGTACCTGGGCGAGATCGCGGACGCGGCGGAGTCGGCGGGCGCCCCGCACGATTACGCGATGGAACTCCGCAAGCGCCCCTGCTGAGCGCGCGGACGGCCGCGGCCGCCCCACGCCCCCGCCCCGCCTGCCCTTTCACGGCCCTCCCGGCAGCGTTCCGGCGCCCGACTGTGGAAACACACGAACGGACGCGGCGAGACTCTGTACGGGAGCATCTACGCGCGTAGGGAATCAGCGGTTACGCTCATCCGCGTGAACGCATCAGTTATTCCGGACCACATCCAGGGCGACCCGTACGCCGCCGCCGCCGACGCCGCCGCCCGCCTGCGCGAGCTGACCGGTGCCGAGACCCACGACGTCGCCCTCGTGATGGGCTCCGGCTGGGCGCCCGCCGCGGCCGCGCTCGGCGTTCCGGAGGCCGAGTTCCCGGTGACCGCCCTGCCCGGCTTCCCGGCGCCCGCCGTCGAGGGCCACGGCGGCACGGTCCGCTCGCACCTCATCGGCGGCAAGCGGGCCCTGGTGTTCCTGGGCCGCACCCACTTCTACGAGGGCCGCGGCGTCGCCGCCGTCGCGCACGGGGTGCGGACCGCTGTGGCCGCGGGCTGCCGGACCGTGGTCCTGACGAACGGCTGCGGCGGCCTGCGCGAGGGCATGCGCCCCGGCCAGCCGGTCCTGATCAGCGACCACATCAACCTCACGGCGGCGTCCCCGATCGTCGGCGCGAACTTCGTCGACCTGACGGACCTGTACTCGCCGCGGCTGCGGGCCCTGTGCAAGGAGGTCGACGAGACGCTCGAAGAGGGCGTGTACGTGCAGTTCCCCGGCCCGCACTACGAGACGCCGGCCGAGATCGGCATGGTCCGCGTGATGGGCGGCGACCTCGTCGGCATGTCCACGGTCCTGGAGGCCATCGCGGCCCGCGAGGCGGGGGCGGAGGTGCTGGGCCTCTCCCTGGTGACGAACCTGGCGGCGGGTCTGAGCGGTGAGCCGCTGAACCATGAGGAGGTCCTGCAGGCGGGCCGCGATTCCGCCGCGCGGATGGGGTCCCTGCTGGCGCGGGTACTGGACCGCATCTGAGGTTCCCACGGGGGCGCCGCCCCCGTACCCCCGCTCCTCGATCGCCGGAGGGGCTTGATCCCGCCCCCGGCACCCACCCCCGAAAGGCGGACACCGTGACGACGTCCCAGGACCTCCTCGCCCGCGCCGGCGCCTGGCTCGCCGAGGACCCCGACCCCGACACCCGCGACGAGCTCGCCGCGCTCATCGGCGCCGGGGACACCGACGAGCTCACCGCCCGCTTCGCGGGAACGCTCCAGTTCGGCACCGCCGGGCTGAGGGGCGAGCTCGGCGCCGGCCCCATGCGCATGAACCGCGCCGTGGTCATCCGCGCGGCCGCCGGCCTCGCCGCGTACCTGAAGGACCAGGGGCAGGCCGGCGGTCTCGTCGTCATCGGCTACGACGCCCGCTACAAGTCCGCCGACTTCGCCCGGGACACCGCCGCCGTGATGACCGGCGCCGGGCTGCGGGCGGCGGTGCTCCCCCGCCCGCTGCCCACCCCGGTGCTCGCGTACGCCATAAGGCACCTGGGTGCCGTCGCCGGCGTCGAGGTGACCGCCAGCCACAACCCGCCCCGCGACAACGGCTACAAGGTCTACCTCGGCGACGGCTCGCAGATCGTGCCGCCGGCCGACGGCGAGATCGCCGCCGCCATCGCCGCGGTCGGCCCGCTGGCGACCGTGCCCCGCCCCGCCGACGGCTGGGAGACCCTGGGCGACGAGGTCCTGGACGCCTATCTGGCGCGTGCCGACGCCGTGCTCGACGCCGGTTCGCCGCGGACCGCCCGCGTCGTCTACACGGCGATGCACGGGGTCGGCGCCTCCGTGCTCACCGCCGCCTTCGACCGCGCCGGCTTCCCCGCCCCGGTGCTCGTCGCGGAGCAGGCCGAGCCGGACCCCGCGTTCCCCACCGTGGCCTTCCCCAACCCTGAGGAGCCCGGTGCGATGGACCTCGCGTTCACCACCGCGCGCCGGGCGAACCCCGACATCGTCATCGCCAACGACCCGGACGCCGACCGCTGTGCCGTCGCCGTCCCGGACCCCGCGGCGGACGGCGGCTGGCGGATGCTGCGGGGCGACGAGGTCGGCGCGCTGCTCGCCGCCCACCTGGTGCGCCGGGGCGCCACCGGCGTGTTCGCGGAGTCGATCGTCTCGTCCTCGCTGCTGGGCCGGATCGCCGAGAAGGCGGGCCTGGGGTACGAGGAGACCCTGACGGGCTTCAAGTGGATCGCCCGGGTCGAGGGGCTGCGGTACGGCTACGAGGAGGCGCTCGGCTACTGCGTCGACCCGGAGGGCGTCCGCGACAAGGACGGCATCACGGCCGCGCTGCTCGTCGCCGAGCTCGCCTCCGTGCTCAAGGAGCGGGGCCGTACGCTCCTTGACCTGCTGGACGACCTCGCCCTGGAGCACGGGCTGCACGCGACCGACCAGCTGTCGGTCCGGGTGGAGGACCTGTCCGTCATCGCGGACGCCATGCGCCGCCTGCGCGAACAGCCGCCGGCGGCCCTCGCGGGGCTGCCCGTCGCCACCGCCGAGGACCTGTCGCGCGGCACGGACCGGCTGCCGCCGACCGACGGGCTGCGCTACCACCTCGACGGCGCCCGGGTGATCGTCCGCCCGAGCGGCACCGAGCCGAAGCTGAAGTGCTACCTGGAGGTCGTGGTCCCGGTCGGCTCCGCCGACGAGCTGCCCGCGGCCCGTGCGACGAGCGCGGAGCTGCTGGCCGGCATCAAGCGGGACCTGGCAGCCGCTGCCGGGATCTGACGGTCCGGTGCCCCGCACACCGGCTCACGCCCCCCCTCGCGTACGCGTCGCGTTCGCGTCAGGACGCGTCTACGTACGCATCAGGTACGTGAAGCCGGTGTCCGGGCCCACGCAGGACTGGAGCGTCAGGTCGCCCCAGAACAGCCCGTGCGCGGGAGCGCCGCGACCAGGCGTGAGGTGGCGGGCGTACACCCGGTAGGTCAGGGTCTCGCGCGGCGTCTCCACGGTGACCCGGGTGCCGACGGGCAGCGTCGCGAACCGGCTGAAGCCGCAGTAGTCGTGGCCGACGACCACGGCCGTCCGCATCCTGTACCCGTCCTCGCGGCCGAAGTCGGGCCCTGACCACTGCACCGCCTCCCGGCACGCGTCGATCTCCTCCTGGCCGCCGCGCACGATCCGGACCGACCAGTCCCCGATCCGCAGCACGGTCCCCGGTGCGCGGGCGGGCGTGGCGCCGGTCGCGGCGGGGCGTGACGGGGTCGGGGCCGAAGTGGCGGCCGGCGTGCGGCGGGAGAGGTCGGGGCCCGGTACGGCGGAGGCGCGAGGCGGCGCGGGAGGCGTCGCCCGTACGGGAACGGGCGTGGACGGCCGGGGCACGGGGGCCGTAGACGGGCTCGCGGACACGGACTCCTCCTGCGCCGGGGACAGCGGCGCGGGAACCGGCGCCCGTACGGCCGCCGGCGTCTCCCGGACCGCGGGCCCCGCCCCGCACCCCGCCAGCAGGGCCGTGCACAGCAGCGCGAGCGCACCCGGCCCGCGTCGGGTCATCCGAAGCGGCCGTTCACGTAGTCGGCGGTCCGGTCGTCCTGCGGGCGGTGGAACATGTCGTCGGTCGGGCCGTGTTCGACGATGACACCCGGGGTGCCCTGTGCGGCGAGGAAGAACGCGCAGTGGTCGGAGACGCGGGCCGCCTGCTGCATGTTGTGCGTGACGATGACGATGGTCACCTCCTCCTTGAGGTCGGCGATGGTCTCCTCGATGCGGCGGGTGGACGTCGGGTCGAGGGCCGAGCAGGGTTCGTCCATCAGCAGCACCCGGGGCCGTACCGCCAACGACCGTGCGATGCACAGGCGTTGCTGCTGGCCACCGGAGAGCGCGCCGCCGGGCTGGCGGAGCCGGTCCTTGACCTCGCGCCACAGCCCCGCCTTGGTCAGGCACTCCTCGACGAGGTCGTCCCGGCCTCCCTTCGCGGCCTTGATGCCGTTGAGTTTCAGGCCGGCGAGGACGTTGTCGTACAGGGACATGGCGGGGAACGGGTTGGGCTTCTGGAAGACCATGCCGATCTCGCGGCGGGCCCGGGTGATGCGGCGGCCCCGGTCGTAGATGTCGTCGCCGTCGAGCAGCACCCGGCCCGCCAGGGAGGCGGAGCCGATCAGTTCGTGCATGCGGTTGAGGATGCGCAGGAATGTCGACTTGCCGCAGCCGGACGGGCCGATGAGGGCGGTCACCTCGCGGGCGGGCATGGCGAGCGAGACCCGGTCCAGGACCTTGTGGTCACCGAACCAGGCGGAGACGGCCTCGGCTTCGAGCGTGGCGGGGGCGGCTGTGACGGTACGGGCCACTGCGGGCTGCTGGATCGTGTCGGCGGTCATGACGGTCGTCAACTCCTTTTTCTTCACAGCAGGTTGGGAAGGAGGCGGGTGGCGGCGCCGGAGACGGCGAGGCCGAGTGCGGCCAGTACGGGGCCTGCGGTGATCCAGGTCTGCCAGGTGCCCCAGACCCGGTGCAGCCAGACGGCGAGCAACGCGGCGATCAGGAGCGCCTGCGACCAGAGGAAGACCGCGAGCCAGGCGCCGCTCTCGCCGCCGAGGGCCGCCTCGGCGGGCCCGGTCCAGCCGAGGCGGAGGTGGCGGGGCGGGCTGGGCTGCACGGGAGTGGTGAGCTCGGCGTCGACGTACAGCACGCCGGCCGGGGTGTACGGGCTGCCGGACGCGGTCATCAGGGTGAGCCGGCCCCCGGTCCCGGCGGGCCCGAGGAGCTTGTCGCCCGAACGCCGGACGCCCAGCACGCGGTACACGGCCTTGCCCTGCCCGGTCGTCACCTCGATCCTCGCCCCGGCGGGAAGCTTGTCGAGGGCGTGGAAGGGGCTGCCGTACCCCCACTGCCGGCCCATGACGACGCTGGTGCCGGCCTGGCCGGGCAGCGGGGTGTCGCGTCGGTGGCCGGGCCCGGACATCAGGACACCGGAGGTGGTGCCCTCGCCGACGACCTCGCGCAGGCCGAGCGTGGGGATGCGCAGCAGGGCGACGGGCGCGCCCATCGCGAGGGGCTTGTCGTCGAAGGTGCGCTGGCCGACCGGGGCGGTGCCGAGGGCGAGTTGCCTGCGCAGTTCGTCGTAGCCGGTCTGCTGGTCACGGGCGTGCTGGAGGTGGCCGACGACCGTGAGGTTGGCGGCGAAGCCGAGGAGCACGGCGGCGAGAACGCACAACACCGCTCCGGTCAGGGCGAGACCGGGGCGGGCGGGTGGCGCGGAGGGGCCGGACGGGGTGTCGGGTCCCGGCGTGGGAGGTGTCGGCGGGGGTGGTGCGGGGGTCACCGGTGGGGGCGGCGGGGTCAGCACGGTGGTCACGGCGAAGGCGCTCCTCGCAGGGCGGGCACGGGGTCGGACGGGGCTCGGGGGGCGGGGCGGTGCCCCTCCCCCCGGGGTTTCAGAACTGGAGCAGGCCCTTGCGGCGGGCGTACATCACGAACGCCGTACCGAGCCCGCAGAGCGCGAGGGCGGCGGCGCCGAGCGCGAGGGCGCTGGTGCCGGTGGAGGCGAGCGGCCCGGTGGCGGCCTCGCCGCCGCCCGTGGAGCCGTCGCCGCCGCCCGTGCCGGCCGCACCAAAGTCGCCGCCGTCCGCCTCGTCCGTCGTACCGCCGTCGTCGGCGGTGGCGGAGTCGCTCGGGTCGGGGTCCGGGCCCGGGGCGTCCCCGATGCTGTAGGGGAACTCGACGCTGTGGCCATCGGCCTTGTCCTCGGTGAGGGAGAGCGTGTACGAGCCGTCCTCGCTGTCGGCCGGGACGGTGAACGCGTACGCGGTGACGGTCCCCCGCGCGTCGGCGGTGGCGTCGGGGAAGGTGGCCTCGCTGTCGGCGAGGGCGACCTTCACCTTGGCGTCCTTGGTGTAGCCGCGCGCGGTGAGGAGGACCTTCTGGCCCGCGGTGAGCGTCGGGTTGACGTCCAGGGCGGTGCCGTCCTCGTCGGTGGCGTCGAGGTCGGCGGACACGGTCGGCGTGGGGCTGCCGGTGTCGCTCGGGTCCGGGGAGGGCGAGGAGCCGGGCGCGGTGACGGTGTACGCGGCGGCCGTGGAGACCGATGCGGCGTACACGGCGGTGTCGGCCGGGGCGAAGGACGCGGTCAGGGTGTGCGCGCCCTGGGCGAGCGCGGTCGTCTTGAGCACGGCGGTGCCGGAGGCGGCGTCGACGGTGCCGAGCGCGGTGGCCCCGTCCAGGAAGGTGACCTTGCCGGCCGCGGCGGCGGGCGTGACGGCGGCGGTCAGGGTGACCTCGGCGCCGGCGGGCGCGGTGGTGGCCGGGGCGGCGGTGAGGGCGGTGGTGGTCGCGGCGGCGACGGGTGCCTCCAGGGCCCAGGAGTCACCGGTGACCTTGACCTTCGCGGCGAAGTACTTCCCGCCCACGTTGGCGGCGGTGCGGCACATGAGCCGGATGTCGTACGTGCCGTCCAGTGATCCGGTCGGCGTCCAGCCTCTCAGCACGGACTCCAGCGACTTGCCGGCGAGGATGCCGGCGGTGAATGGCCCCTGGTCAAAGGGTGCGCCGACCGTCGTCTTGCCCAGCGTGATCGTGCCGCCGTTGGGATTGGCCACGACGAGGGACACCTGCTGGGCGTTGGTGGACGGGCAGGGGCCGTCCGTCGTCACCTCGGGGAAGCCGGGATTGTCGGCGGTCTTACCGGAAGTGACGGGGAAGGTCAGCTTCCCCAGCGAGTCCTCGGCGTGGGCGGACGGTGCGAGCCCGAGGACGGCCGCCGCGGCGGCGAGCAGGAGCGAGCAGCACAGCAGCAGGGCCGCGGCTGTTCGCGGTGGTGCGAGGTGCCTCATGGTGATCGGTCCTCCCCATGGGATGCGGTGGTGGCGGATACGCCGCGGGGCCGGGCACCCGTGGGGTGCCCGGCCGTTGCGCGGTTACGGGGTGGTGGTCAGCTCTCACCCTTGAGGCTGGTGGCGCCGCAGTTGGTGAGGGTGCCGAAGCCGTAGGTGTTGATCACCGCGGTCTGCGCGCAGACCTTGGAGGTGGAGCCGACGAACGCGGCGGCGATCGTCGCGTCGCCGAGCTTGGCGGTCGGGACGACGTTGTAGACGTCACGGTTGAAGGGGAAGGCGGTGTTGAGCGTGCCATTGGTCAGCTGGGGGGCGACCCCGTTGACCGAACCGAGCACGGCATCGCCGCGACGGTCGACGACGCCGTCGATCTCGTTGCCCTGGGCGATGTACTGCGCCACGGAGTACGGGGCGATGTCACCGGCACTGTCCAGCGCCTCGCCGTTGTGCTCCTGGACGGTGTCGTCGACACACGGGCCGAACGTGTCCTCGGTGAGGCCGAGCTGGGCCAGGAAGAAGGACCGGGTGCCGGAGCCGGACTGGGGCAGCAGCGGGGTGAGCGCCACGCCGTTGAGGGTGGTCGTGTCGCAGGTGTAGATCGAGACCAGCTGCGCCGTCGTGAGCGCCTGGGGCAGGGCGCTGTCGGAGCGGACCGCGAAGGTGACCGCGTCCTTGCCGAACGGGATCCAGGTGAGGTCGTTCGACGAGGTGTTCGCGACGCCGCGCGAGGAGCGGGCGAAGTCCAGACATCCGGTGTTGTTGTCGACGGCGTTGCGCAGCGCGTTGATGCCGGCCGAGGAGCCGTTGGGCCGGGCGATCGCGCAACCGGTGGCGCGGGTCTTGATCGTCGCCGATCCGAGCACGTTGTACGAGGCGATCAGATCACCGCTGTCGATCGCGGTGCCCAGGCCGTTCACGACGTCCTGCGTGGTGTCGGAGCCGACGCCGGCGAGGACCCGGTAGTCACCGGTGGCCGGGTCCGCCGAGGCGGGGACGGCCATGGCGCCGAGGGCGAGGGCTGCGGCGCCGACAACGGCACCGATGCGTGCGCGGGACTTGACGTTCACTTCTGTTCTCCTCCGTGCTTACGGATATGAGGAATGGAAGGAATGGACGCTCAAGCAGGATTCGACTGTCTGCAGAATTCCGAATCCTTTTGCCGCCGACCCGTCGACCGGCCACCGATTACTTTTCCGTATCCGGGTATCGGCGGCCACCAACGGCGACGGTTGATCAGGTTACGGATTCCTGTACGAGGTGACTCCAGGAGAACTTGGACCGACCGGAAATTGGGGGGTGGGTGAAGGAGCGGGGCTGGGTGCGTGCAGCTGCAAGGCGGAGGATTGAGGCATGGCGGAGCCATGGTGATTGACGACAACGCCGCAGATGGGCGCGCCCAGCCCCGCGACGCCGCCCTCCAATTGCCGGTCGGTCTCAGCCGGCCCGGACGGATTTCCGTACCGAAAGGCGCAGCAGGACCGGTCCGGAAAGCGCGGCCGCGCCGCCCGTGACCAGCACGCCGAGCAGGACCCAGCGGATGATTCCGAGGACGGTGGAGGGGGTGAGTCCGCCGGACTGGGCGACGTTCTGCTGCTTGGGGTCGCCGGGGCCGGCCGCCTTGACCGGTGTGTCGGCCGCCCCGGGGCCCGCCTCTCCCCCGCTCGCGCCCCCGGCGCCGCCGCTGCCGCCCGAGCCGCCGCCCGTTCCGCCGGATCCGCCGCCCGGGGCACCCGCGGAGCTTCCGGTGCTTCCGGTGCTTCCGGTGCTTCCGGCCCCCGGCGATCCGCCGGCGTCCGGCCCCCCGTCCGCGGCCTTCGCGTTCTGCAGCCGGTCCGCGGCGGCGAGTGCCTGGGCGCGGAGGGCGGCGGGCAGCGGGGCGTAGCCCGGTGGGAGCTGGCCGGGCGACAGGCCCGGGGTCTGGCCGGCGCCGGCCGCGTAGCGGATGAGCCCGGCGTAGTCCTTGCGGTCGGCCGCCGGGAGGGTCGGGTAGGCGGCCGCGTAGGCGACCGTGGCGAGCGGGTAGGCCGCCCCCTTCGCGGCACCGGGTGCCGGGGCGAGGACGCCCGGCACGGCGGAGTCCTTCATCGCCGCGACGCCCGCGAGCACGGCTGGGGTCGTGGGCGTCACGAAGTGGCCGTCGGCGTTGCGCAGGGCCGCCGTCTGCAGTCCGTAGCGCGCGGCGGAGGCGAGGTCGACGATCGCGAGGACCATCCGCTGACCGGCCAGGGGCGGGGTGTTCACGATCTTGGCCGGGGTGCCGTTGCCGCCCAGGGCGGCGGTCGTCGTGGCCCCGTTGTTGCCACGCCGGGTGCGCAGGGCGCCCTCGTGCATGTCCTGGACGTACGGCGCGACCTCCGTGGTCCCGTACTCCAGTTCCTCCGTCCCGATCGTCAGTGACGTGCGGGTCGGGTCCGCCTTGGGGAAGTCGGACACGGTGCTGTCCGTGGCGAGACCCAGCTCCCCGAAGTACGGATTGATCTTCGCGCCCCATGGATCGGGAGTGCCGGCCAGGAATCCTCTGGCCTCACTGTCCGATCTGAGCCATTCCCAGACCATTGCGGAGGTGTCGGAACTCTCCAGCTGCACCATGAGGCTCATGGGCGCGGCCGACGTTTCCTTCCAGTTCGCGAACAAGGGGTTCAGCTGCTGGAATTCCGGGTCGTGGAAAAGACTGAGCGGATTGTTCGCTATGTGTTCGGGAATCGTCTTCCGGGCTCGGGTCACATCCTTCTGGTAGGAGGACGTGAGCATTTTCGCGAGGAGGCGGGGGGTGAGTTTCATGGTGGCGAGCTGCCCGCTGTCCGGCATCTCGACGAAGAAGCCGACGGTGAGCCCTCCGGCTGCCAGCGGAGCGTGCACGGGAGTCCCCGCCGTTCCCCCGCTCTCGGCCGGTGCGACGGTGAACGCCAGTCCGGGCGCTCCGGTGCGCGGCTGGGCGATCGTTTCCCGGGCGTAGGCCTCACCGCCCTGGGTGAAGGCGAACTTCGCGCCGCCGGCCGCCGAGCAGACCACGGGCTGCCAGGAGCTCATGGCGTCGGTGATCAGCTCCGATCCGATCACCCGTCGCTCGGCCCTGTCGGCCGGGCAGGTGTTGCCGACCGGGAGGAAGTCCAGCGGGACCACCATGCGGGTCGCCCAGTTGGAGGCGCTCAGCGGGGAGGACCGCAGCTCCGTCGTCGTACTGGGCACGCCGTCGACGTCCGTGCTGCCGCGCGGCACGATCACCAGCCAGCAGGACCGTCCGGTGACCTTGCCGTTCTTCGTCACCGGCTCCCCGCAGCCGAGCTGCGACGCCTCCTGCCGGGTCTGGAGCGCGAAGGTGAACTCTCCGGTGCCGTCCTCGTGGGTGACGGCGTACGGCTCCTCGTTGGTGTCCAGGGAGCTGAAGTAGGTCCAGTCCTTCGATCCGGTGGTCGGCTTGCTGCCGTCCGCGGGGCGGAACGGCACGTAGGACTCGAAGTCGCCGTTGTCGACGTACTGCGTCTCGGCAGGATCGGCGACCGAGAGTTGGCGCAGGTTCGTGAAGCCGGAGGAGGCGCTCGGACTCTGCGCCGCACCGAACTGGCACTGCTCGCGGGTGGGGCCGGCCGACGCGTCCCCCCAGCACTGCATGAGCTGGAGGTAGTCGCCCCTGAAGCCGGTCTGCGTCGGCCTCCCTCCGGTCCAGCTGACCCGTACCCCCTGGGCCCGCAGGTCCTTCGTCTGGTCCACCGTCACTTTCAGTCCGGAGAAGTCGTTGAACTCGCCCTTCTTGCCGGTCACCGTCACCGCCGAGCCCGTCGCGGCACGCGCGGGCTGGGCGAGAGGGGGCAGCGGAAGGAGCGCCACCACCAGGGCGGCGAGCAGGGCGACGATGCCGGCCGTGACGCGTCTGCGGTTCATCGGAGGCCTTCCTTGCGTCGGTTGCGGGCGGAGAGGGCCCGTGCGGCGAGCGGTGGGCCGACGACCACGCCGAGGAGCAGCACCGCCGAGAGCGCCATCAGGGCCCCGCGCAGGCCGGGCGAGTCGTCGGACGCGAGGGTGAGCGGGTTGCCGACGACGGAGGCGTCACCCGTCTCGTCGGTGCCGATCACCTCGCCGGTGTCGGGGTCGACGGCGCCGCCGGCCGAGCCGCCCGCCGCCCCGCCGGAGGCGGCGGCCGCGTCGGGTGCGGCGGAACCGCCCGCCGCTCCCCCGGCGGCGGAGCCGCCCGTACCACCGCCGGAGCCGCCGCCGGTGGAGCCGCCGCCGGAGCTGCCGCCGCCGGTGGAGCCGCCGCCCGAAGCGCCGCCGTTCGCACCGGAGTTGACCCGCGTCTGCTGCTTGGCACCCGCTGTGCCGTCGGCGCACTGCGTGGCGCCGCGCTTGTCACAGGCCTGGGGATAGGGGGCGTTCTTGGCCAGGGTGTTGGAGCCGTCGGAGGAGAACGTGGGGTTGCGGCACTTGGTGATGTCGACGCTCGACGCGGGTGCGCCGGGGATCCGGCGCACCTGGCTGAACCCCGCCTGGACGAGGTTCTTGGGCAGCGGCGAGTAGCCGAGCTCCTCGGCCTGCTGCTGGCCCTCGCAGAGGAAGTAGTTGGCGAACGTGCCGAGCGTCTTGCCCTTCGCGGTGGTGAAGGGGGACTCCGCCTCGGTGGGCACGATCATGTAGCTGTAGCTGGACAGCGGGTACGTGCGCCGGTCGGCGGACCGGTAGACGCCGTCGAGGATCTGGGTGAGGTAGTTGTCCGAATTCCTGTCCTCGTTGATCCGGGCCTTCATCAGCGCCACGGCGACGCTGGAGGCGGTCGGCTCGACGTAGTAGCCCGAGGAGTTGAGCATCTTGGCCACCGGGAACCCGGTCTTGATCGCGTAGGAGTACTCGACGTAGGTGATGGCCCCCTCGGCGTGGCCCTGCTTCGTGTATCCCGAGACGCCCAGCGAGCCGGACTTGGCGATGGTCGAGGAACCGGGCACGACCGGGTAGTACGACGTCATCCCGCAGGGGACGGAGCGCCCGGCGCGCTTGCAGTAGGCGTCCCACAGGCCGGTGTGCTCCTTGGCCAGCCAGGTGGTCAGCTGGGCGGTCGTGCCGGATCCGTCGGACCGCACGACGGGGATGATGCGGCGGGCGGGGAGGGTGAGGCCCGGGTTGTCCGCCCGGATCTCCGGGGCGTTCCACATCGTCAGGGTCCCGGTGAAGATCTTGGTGATGACCTCGCCGGAGAGCCGCAGATTGGTGACCTTCTTGCCACCGATCTTCAGGTTGTACATGAACGCCGTGCCACCGGCGACGATCGGCATGTACGCGTATCCCCGCTTCGGCGGGGCGTCGCGCATGCCGGCCTCGGTGAGCCCGTAGGGGATCTCGGAGACGGCGAAGTCCGCGGTGCCGTTCTTGAACTGTTCCCGGCCGACCGAGGAGCCGACCGCCGCGTAGTTGACGGTCATGCCGCTGTTGGCGGACACGTTGCGGCGCCACTGGTCGAGGGCGTTGGAGCTCCAGGTGGAGCCGGCGCCGCTGATCTTCGTGTACGTGGCCGCCTGTGCGGCCGTCGGGTGCAGGGCGAGCAGCGCGCACACCAGTGCCGCCACCGCCAGGGTCAGTCGGGAGACGGTTGCCGGTCTCACTGGTCACTCACTCCTCGTATGCAGGGGTGTTTCCGTGGGCGAAGGCTGCGGGGAGCGGGCCGCGAACCGCTCCGCGTCCCGCCGCGACGCCTGCACCCGGCGGTGCTCCTGGCGTCGGGTCAGCTGTCCGGGCCCGCGGCCGCCGATGACGCGCGCGATGACGAACAGCACGAGCACGAGGCCCATCAGGACGGCCGCCGTGCCGAAACCGCGGGCGATCATCGTGGGTTCGGGGGACTTGACGAACTCGAAGGTGGCGAGCGGCAGGGAGACCTGCGGCCCGGAGAACGGGTCTCCGTTGATCTCCGCGGTGAATCCGGCGGTGAGCAGCACGGGTGAGGTCTCGCCGACGCCGCGGGCGGTGCCGAGGATGACGGAGGTCGTCAGCCCGGACCTGACGGTGGGCAGCACGACGTGCCAGACGGTGCGCCAGCGTGACGTGCCCAGCGCGTACGAGGCCTCCCGCAGGGTCCCCGGGACCAGCCGGATCACCACGTCCGCGGCCCTGATGATGATCGGCAGCATCATCACGGCGAGCGCGAGGGCGGCCGCGAGCCCGGAGCGGTCGAAGCCGAGCGCGAGGATCACCGTCGCGTAGATGAACAGGCCCGCGACGACGGACGGCAGCGCGGTCATCGCCTCGACGACCGTGCGCACGAAGCGGGCGAAGCGGCCCGGGACCTCGTTGAGGAAGACCGCGCAGACCATGCCGCTCGGCACGGTCAGGGCCAGCGCGATGGTGATCTGCTCCAGCGTGCCGAGGATGGCGTGCAGGATGCCGCCGGCCGAGAGCGGGTCGAGCGGGCCGGCCTTCGACATGTCCTCGGTGAAGAAGTTCAGATGCGGCAGCGCCTTGCGGCCCTCCCACAGCGTGAACACGATGACGAAGCCGAGCGCGACGACCATGACGAGGCCGAGGCTCTGCACGACGACGGCCGCCAGCCGGTCGCGCACGGCGGGACCGTCCTCGTCGAACGAGACGAGGAACCCGTACAGGGCGAGGAACAGGGCGTACGCGACGACCAGGAAGCCGACGGTTCCGCTGAACGGCAGCAGCCGGGTGAAGAGCAGGCCCGTGAGGGACAGGGAGGCGGCCGCGGCGCCCAGCAGCGCGTACACGTCGGTGGCGCGCAGCAGGTGCAGGGAGCGGCGCCGCTCCCCCACGGGGCTCGGCCGCTCCGCGGTCGCGGCGGGCTTCTCGGGTGCGAGGGTCATGTGGTCGGAGCCCCTATTCACTCGCCGCGCCGGAACGGCTGCGGGCGACGATCGACGACGCGGCGAAGTTGACGACGAGGGTCATCAGGAAGAGCGCGAGTCCCGCGGCCATCAGGGCCGACATGCCGAACTCGCTGGCCTCGCCGTAGCGCAGGGCGATCAGCGCGGCGACGGAGCTGGTCCCGCTCTGCAGCACGTGCCACTGGATCTCGAAGACCGGCGAGATGATCAGGTAGACGCCGATCGTCTCGCCGAGCGCCCGGCCGAGCCCGAGCATGGTGCCGCCGATCATGCCGCCCTTGCCGAACGGCAGGACGACGCTGCGGATCATGCCCCAGCGGGTCGCGCCCAGCGCGAACGCGCCCTCGCGCTCGCCGACGGGGGCCTGCGAGAACACCTCGCGCATGACCGAGCAGGCGATCGGCGCGACCATCAGCGCCACGACGACACCGGCGACGAAGGTCGACGAGGTGTAGACGGTCTCCGGCGCGAGCGGGTCGGACGGGTCTGCGCCCTTCACGTGGAAGAACGGGATCCAGTCCAGGTAGGTGGCGATCCAGCGGGCCGTGGGCAGGATCTTCCCCTCGAAGAAGAAGAGCCCCCACAGTCCGTAGACAACGGACGGCACGGCGGCCATCAGGTCGACGACGCTGATCAGCGTGCGGCGCAGCCGGGGCGGTGCGTACTCGGAGATGTACAGCGCCCCGCCGACCGCCAGCGGTACGGCGACGGCGATCGCGACCAGCGCGATCAGTACCGTCCCGACCAGTACCGCGGCGATCCCGAAGCGGCCGGCGTCCGGCTCCCAGGTCTCGGTCGTCAGGAACGACCAGCCCGCCCGGGACAGTGCCTGCCAGGCCCGGTACAGCAGGAACCCGCCGACCAGCAGCATCACCGCGAGCACCAGGCCGCCACCGCTGCGGGCCACTCCGCGGAAGACCCGGTCGGGCAGCCCCGGATCCGCGTACAGCCGCCGGGGCACCTCGGCCTCGGTCCCACTCGTATCTCTTGTCACGCGGTCGACGCTCGCCCGGCGTCATTGACATGTGCGCACTGAAATGTGAATGAGGCGTGCCCTACGGGCAACTTCCGGTGACGCCCCCCAACTCGCCGAGCAGCGCGCGGAATCGGTCGTACGCGGCCCGGCAGGTCGAGTGCCGCTCATAGGCGCGCGCCGAGACGACGGCGGTCCGCCCGCCGGGGTCGCGCAGCACCCATATCCAGCCGTTGCCCCCGGCAGTGTGCTGCACCCCGCCCGTCAGCTCGCCGGCGCGGGCGCACATGTCACCGAAGTCGGCCAGGCAGGCGCCGTACTCGGCGTGCGAGCCGGCGGACACGGCGACGACGCGGCCGTTCTGCGCGACCATCCGCCACGCGTATCCTCCGTCCGCCGCGACATCGATCCGGCACCGCGCCCCGATCGCCTCGGTTCTCCCGTCGTCCGTCATCCGGTCCCACCCCCCGCCGCCCGGTCGGACGCCGGGGCGGCAGGCGCAATGTATGGAGACGGGGGTGGCCGCCGGGCCCGGAAACAGGCGAACCGGTCGGCTTTCACAAGGAAGTTGCCCGTAGGCCGCCCGGCATACATACGGACACCCCCGGCCAGTACTCCGCCCGCCCGGCGGACACGCGGACGCCCCCGGCCGGCACGCCACCCGCCCGGGCCCCCGGCGGACACGCGGACGTCCCCGGCCGGAACTCCACCCGGCCGGGGACGCGTCAGCGGTTCGCGCGGCGGCTGTCAGCCGACGAGGAGCAGCACCACGAGCAGCACGGCACCCACGGCGGCCGGCGCGATCACCTCGTACGCCCAGCGCACGGACGCGACGGGCGCGTCGGCCAGGGGCTTCCCGCCCGCGCGCTCGGACAGCTCGCGCAGGTCCGCCACGGCCTGGTCGGCGACCGCCGTGCGGGCCTTGGTGTCGCGTACGTCGGCGCTCGTGGACGTACGGCGGTAGGGGTCGTCCATCGCCTGCCTGGACTGCTGGCGGGCGGCCTTCTTGCGCTGCCGCAGCGACACGGGCACGGACCAGAGCTGGTACTTCGTGCCGTCGTGGGTGAACAGCTCGCTCGAATACCCGGCCCGCACATCGGCGACGTCGCTCCACGGCAGCGTGATCGTGCGGAACGGGTTGCGGATGCGGATGCGCCGGTCGTTGACGGCCACCACCGGGCGGAGCGTGAAGGCGACGATCAGCGGCACGACGGTCAGCAGCCCGGCGAGCGCCATCCACGGGGTCCGGCCGTCGCCCCGGACGAGGGCCTCGCCGCCGATCAGGCAGACGAGCAGGAGCAGCAGGGCACCCCCGGCCAGCCCGGCGGGCGACCGGAAGGTCCGGTCGGCGTAGGTGGGTTCGTCGGCAGGCGCGGGGCTCGTCATGAGCCCGATTGTGCCTGACGCGCCCGGGGGGCGGGGTGGCGGCCGACCCCGCAGCGGCGGCGGGCCCGAGGGTCCCCCGACGACCCGACCCCCTGTACAGGCCGCTACGCGCGTAGATATGCTCATGTGGTGACCATGCCCACCACCCTCTCCGCATTCGCCGACGCGACCGCGTCCGACCGTGCGCTGCGCCGCTTCCTGCACGGGCTGCCCGGCGTCGACGCGGTCGGCCTCGAAGCGCGCGCCGCCGCCCTCGGAACCAGGTCGGTCAAGACGACGGCCAAGGCGTACGCCATCGACCTCGCGATCTCGATGATCGACCTGACGACGCTGGAAGGCGCGGACACCCCCGGCAAGGTCCGGGCGCTCGCCGCCAAGGCCGTCAACCCCGACCCCACCGACCGCACGACCCCGCGCACCGCCGCGGTCTGCGTCTACCCCGACATGGCGGCCACCGCGGCCGCCGCCCTGGCCGGCTCCGGCGTGAAGGTGGCCTCCGTCGCGACGGCCTTCCCGGCCGGGCGCGCCGCGCTGGACGTGAAGATCGCGGACGTCCGGGACGCCGTGGCGGCCGGTGCCGACGAGATCGACATGGTGATCGACCGGGGCGCGTTCCTGGCCGGCCGGTATCTGAAGGTGTACGAGGAGATCCTCGCCGTGAAGGCGGAGTGCGGGTCCGCCCGGCTCAAGGTGATCTTCGAGACCGGCGAGCTGTCCACGTACGACAACATCCGGCGGGCCTCCTGGCTCGGAATGCTGGCGGGCGCGGACTTCATCAAGACCTCGACCGGCAAGGTGGCGGTGAACGCCACGCCCGCCAACACCCTGCTGATGCTGGAGGCGGTGCGCGACTTCCGCGCGCAGACCGGTGTCCAGGTCGGCGTGAAGCCGGCCGGCGGCATCCGCACCTCCAAGGACGCGATCAAGTTCCTCGTCCTGGTCAACGAGACGGCGGGCGAGGACTGGCTGGACAACCACTGGTTCCGCTTCGGTGCCTCCAGCCTGCTGAACGACCTGCTGATGCAGCGCCAGAAGCTCAGCACCGGCCGTTACTCCGGCCCCGATTACGTGACGGTGGACTGATACCCATGGCATCCGCATTCGAGTACGCACCGGCGCCGGAGTCCCGTTCCGTCGTCGACATCGCCCCTTCGTACGGCCTGTTCATCGACGGTGAGTTCACCGACGCGGCCGACGGCAGGGTCTTCAAGACGGTCTCGCCGAGCAGCGAGGAGGTGCTGTCCGAGGTCGCGCGGGCCGGTGCCGACGACGTGGACCGGGCCGTGAAGGCGGCCCGCCGCGCGTTCGAGAAGTGGTCGGCGCTGCCCGGCTCCGAGCGCGCCAAGTACCTGTTCCGGATCGCCCGGATCATCCAGGAGCGCAGCCGCGAGCTGGCCGTCCTGGAGACCCTGGACAACGGCAAGCCGATCAGGGAGACCCGCGACGCGGACCTCCCGCTGGTCGCCGCGCACTTCTTCTACTACGCGGGCTGGGCCGACAAGCTGGACCACGCGGGCTACGGACCGAATCCGCGCCCGCTGGGCGTGGCCGGCCAGGTCATCCCGTGGAACTTCCCGCTCCTGATGCTCGCGTGGAAGATCGCCCCGGCGCTCGCCACGGGCAACACGGTGGTCCTGAAGCCCGCCGAGACGACGCCCCTGTCCGCGCTGTTCTTCGCGGACATCTGCCGCCGGGCGGGCCTGCCCAAGGGTGTCGTCAACATCCTGACGGGGTACGGCGACGCGGGTGAGGCCCTCGTCTCGCACCCCGGCGTCGACAAGGTCGCCTTCACCGGCTCGACCGCCGTCGGCAAGGCCATCGCCCGCCAGGTCGCGGGGACGGACAAGAAGGTCACGCTCGAACTGGGCGGCAAGGGCGCCAACATCGTCTTCGACGACGCCCCGATCGACCAGGCCGTCGAGGGCATCGTCACCGGCATCTTCTTCAACCAGGGCCAGGTGTGCTGCGCGGGCTCCCGCCTCCTGGTCCAGGAGTCCGTCCAGGACGAGGTGCTGGACGCCCTGAAGCGCCGGCTGTCCACCCTGCGCCTCGGCGACCCGCTGGACAAGAACACCGACATCGGGGCGATCAACTCCGCGGAGCAGCTGGCCCGGATCACCGCACTCGTGGAGACCGGCGAGGCGGAGGGCGCGGACCGGTGGTCGGCCCCCTGCGAACTGCCCTCGTCGGGATACTGGTTCGCCCCGACACTGTTCACGAACGTCACCCAGGCGCACACGATCGCTCGCGACGAGATCTTCGGCCCGGTGCTCTCGGTGCTGTCGTTCCGCACCCCGGACGAGGCCGTCGCCAAGGCCAACAACAGCCAGTACGGCCTGTCGGCCGGCATCTGGACGGAGAAGGGCTCGCGCATCCTCGCGGTGGCGAACAAGCTCCGGGCGGGCGTCGTCTGGGCCAACACGTTCAACAAGTTCGACCCGACCTCGCCGTTCGGCGGTTACAAGGAGTCGGGCTTCGGCCGCGAAGGCGGCCGTCACGGCCTGGAGGCGTACCTCGATGTCCGATAACCGTCTGAGCGTCTTCAAGACCTACAAGCTGTACGTCGGGGGCAAGTTCCCCCGCTCCGAGAGCGGCCGGGTGTACGAGGTGACGGACTCGAAGGGCAAGTGGCTGGCGAACGCGCCCCAGTCCTCCCGCAAGGACGCGCGCGACGCGGTCGTGGCCGCCCGCAAGGCGTTCGGCGGCTGGTCGGGCGCGACCGCGTACAACCGGGGGCAGGTCCTCTACCGCGTCGCGGAGATGCTGGAGGGCCGCCGCGAGCAGTTCGTGCGCGAGGTCGCGGAGGCCGAGGGGCTGTCGAAGTCGAAGGCGGCGGCCGTCGTGGACGCGGCGGTGGACCGCTGGGTCTGGTACGCGGGCTGGACGGACAAGATCGCCCAGGTCGTGGGCGGCGCGAACCCGGTCGCGGGCCCGTTCTTCAACCTCTCGACGCCCGAGCCGACCGGGGTGGTCACGGTCCTCGCTCCGCAGGAGTCGTCGTTCCTGGGCCTGGTCTCGGTGGTGGCCCCGGTGATCGCCGCCGGCAACACCGTGGTCGTGGTGGCCTCCGCGAAGTCCCCGCTGCCCGCGCTGTCGCTGGGTGAGGTGCTGGCCACCTCGGACCTGCCGGGCGGTGTGGTCAACATCCTGTCGGGGAGGACCGCGGAGATCGCCGCGCCGCTCGCCGCCCACCAGGACGTGAACGGCATCGACCTCACGGGCGCGGACGCGGCTCTGGCGAAGGAGCTGGAGATCGCGGCGGCGGACAACCTGAAGCGCGTATCCCGCCCACCCGTCTCCCGCCACCACCCCGAGAAGGAAGCGCAAGGCGCTGCTCATCCACAGCCTGTGGACGGCGGGGACTGGACCGCCGACCCGGGTACGCACCGCCTGACGGCGTTCCTGGAGACCAAGACGGTCTGGCACCCGACGGGCGCGCTGGGCGCGTCGGGCTCCTCGTACTGACCGCACACGGCGACGGCCCGTCTCCCGGAGGTGCCTCCGGGAGACGGGCCGTCCCGCTGTCAGCCGCGCGGCCCCTCCACGACCGGGCCCACGACGGGCAGGTCCTTGATGGCGCCGCCGCTCGTCAGCGGGTCGGTGACCAGGGCGGTGGAGATCGGCTTGAAGTCGGCGACCTGGGTGCCCACCGCGTTGTCCAGCGGGTCCGTACCGGTGCCGGCCAGCGGGTCGAGCCGCAGATGGGTCACGGGCGCGATGCCGTTCTCCACGGCGTGGCCGAGCGCCCCGGTGACCGCGCCGCCGGTCGCCCCGGCGGCCTCCCCGAGGACGGTTTCGGTGCCGGTCTCCTGGACGACGGGCAGCGGGGCCGCCTGGGCCGCCGCGCCCCCCGCGCCGAAGGCGGCGCCCACCGCGGTGACGGTCAGGCCTGCGCGCAGCAGGGCGCGGTGCCGGGACTTGGAAAGTGCGTGACGTGCCATGGATTTCCCACCTGATCGGGACGATCGGACCATCGGTCTTGTAATCGACCGAATGCACAGCGTAGTTGAGGTGTGATGCGCGATACCAACAGGACCTCCGGGGATCCCACGTGCGGGTCGATGCCTCACACTCGTGTCCTGTGAGTTCCCAAGCGCTTTCGACCCGCGTCGTCCTCCTGACGGGCCCCTCCGGCTCCGGCAAGTCGTCCCTCGCCGCCCGCACCGGCCTCCCGGTGCTGCGGCTCGACGACTTCTACAAGGAGGCGGGCGACCCCACCCTGCCGCTCGTCCCCGGCAGTACGGACATCGACTGGGACTCCCCGGACTCCTGGGACACCGACGCCGCGGTCACCGCGATCACGGAGCTCTGCCGCACCGGCCGCACCGACGTCCCCGTGTACGACATCGCCACCAGCTCCCGCACCGGCCACGAGCACCTGCACATCGGCCGCACCCCGCTCTTCGTGGCCGAGGGCATCTTCGCGGCGGACATCATCGACCGCTGCCAGTCGCTGGGCCTGCTGGCCGACGCCCTCTGCCTGCGCGGCCGCCCCTCGACGACCTTCCGCCGCCGCCTCCTGCGCGACCTGCGCGAGGGCCGCAAGTCGGTCCCGTTCCTGCTGCGGCGCGGCTGGCGCCTGATGCGCACGGAACGCCGCATCGTGGCCCGCCACGTCGCGCTGGGCGCGCACGCCTGCAACAAGCCGGAGGCCCTGGGCCGACTGGCCGCGGCGGCGGCGGGGCGCTGCCGGACGCCGGCGCATTCAAGCCCTGCCGGCGACTGAGGCGACCGGCCCCCTGCCCTCAAGCCCCTCCGGCGGCCGAGGACCGGGGGTCCGGGGCAGAGCCCCCGAAACGCGCCGCGGGGCCGGACAAGACCCCCCGGCCCGTCCGACCCCACAGCTTCCCCATATCCCCCGGGCGCCCGTCACCCCCGTGTCCCGGGCCCCCGTTCCTCCCCCGTAACGACACCACCGCTTCCCCCGAAGCGGCGGCGCCCCCGCCCCCCAGCCTTCAGGCCACCAGCTCGCCGAAGGACTCCTCCTCGTCACGGCCGAAGCTGAGGACCTCGTCCTCGCGCAGCCGGCGGAGCGACCGCCAGATGCTCGACTTCACCGTGCCGACACTGATGTCGAGGATGGACGCGATCTCCGGGTCCGTACGGCCCTCGTAGTACCGCAGGACGAGCATCGTGCGCTGCAGCTCGGGCAGTCGCGCCAGCGCCTGCCAGAGCACGGCGCGCAGCTCCGTACCGCGCATCGCGTCCGTGTCGCCCGCCGTCTCCGGCAGCTCCTCGGTCGGGTATTCGTTCAGCTTGCGCCTGCGCCAGGCACTGATGTGCAGATTGGTCATCGTGCGGCGCAGGTAACCGCCGACGGCGGCCTTGTCGCTGATCCGGTCCCAGGCCCGGTACGTCGAGAAGAGGGCGCTCTGCAGCAGGTCCTCCGCCTCGAACCGGTCCCCGGTCAGGTGGTAGGCGGTGGCGTACAGGGAGGCGCGGCGCTCCCGGACATAGGCCGTGAACGCCGCTTCGGCGTCCTCGGACCTCTCCGGTGCCTTCCGCTCCCCCGGGCCCTCCCCGTACGCGCTTCCCCCGCTACCCGCGTCAACCACCGTCATGAACGACGTGTGCTGACGCCCGGTGCCTCGAACGCACCCCCGTCCGTTCACCGCGGCACCGGACTTCTCGGTGCTCCGGCCGACATCGTGCAGACGCGTGACAACTGCGCTCGCGTTGATGCTGTGAGTTGCGTTCATCTCGCGCCCCCCATCGGTGGAGTCCGTCCGTTCCTTGTGTCAACGAGCTTGCCGGGGCAGTTTCATGGCGCTGTCCGCCGACTGTCACAGGCCTGTCACAGGGCCCGGCGACGGCACGAATCAGTGCTTCCGGATGCATGAGGGACGTACGGGGCACGCATCGGAGGGGACCAACTGTCGAACTGGGAGGCCCCATGGGTCAGAATGACCCAGTGCCTTTCCTGTTGCTGATCGAGGACGACGACGCCATCCGCACGGCCCTCGAACTCTCGCTGTCGCGCCAGGGCCACCGTGTGGCCACTGCGGCGACGGGAGAGGACGGCCTCAACCTGCTGCGCGAGCAGCGCCCCGACCTGGTCGTGCTGGATGTGATGCTGCCCGGGATCGACGGTTTCGAGGTGTGCCGGCGCATCCGTCGCACCGACCAGCTGCCGA
Source organism: Streptomyces sp. NPDC019224 (assembly GCF_040632605.1). NCBI lineage: Bacteria > Bacillati > Actinomycetota > Actinomycetes > Kitasatosporales > Streptomycetaceae > Streptomyces > Streptomyces sp. NPDC019224. The sequence continues at coordinate 210,802 of NZ_JBEYCF010000001.1, read as the reverse complement.
TCATCCTGCTGACCGCCCGCAGCGACGACATCGACGTCGTGGTGGGTCTTGAGTCCGGCGCCGACGACTACGTGGTCAAGCCCGTGCAGGGGCGGGTGCTCGACGCCCGTATCCGCGCGGTGCTGCGCCGCGGCGAGCGGGAGTCGACCGACTCCGCGACGTTCGGGAACGTGGTGATCGACCGGTCCGCCATGACCGTCACCAAGAACGGTGAGGACCTCCAGCTCACGCCGACCGAGCTGCGGCTCCTGCTCGAACTGAGCCGCCGGCCGGGCCAGGCGCTGTCCCGGCAGCAACTGCTGCGCCTGGTCTGGGAGCACGACTACCTCGGCGACTCCCGGCTGGTGGACGCCTGTGTCCAGCGCCTGCGCGCCAAGGTGGAGGACGTACCGTCGTCGCCGACCCTGATCCGTACCGTACGGGGCGTGGGATACCGGCTGGACTCGCCGCAGTGAGCACGGCTGTACGGCGGGGCCTGCTCGCCGGGCTCCGCTGGACCAGCCTGCGGCTGCGGCTCGTCGTCGTGTTCGCCCTGGTCGCGCTGACCGCCGCCGCGTCGGCTTCCGGAATCGCGTACTGGCTCAACCGCGAGGCCGTGCTGACGCGTACGCAGGACTCGGCGCTCGGGGACTTCCGCCAGGAGATGCAGACCAGGGCGGCGTCGCTGCCGCTGCGCCCCACCAAGGAGGACCTGCAGACGGCCGCCGTGCAGATGGCGAGCAGCAGTCCCGGCTACAGCGTGCTCCTGATCGACGAGCGCGACCCCGGCAAGCCCATCGTCGGCAACTCCGACCTGGACACCTTCACGCGCAGCAACGTGCCGCTGTCGCTGCAGGAGCAGGTGAACCGCAAGCAGCCGGTCGAGGCGGGCAACAAGTACGAGTACCACCTGTTCTGGCAGCGCACCTCGATCCGCGGTACGCCGTACCTGGTCGCCGGCACGAAGATCATCGGCGGCGGGCCGACCGGTTACATGCTGAAGTCGCTCGACCAGGAGCGCCAGGACCTCAGCTCGCTCGCCTGGTCGCTGGGGATCGCCACGGCGCTCGCCCTCGTCGGTTCCGCGCTGCTCGCGCAGGCGGCGGCGACGACCGTGCTGCGGCCGGTGCAGCGGCTCGGGGACGCCGCCCGCAAGCTCGGCGAGGGCAAGCTCGACACCCGGCTGGTGGTGTCCGGCACCGATGAACTGGCCGAACTCTCAAGGACGTTCAACAGGACGGCCGGCTCGCTGGAGAAGAAGGTCGCGGACATGAGCGCGCGCGAGGAGGCCAGCCGCCGCTTCGTCGCCGACATGTCGCACGAGCTGCGCACACCGCTGACGGCGCTCACCGCGGTCACGGAGGTGCTGGAGGACGAGGCCGACAGCCTCGATCCGATGATCGCGCCCGCCGTGAACCTGGTGGTCAGTGAGACCCGGCGCCTCAACGACCTGGTGGAGAACCTGATGGAGGTGACCCGCTTCGACGCGGGCACGGCCCGGCTGGTCCTCGACGACGTGGACGTGGCCGACCAGGTGACCGCCTGCATCGACGCCCGGGCGTGGCTGGACGCGGTGGAACTGGACGCCGAGCGCGGCATGACGGTCCGCCTCGATCCGCGCCGGCTCGACGTGATCCTGGCGAACCTCATCGGCAACGCCCTCAAGCACGGCGGTTCGCCGGTACGGGTCGCGGTGCGCATCGAGGGCGAGGAGCTGGTCATCGAGGTCCGCGACCACGGTCCCGGCATCCCCGAGGACGTACTGCCGCACGTCTTCGACCGGTTCTACAAGGCCAGTGCTTCCAGGCCGCGTTCGGAGGGGAGCGGGCTCGGGCTCTCCATCGCCATGGAGAACGCGCACATCCACAACGGCGACATCACCGCCCGGAACTCGCCGGACGGTGACGGCGCGGTCTTCGTCCTGCGCCTGCCCCGCGACGCCGAGGCGCTGGACCGCACCCCCGATGATCACGACGCACCGATACCGGACCACCAGGAGGACGACGCGACGTGAGGCGCAGCGAACGCCGGGGAAACCGAACCGCCGCCGCCCTGGCAGGTGCCGCACTCTGTGCCGTACTGGCCGCGGGCTGCGGCATCCGTACGACCTCGGTGCCGGTGGACGCCGGTGCCGCCCCCTCCCGGGTGCCGTGCGCGATGCCCGCCGAGGACTCCGCGTCGCAGGCCCGGCGGGGCATCCCCGTGCAGGTCTACCTGGTCTGCGCCTCGCAGCTGGTGACGGTGGACCGGGCGGTGCGGGTGCGGGAGGCGAAGACCGACCGGCTGCGGGTGGCCACCGAGCTGCTGGACGAGCTGCGCAGGCGCCCCACGGCCGACGAACGGCAGGCGGGCTTCTCCACCGACGTCCCCGCGTCGCTCCGGGTCTCCGGCCCCCGCGCGGACGACGCGCAGGACGCGCTGCGGCTCAGCGAGCAGCCGGAGGACCTGCCGGCCGAGGCCCTGGCCCAGATCGTCTGCACGTTCACGGACAGCGAGTCGCTGACCCCGGACGAGACGGTGCCCCTGGGCGGCCCGGGCGACTACCCGGCCCGCGGCTACCTCTGCACGGCGGAGACGAAGGCCAGCCCGAAGGCGGTACCGAGTTCGGTGGGGGTGCCGTAGGCCGTCCGGGGGAACGGATACCGGCCCGGCCGCCGTGAGCCAGGTCTCCCCGGTCCCCGCGGAACCGATCCTGCCGCCGACCGCGTCTAGGGCTTCGTGCGTCAAGGTACGGACGGCCAGGCCGTCATCCGCTTCCGCGCGGCCGGGGTGTGGCTGCTCCTCGCGCATCTGCTGCTCGTCGGGTGGCTCACTCTGCGCCCGCTGGACGTGCCGTGGATGGATGCCGCCAACCTCTCCCCGTTCGCCGGCATCAAGGCCGATCTGTCCCTCGGTCCCGCCGCCGCGTTCCGCCGGATCGGCGGAGGGCTCCTGCTGCTGGCGCCGCTGGGCGTGCTGCTCCCGATGGCCGGCGGCCGGCTGTACGCGTCCCCGTGGCTGTCGCTGGCCCGGACGGTCGCGGCCGGTTCGCTGATCTCGCTGGCCATCGAGCTGGGGCAGACCGGCGTGCCGGGCCAGGTGGTCGACGTCGACTCGCTGTTCCTGAACACGGCGGGCGTGGCGCTCGCCCACGTCCTGGTCGTACCGGCGGGCCGGGCGCGCCTGCGGCGGCGCGGCGGGCAGGGGGCCCGGGTGGTGGCGCGGGGCGGCCATGAAGCGGCTCAGGGTTCGACCCGGACGATTTCCAGGGTCGGGATGGCCCCGTAGAGCGACGCTCCGCCCCTGGTCGCCGCGCGACGATGAAGGCATCGGGAGCACGACGGACTGCTCCCCGCAACGGTTCGCGAAGGAGTCCACCATGGCCGCACTTGTCCGCCCCCGTGACGGACGCATGATCGGCGGAGTGTGCGCGGCGCTGGCGCGGCGCTTCGGCACATCCGCGACGACCATGCGTGTCATCTTCCTGGTCTCGTGCCTGCTGCCCGGCCCGCAGTTCCTGCTCTACCTGGCGCTGTGGCTGCTGCTGCCCCGGGAACGGCCGTCGTCGGCGACCGCCTGGTAAGCACCCGTACCCATGCCTGTGGGCGGACACCCGGTCGGGGTGTCCGCCCACAGGCGGGTTCCGGCGTCGGCTCAGCGGCCGAGCGGCAGACCGTTGGCGGACAGGCCGTTGGCCGTCACCCCGCCGGCCGGCAGGCCGCCGATGAGGCCCTTGACGGGGGTGGTGGCGTCGCCCAGAACCTTCGTCTGGCTGGTGCCGAGGAGCTGGTCGGCGGTGTCCTGGACCGGCAGCGTCGAGGTGGCGTCGGCCACGGCGCCGGCGACGGGCAGGACACTGGTCGCGGTCGCCGGCGGCAGCGCGGTGGCCGAGGCGGTACCGGCGGCGGCAGCGGCGAAAGCGGCACCGAGGGCGGCGACGCCGAGAGTCCTGGCAGCAGACTGCTTCATATGACATTCATCCTTGGGGAAGGGGATGTGAGCGGCTTTGCAACGTAGTCAGCCGCCACCCCGCTCCGCAAACGTCCGCAACCACGGAAAACGGCCGGGAAAACCTTTCCCCGGCCGTTCTCCGCGCCCGCCCGTCAGCCGGCGAGCGAGGAAGACACGCTGGTCGCAGCGGTCTGCTCGAAAAGCCATTCGGACTTCAGCTCGGCGTATCCGGGCTTGATGACGTCATTGATCATCGCCAGACGTTCATCGAAAGGAATGAACGCTGATTTCATCGCATTGACGGTGAACCACTGCATGTCGTCGAGCGTGTATCCGAAGGTCTCGGTCAGCTTCTCGAATTCCCGGCTCATGCTCGTGCCGCTCATCAGCCGGTTGTCCGTGTTCACCGTGGCCCGGAAGTGCAGCTTGCGCAGCAGCCCGATGGGGTGCTCGGCGTACGAGGCCGCGGCCCCGGTCTGCAGATTGGAGGTCGGGCACATCTCCAGCGGGATGCGCTTGTCCCGTACGTAGGAGGCGAGGCGGCCCAGCTTCACCCCGCCGTCCTCGGCGACCTCGATGTCGTCGATGATGCGGACCCCGTGACCCAGCCGGTCGGCGCCGCACCACTGGATGGCCTGCCAGATCGACGGCAGCCCGAACGCCTCGCCCGCGTGGATCGTGAAGTGGTTGTTCTCGCGCTTGAGGTACTCGAAGGCGTCCAGGTGCCGGGTGGGAGGGAACCCCGCCTCGGCGCCCGCGATGTCGAAGCCGACGACCCCCTGGTCGCGGTAGCGGTTGGCCAGTTCGGCGATCTCCAGCGACCGGGCGGCGTGCCGCATCGCGGTGAGCAGGGCGCCGACCCGGATACGGTTCCCGTCCCGCCGGGCCCGCCGCTCGCCCTCGCGGAACCCCTCGTTGACGGCCTCGACGACCTGTTCGAGGGTCAGCCCGGCCTCCAGGTGCTGCTCGGGGGCGTACCGCACCTCGGCGTACACGACACCGTCGGCCGCCAGGTCCTCCGCGCACTCGGCCGCGACCCGGACGAGCGCGTCACGGGTCTGCATGACGGCGCAGGTGTGCGCGAACGTCTCCAGATACCGCTCCAGCGAACCGGAGTCGGCGGCCTCCCGGAACCAGATGCCGAGTTTGTCCGGCTCGGTCTCGGGAAGCGCGTCGTAACCGCTCGCACGGGCGAGCTCGACGATCGTCCCCGGCCGCAGGCCGCCGTCGAGGTGGTCGTGCAGAAGGACCTTGGGGGCACGCCGGATCTGATCCTGGCCGGGCACGTCGGGAGTCGGGCTCATCATCCAGGCACTGTAGCGCCTACGCGCGTAGAGCGCGCTTGTCGCCGCATAACGGAACGGTGGACCGCGCTCGCGTGAGGCGCGCCGCGGCGGCACGTAACAGACACCGCGAACAGAGGTGGCGTACACACGCTCGTCTGGCACTGTTACGCCATGGCACAGCGCGCACTCCCCCAGCCCGCGGCACGGCTGGGACGGGCCGTCGGAGCGGCGGCCGGAGCAACAACGGTCGGCGGCGTGGTCCTGCTGCTCCCGGACGGCGAACCCCACTCGCACCGCCGCCCCTCCGCCCTCTCCCACGCCCGTCTGCTCCCGCTGGCCCGCGCCCTGACCCGCGCGGCCCGCGCCGACGGTCTCGCCGCCCACGTGGTGCGCTACCGCTGCCGCGGCTGGAACGAGGGCGAGGCCCACCTCGCGGCGGACGCGGAGTGGGCGGTGGACGAGGCGGTACGCCGCTACGGCGACGTCCCCGTCTGCCTGGCCGGCCACGGCATGGGCGCCCGCGCGGCCCTGCGCGCCGGCGGCCACCCGGCGGTCGGCGCGGTCCTGGCCATGGCTCCCTGGCTCCCGGGCGACCCGTCCGCCGACCCCGAACCGGTCAAGCACCTCGTCGGCCGCCCGGTCCTGCTGGCCCACGGCACCAACGACACGCACTGCGACCCGGAGTTGTCGTTCCGCCTGGCCGAACGCGCCAAGAAGGCCAACCGCGACACCTGCCGCTTCGAGGTCCACTCGGACGGGCACGCCCTGCGCCAGCACCGCGCGGAAGTCGCCGCGCTGGCCGCCGACTTCGTCCGGGGCGCCCTGTTCGGACACGCGTACGCCCGACCGGTCGCGGACGCGCTGGCGGCTCCGCCGCCGTTGGGACTGCGGATGCCGCTGGCGGTGGGGTTCGGGGAGTCGTTGGGGGCGGGTTGAGGGGCCTCCCCCGGAGGGCGGGGAGCAGACGTCCAAACTGATTCCGACCGTGAGAGGCGGGGGACCAGCCCCGCGCGCGCGGGGAGCGGTTCGTGGTGATGAACTTCATGAACCAGCGAACAGGGGCCCTCTCCGCACGCGCGGGGATGGTATCCGTCGGGGCCCCCGATCTCTGGCGATCCGCTCCGGGGCACGGGGACCCCGGACCGGGGGACCCCCGGCCCCCTACCCCAGCAGACTCCCCCGCCGCGACAGCAGGAACCGCTTGAACGCCGCCACCGGCGGGGTGTCCGGGTGGCCGTCCAGCCAGGCCACGCCGATCTCGCGGGCCGCCCTCGGGGCCGTCACCGTCAGCTCCACCACCCCCGGCCGGGCCACCGCCGGCGGTGGGAGCAACGCCACGCCCAGGCCCGCCGCCACCAGGCCGCGCAGGGTCTCCGCCTCCTCGCCCTCGAAGGCCACGCGGGGGACGAAGCCCGCTTCCGCGCAGAGGTCGTCCGTGATGCGGCGGAGGCCGTAGCCGGGTTCCAGGGTGACGAAGGTCTCGTCGGCGGCTTCGGCGAGGCGGATGCGGCGGCGGGTGGCCAGGGGGTGGTCCTCGGGGACGACCAGGCGCAGGCGTTGTTCGTCCAGGCGGCGGGCGACCAGGTCGGGGGCGTCCGGGACGGGGGAGGTGAGGCAGAGGTCGAGGCCGCCGGCGCGGAGGCGTTCGATCATGGCCTCGCCGTAGTTCTGGACGAGCTGGAAGCGGACCCGGGGGTGGTCGACGCGGAAGGCGCGGATGAGGGCGGGGACGGTTTCCGAGCCCAGGGTGTGGAGGAAGCCGAAGGCGACCTTGCCGGCGGTGGGGTCGGCGTCGGCGCGTACCGAGTCGGCGGCCTTCTCCACCTCGGCGAGGGCGCGCTCCGCCGAGCCGAGGAAGGTGCGGCCGGCCGGGGTGAGGGAGACCGTGCGGCCCTTGCGGGCGAACAGGGCGACGCCCAGGTCGTCCTCCAGCCGCACCATCGCCCGCGAGAGCGTGGACTGCGGGACGCCCAGCTCCTGGGCGGCACGGGTGACGTGTTCGTGGCGGGCGACCGCCTCGAAGTAGGCGAGGCGGGGCGCAAGTACCGCGCGAATGTCTTCTTCGTAACTACTGGGTGACAGCCGGGGCTGTGAGCTGCGTTGATGCACCATGGGATTGATTATTCGCTGTTTGTGCATTGGACGCATGAGAGGCGCGCGGCCTACGTTCCTTGCATGCCTCCCGCCAGTACCGGGGCGTCCACCCTCGTCGTGGCCGCCTCGACCCAGTCGTCCCCCGTCACCGACACCACCGACCGGCTCGAACCCGGGGGTCCCGGCTACCGCCGGATGAGCTTCGCCCTCTTCGCCGCCGGTGTCGCCACGTTCGCGCTCCTCTACTCCACGCAGGCGCTGCTGCCCGCCGTCTCCGCGTCCTTCGGCGCCACGGCCGGGCAGGCGAGCTGGACCGTGTCCGCCGCGACGGGCGCGCTGGCGCTGTGCGTGCTGCCGATGAGCGCGCTGTCCGAGCGGTTCGGGCGGCGGCAGATGATGACCGCCTCGCTGGTGATCGCGGTCACGGTCGGGCTGTTCGTACCGTTCGCGCCCTCGCTGGGCTGGCTGATCGCGCTGCGCGCCGTGCAAGGTGCCGCACTCGCCGGGCTGCCCGCCTCCGCGATGGCGTACCTGGCGGAAGAGGTGCGGCCCAAGGCGCTCGTCGCCGCGATCGGGCTGTTCGTGGCCGGCAACAGCATCGGCGGGATGAGCGGTCGCATCCTCACCGGCTGGATCGCGCAGCTGTGGGGCTGGCGGGCGGCGCTCGGCGCGGTCGGTCTGCTGGCCGTGGCCTGCGCGGTCGTCTTCCACTTCATGATCCCGCGCGCCCGGAACTTCACCCCCGGGACGCTGAACCCGAAGGCGCTCGCCCGTACGGTCGGCACGCACCTCGCCAACCCGCTGCTGCGCCGGCTGTACGCGATCGGCGCGCTGTTCATGACGGTGTTCGGGGCCGTCTACACCGTCATCGGTTACCGGCTCGTCGAGGCTCCGTTCAGCCTGCCGCAGGGCGTCGTCGGTTCGATCTTCCTGGTGTACCTCGTCGGTACGGTCTCCTCCGCCGCCGCCGGGCGGCTCGTGGGCCGGCTCGGGCGGCGGGGCGCGCTGTACCTCGCCGTCTCCACCACGGCCGCCGGCCTGCTGCTCTCGCTGGCCGACCGGCTGGCCGCCGTGCTGCTGGGCCTGGTGCTGATCACGGCGGGCTTCTTCGCCGGGCACGCGGTCGCCTCGTCGTCGGTGAGCCGTACGGCGACGACGGGCCGCGCCCAGGCGTCCGCGCTCTACCAGTCGGCGTACTACCTGGGCTCCAGCGCGGGCGGCACGCTCGGCGCGGTAGCCTTCCACGCCGGCGGCTGGGCGGGCACGGTCACGCTGGGGCTGCTCGCGGTCCTCGGAGTCGTGTCCGTCACGCTGTACGGGACCCGGGTCGCCCGCGCCGAACGGCTGCGGCCCGCCGCCGTGGCGTCCGTACGGAACTGAGACATACGGCGCACAACCAACCGCTCCCCTTCGCGCATCCAGCAGACGGAACCGTCGCGGTGCGCGCGAAGGGGAGTCGGCGTGTACATGGAAGACAGGAAGAACATGCGGAACATACGGGATATCGGGGTCATACGGGCGCGACGGGGACTCGTCCTGTCCGTCGCGGGCCTGGCCGCGATACCGGCGTTCGTCCTCGGTACGGGCGGCACCGCACAGGCGGCGTCCTGCACGGCGTCCGCGGGGCCGTACCAGAAGCAGGCCGAGAAGTACCTGGGCCTGAAGGTGGACGGCAGGCAGTCGGCGGCCGACTGCACGGCGATCCGCTCGTTCCAGAGCACGTACGGGGTCACTCCGACCATCGGTTACGCGGGGCCGGTCACATGGCGCACGATGCAGACGCTCACCGCGCAGAAGGCGGCCGGGAAGAACCCGAACCAGGCCGGGAAGTGCCCCACCGACAAGGGGCGCATCGCCTGTGTCGACCTGACGCGGCAGATCAGCTGGATCCAGGACGGCGAGAAGCTGAAGTTCGGGCCGGTACCGGTGCGGACCGGGCGCGACGGGTACGAGACCCGGACCGGCGCCAAGAAGATCTCCTGGCGCCACCAGAACCACGTGTCGTCGATCTACCACGTGGCCATGCCGTACTCGCAGTTCTTCGACGGCGGCCAGGCGTTCCACGCGGTCGGCGTGAAGATGTGGAACCCGCCGGGGTCGCACGGCTGCGTCAACATGCGGACCTCGGACGCGAAGTCATACTGGAACCTGTTGAAGAACGGCGACGACGTCTACGTGTACGGCCGCAAGCCGGGAACCTGACCGCTTTCCGCTCTTCCCACCCCCGCTGTCAGTCCCCTGCGGTAGCTTCCGAGGTGCTGGGTGAAGTGAGCGGTGTCACAGCACGACAGGGGTGGAGCGGGCGATGGGTGAACCGACAGCGGCGGCGGGCTCCGGTACGGGGACCCGCCCGAGGGGCGACATCGACAGCCGCCTGGAAGGACACCGGGTCGAGCTGACCGGTTACTGCTACCGGATGCTCGGCTCGGCCTTCGAGGCGGAGGACGCCGTCCAGGACACGCTGGTGCGGGCCTGGCGCAACTTCGACAAGTTCGAGGGCCGGTCCTCGCTGCGGTCCTGGCTGTACCGCATCGCGACGAACGTCTGCCTCGACATGCTGAACGCGGGCAGGAAGCGGGCGAGGCCGGTCGACCTGTCGGGGCCGACGCCGCTCGCGCAGGCCGCGCTCAACCCGCTGCCGGAGAACACCTGGCTGGAGCCGATGCCGGACGGCCGGATCATCCCGACGACCGACGACCCGGCGGAGGCGGCGGTGGCGCGCGAGTCGGTACGCCTCGCGTTCGTCGCCGCGCTCCAGCACCTGCCGCCGAAGCAGCGGGCCGTACTGATCCTGCGCGAGGTCCTGGCGTGGAAGGCCGCCGAGGTCGCGGAACTGCTCGGCACCTCGGTCGCCTCGGTCAACAGCGCCCTCCAGCGCGCCCGGGCCACGCTGACCGACCACGAGGCCGTGGCCGCCGACGCCGCGAACCCCCTCGACGAGGAGCAGGCCGCCCTCCTCGAACGGTATGTGGCGGCGTTCGAGGGCTACGACATGAAGGCCCTGACCGCCCTCCTCCACGAGGACGCGGTGATGACGATGCCGCCGTTCGACCTCTGGCTCCGGGGCCACGAGGACATCACCGGCTTCATGACGTCCATCGGCGCGAGCTGCGCCGGCTCCCGCCTGCTCGCGACCTCCGCCAACGGCACCCCGGCCTTCGCCCACTACAAGCCGGACCCGGAGGGCCCCGGCTTCGTCCCGTGGGCGGTCCAGGTCATCGACATATCGGACGGCGCGATCACGGGCATGCACTGCTTCCTGGACACCCCGCGCTGGTTCCCGCTGTTCGGCTTCCCCGACCGCCTGGAGGCGGATGCGGCGTGAGGCGGCGCGTGGTGCGGGCGGTGGTGGCGGGCTGGGTGGTGCTCGCGGGCGCGGGGTGGGGGGTCACGCAGTGGCTCGGTGAGCCGACGGCGACGTCGGGGCCCGCGCCGGTGACGCCACCGTCGTCGGCCGCCGAGCCGGGACCGCAGCCGGAGTTCGACTGCGCGGAGGCGATGCGGGCGGCGAAGCGCTCGCCGAGCCCCGCTCCGCCGGCCTTTGCCCCGCTGGCCGGTGACATGACGAAGGACGGCGTCCAGAGCCACGTCACGGCGGTGTTGTGCGACTACGCGGTGGTGGACGACTGACGCCGGAGGGCGGGACCGGCGGCTCAGGGCGAGGGCTCGGCGGCCCCCGTCGCCTCCCCCAGCCCCACCAGGTCCAGCAGCGCCCGCAGCCCCGGCTGGGCGTCGCGCAGCCGCAGGCGGCGGCCCCCGGCCCTGCGGGCGGTCAGGGAGAGGCGGGCCACGGCCTCCACCGTGATCAGGTCCGGGTGGCCGACGGCGCTCGCGTCGCAGTGCACCTCATGGGCTTCGGGGGCGGCTGACAGCAGGGCCTCCAGTTCCGCGCACAGGCGTGGCACATCGGCCCGGGTCAGGTGGCCCGGGAGGACGACGACGGCCGCCGGCCGCTTGGGGTTCATACCCAAGGAGACCGGCGGCGCGCCGGAAAGTCATCGCGGGGGCGTCAGGCGATGCGCTCCCGTACCACCGGGGTCGCCGTGAACGGCGTGCCCGCCGGGGCGATGTCGTAGGCGTCCGGGAGGGCCTTGAGGGCGTAGTCGAACTTCTCCGGGGTGTCCGTGTGCAGCGTCAGCAGCGGCTGGCCGTCGGTGATCTCGTCGCCGGGCTTGGCGTGGAGTTCGATGCCGGCGCCGGCCTGGACCGGGTCCTCCTTGCGGGCGCGGCCCGCGCCGAGGCGCCAGGCGGCGACGCCGATGTCGTAGGCGTCCAGGCGGGTCAGGACGCCGGTGGAGGAGGCCCTGATGACGTGCCGCTCGCGGGCGACCGGGAGCGGGGCGTCGGGGTCGCCGCCCTGGGCGGAGATCATGCGGCGCCAGACGTCCATCGCGGAGCCGTCCCGGAGGGCCTTCTCCGGGTCGGCGTCCTTGAGGCCGGCCGCGTCCAGCATCTCGCGGGCGAGGGCCAGGGTGAGGTCGACGACGTCCCTCGGGCCGCCGCCGGCCAGGACCTCGACGGACTCGCGGACCTCCAGGGCGTTGCCGGCGGTGAGGCCGAGGGGGGTGGACATGTCGGTGAGCAGGGCGACCGTGCGGACGCCGCTGTCGGTGCCGAGCGCGACCATGGTGGAGGCGAGCTCGCGGGCGTCGTCGAGGGTCTTCATGAAGGCGCCGGAGCCGACCTTGACGTCCAGGACGAGGGCGCCGGTGCCCTCGGCGATCTTCTTGGACATGATCGAGCTGGCGATGAGCGGGATCGACTCGACGGTGCCGGTGACGTCGCGCAGCGCGTACAGCTTCTTGTCGGCGGGGGCGAGGCCGTCGCCCGCCGCGCAGATGACGGCGCCGGTGGTGTCGAGGACGTCCAGCATCTCGGCGTTCGAGAGGTGGGCGCGCCAGCCGGGGACGGACTCCAGCTTGTCGAGGGTGCCGCCGGTGTGGCCGAGGCCGCGTCCGCTGAGCTGGGGCACGGCGGCACCGCAGGCGGCGACGAGCGGGGCGAGCGGGAGGGTGATCTTGTCGCCGACGCCGCCGGTGGAGTGCTTGTCCGTGGTGGGGCGCGAGAGGGCGTCGAAGTTCATCCGCTCGCCGGAGGCGATCATCGCGGCGGTCCAGCGGGCGATCTCCGTACGGTTCATGCCGTTCAGCAGGATCGCCATGGCCAGCGCGGACATCTGCTCGTCGGCGACCTCGCCGCGGGTGTACGCGTCGATGACCCAGTCGATCTGCTCGGGTGTCAGCTCGCCTCGGTCCCGCTTGGTGCGGATGACGGAGATGGCGTCCATGGTCTGGCGTCCTTCCGGCCGGTACGTACACACGCGATGAGTGCCGTTGACTCTACGCGCATAGAGGGAGAAAGGGGCGCCGGGTGGGCCCGGAGAGCGGGCCCACCCGGCGCGTTGTCAGCCGAGGTGCGACGGGCCGAACGCCTGCGGCAGCATCTCGTCCAGGGTGCGGAGGCCGTCCGGGGTCTCCAGGACGAGCTCCGGGCCGCCGAACTCGTACAGCAGCTGCCTGCACCGACCGCACGGGACCAGGATCTCGCCCGCCCCGTCCACGCAGGTGAAGTGGGTCAGCCGGCCGCCGCCCGTGGCGTGCAGCTGGGAGACCAGGCCGCACTCGGCGCAGAGCCCGATCCCGTACGAGGCGTTCTCGACGTTGCAGCCGGTGATGGTGCGGCCGTCGTCGACGCGGGCGGCGACGCCGACCGGGTAGCCGGAGTACGGGGCGTACGCCCGGGACATGGCGTCCCGGGCGGCGGCCCGCAGGGCGTCCCAGCCGGCTTCGGTGAAGGCCGGGGGCGTCACTTGCCCTGACCCTTGCGATAGCGCATGCCGTCCGCCTTCGGCATCCGCAGCCGCTGCGCGGAGAGCGAGAGGACGAGCAGCGTGACGATGTACGGCGTGGCACTGACGAACTCGGTGGGCACGCTGTCCGTACCGAGATACCAGACCAGGACGACGGCGGCGATGACCGCGCTGACGACGCCCTGCACGTAGCTCTTGCGGTAGAGCTTCCACACGGCGAGACCGGCGAGCACGACGAACAGCAGCAGGAGCAGCGCGTGGACGGACTCGCCGCCGTTGCGCAGCTGGAGCGCGTCGGCGAAGCCGAACAGGCCCGCGCCCATGGCGAGTCCGCCGGGACGCCAGTTGCCGAAGATCATCGCGGCGAGACCGATGTAACCGCGTCCGCCGGTCTGGCCCTCGTTGTAGATGTGCGAGGTGACCAGGGAGAGGAAGGCTCCGCCGAGCCCGGCGAGGCCCCCGGAGACGATCACCGCGACGTACTTGTACGTGTAGACGTTGACACCGAGCGATTCGGCGGCGACCGGGTTCTCGCCGCAGGAGCGCAGCCGCAGGCCGAACGCCGTCTTCCACAGGACGAAGAAGGTCGCGACGAACAGGACGACGGCCAGGATCGTCAGCAGCGAGAGGTTGGTGACGAGGCCGCCGAGGATGCCGGCCAGGTCGGAGACGAAGAACCAGTGGTGCTTCTCGATGGAGTGCAGTCCGTCGGAGAGGCCGGGGATGGTCACCGAGGTGATCTCGTCGGCCGGCGGGGACTGCTTCGGGGAGCCGCCCTTGGCCGCCGCCTCGCCGCTGTTGAACCACAGCTTGGCGAAGTAGGTGGTGAAGCCGAGCGCCAAGATGTTGATGGCGATGCCGGAGATGATGTGGTCGACGCCGAAGGTGATGGTCGCGACCGCGTGGAGCAGACCGCCGAGCATGCCGCCGATGACGCCGGCGAGGACGCCGAGCCAGGGGCTGGTCTGCCAGCCGGCCCAGGCACCGAAGAAGGTGCCGAGGATCATCATGCCTTCGAGGCCGATGTTGACCACGCCGGCGCGTTCGGACCACAGGCCGCCGAGACCGGCGAGACCGATCGGCACGGCCATGGCGAGGGCGGCGCTGATCTGGCCCGCCGAGGTGACGTCCTGGGCGCCGGTGATGGCGCGTACGGCGGACAGCGCGAGCAGGACGCCCGCGATGATCAGCAGGAGTACGGGGAAGGAGAGGCGGGAACGGCCGCTCTTGCCGCCGGAGACCTTGGGGGCCGCCGGGGGCGGGGTGGAAGTCGCCGTGACGGTCACGCCGACACCTCCTGCTGGTCGGAGTTACGGGCGGCCTGTGCGGCGAGTTCCGCGCCGACCTTGCTCTGCTGGCGCTTGAGTCCGTAGCGGCGGACGACTTCGTAGGCGATGACGACGCACAGGACGATGACGCCCTGGATCACGCCGACGATCTCCTTGTCGTATCCCTCGAACTCCAGCTTTCCGGTGCCGCGCTCCAGGAAGCCCCAGAGCAGCGCGCCGAGCGCGATGCCGATGGGGTGGTTGCGACCGAGGAGGGCGATGGCGATGCCGGTGAAACCGATGCCCACGGGGAAGTCGCCGCTGAACTCGTGGCTGTCGTTGAGCAGCGTCGGCATGCCGATGAGGCCGGCGACGGCGCCCGAGATGAGCATCGAGGTGATGACCATGCGGCGGACGTTGACGCCGCTGGCCTCGGCGGCGGAGCCGGACTGGCCGACCGTGCGCAGGTCGAAGCCGAAGCGGGTGCGGGAGAGCGTGAACCAGTACGCGATGCCCGCAGCGACTGCGACGACGATGAAGCCCCAGACGGGCGTCGGCGTCGTCGGGAACTCGAAGAAGTGCGAGGACTCCGGGAGCGGCTTGGTGGAGATCTTGGTGCCGGCCTCGTCGAGGTGGCCGAGGCGGTTCTGCTGGAGCAGGTAGCCGATGACCGCGGTCGCGATGGAGTTCAGCATGATCGTCGAGACGACCTCGCTGACGCCCCGGGTGACCTTGAGCAGACCGGCGATGCCGGCCCACATGGCGCCGACGATCATCGCGGTGAGGATGATCAGCGGGATCTGCAGGGCGCCGGGCAGGGTCAGCGCGCCGCCGAGCGCGGCGGCGAAGAACGCGGCGAGGCGGTACTGCCCGTCGACGCCGATGTTGAAGAGGTTCATCCGGAAGCCGACGGCCACCGCGAGACCCGCGAGGTAGTACGTCGTCGCCTTGTTCAGGATGTAGACCTGGCTGTCCGACTTCAGCCCGTAGTCGAACATGATGCCGAAGGCGTTGAACGGCTCCTTGCCGGTGGCGGCGAGCACGAGTGCCGTCACCAGGAAGGCGACCACGATCGCGAGTACGGGGGCCGCGATCCCCAGGAGCACACGCTCCTTGTCGATCTTCTTCATCGGTCCTCTCCCCCTTCGCGGGGGTCGGTGTCGTCGTCCGTGGCGGGCGCGGCAGGCGCCCCGCCCTCCTCCGGCGCTTCGAGGTGGCCGCTGGCCGCGCCCGTCATCGCCGAGCCCAGCTCCTCGGGGGTGATGGTCGCCGGGTCGGCGTCCGCGACCAGGCGGCCGCGGTACATGACGCGCAGGGTGTCGGAGAGCCCGATCAGCTCGTCCAGGTCGGCGGAGATCAGCAGGACCGCCAGGCCCTCGCTGCGGGCCTCGCGGATCTGGTCCCAGATCTGCGCCTGCGCCCCGACGTCCACGCCCCGGGTGGGGTGGGCGGCGATCAGCAGCTTGGGCGCGTGGCTCATCTCGCGGCCCACGATCAGCTTCTGCTGGTTGCCGCCGGAGAGGGAGGCCGCAGTGACGTCGATACCGGGGGTGCGGACGTCGTACTCGCGCACGATCCGCTCGGTGTCGGTGCGGGCGGCCTTGATGTCGAGGAAGGCGCCCCGGCTGTTGGGGCGCTCCGTGACATGGCCCAGGATGCGGTTCTCCCAGAGCGGTGCCTCCAGGAGGAGACCGTGCCGGTGGCGGTCCTCGGGGATGACGGCCATGCCGCCCTCGCGGCGCTTGCGCGTCGGGGTGCGGGAGATGTCCGCGGCATCCAGCGTGAGGGTGCCCTCGTCCGGGGTGCGCATGCCCATGATCGCGTCGACCAGTTCGGACTGGCCGTTGCCCTCCACGCCGGCGATGCCCAGGACCTCGCCCTTGTGGATGGTGAAGGTGATGCCGTCGAGCACGGCGCGCACGGCGCCGTCCGGGTCGGTCGCGGTGAGCCGCAGGCCGTCGACGGTGAGCATGGGCGTGTCGGTGACCGTCGATTCGCGGGTCTCCGGGGAGGGCAGCTCGCTGCCGACCATCAGCTCGGCGAGCTGCTTGGTCGTGGTGTTCCGGGGGTCGGCGGTGCCGACGGTGGTGCCACGCCGGATGACGGTGATCTCGTCGGCGACCGACAGGACCTCGCCCAGCTTGTGCGAGATGAAGATGACGGTCAGGCCCTCGGCCTTGAGCTCGCGCAGGTTGTCGAAGAGCGCGTCGACCTCCTGCGGGACGAGGACGGCGGTGGGCTCGTCGAGGATCAGGGTGCGGGCGCCCCGGTAGAGGACCTTGAGGATCTCCACGCGCTGACGGTCGGCGACCCCGAGGTCCTCGACCATGGCGTCCGGGCGGATGCCCAGCCCGTAGGCGTCGGAGATCTCTCTGATCTTGGCGCGGGCCCGATCGCCGATGCCGTACAGCTTCTCGGAGCCCAGGACCACGTTCTCCAGGACGGTGAGGTAGTCGGCGAGCATGAAGTGCTGGTGCACCATGCCGATGCCGCGGTCGATGGCGTCGCCCGGGTTGGAGAACACGGCCTGTTCGCCGTCCACCGCGATGGTGCCCTCGTCCGGCTTCTGCATGCCGTAAAGGATCTTCATCAGAGTGGACTTGCCGGCGCCGTTCTCGCCGACGAGGGCGTGGACGGTGCCGCGGCGCACGGTGATGTCGATGTCGTGGTTGGCCACGACCCCGGGGAACCGCTTGGTGATACCGCGGAGCTCCACGGCGTTGGGACTGCTGGACGCGTTGATGGCGCACTCTCCTTGGCAGGAGCGGAGGGCGGGGGCGGTGAGGACGGGAAGGCGGTGGATGGCGGGTGGGGAGGTGTACGGCTCGTGGGGTACGGGAGGGCGTACGGGCGCGGCGGAAAACGTATCGCGCCGGGCCGGTC
Organism: Streptomyces sp. NPDC019224; assembly: GCF_040632605.1. Classification (NCBI taxonomy): domain Bacteria; kingdom Bacillati; phylum Actinomycetota; class Actinomycetes; order Kitasatosporales; family Streptomycetaceae; genus Streptomyces; species Streptomyces sp. NPDC019224. The sequence continues at coordinate 193,553 of NZ_JBEYCF010000001.1, read as the reverse complement.
CCAGTCCCGCCGCTACGCGCGTAGCGTCGCCGAATCGTTGGCCAGCCGATCACAGACGGCCCGCACCCCGCCGGGGTACGTGAATCGGGGCCCGGGACGGGCGGCCGAAGCCGCTCGCCCGGACCCCGATCGACGGCCGGATCAGGTCGTGGTCTTGACCGTGATGGTGCCGTCGACGATCTTCTTCTTCGCCTCGTCGAGCTGGGTCTGGATGTCCTTGAGGTGGTCACCCGTGGTGGTCAGGCTGACGCCGCCCTTGGCCAGGGAGTAGGTCTCGGTGCCGGTCACCGGCTTGCCGTCCTTGACCGACTTGACCAGGTCGAAGACGCCTGCGTCGACGTTCTTGACGACCGAGGTCATGATCGTGTCCGCGTACTTCGACAGGGCCGGGTCCTTGGCCTGGTCGGAGTCGACGCCGATGGACCAGGCGCCCTTCTTGCCGGCGACGGCCTCGATCGAGCCGGCGCCCGAGCCGCCCGCGGCGGCGAAGATGACGTCGATGCCCTTGTCGAGCATGCCCTTGGCGGCGGCCTTGCCCTTGTCGGGGCTGCCGAAGCCGGACAGGTCCGAGCCGGTGGACAGGTACTGGATCTGCACCGTGGCCTTCGGCTTGGTGTCCAGGACGCCCTGACGGAAACCGGCGGCGAACTTCTTGATCAGCGGGAGGTCCACACCGCCGATGAAGCCGACCTTGCCATCCTTGGACTTCAGCGCCGCCGCGACACCGGCGAGGTACGAGCCCTGCTCCTCGGTGAAGACGATGTTGTCGACGTTCTTCACGTCGGAGACCGAGTCGACCAGGCCGAAGGTGATCTTCGGGTACTTGGGCGCGATCTTGTCGACCGCCTCCTTGTACGCGAAGCCGATCGCGATGACCGGGTTGTAGCCGCCCTCCGCGAGGGACTGGAGGCGCTGGTCGCGGTCGGCCGAGCTCTCACCGGTCTTGGCGGTGAGCTCCTTCGTCTCGGCGCCGAACTCGGCCTTGGCCTTGTCCAGGCCGCGCGCGGCGGAGTCGTTGAACGAGTTGTCGCCACGGCCGCCGACGTCGTAGGCCATACCGATCTTCATCTTGCCGTCGTCCGAGCCGGAACTCTCGTCGGACGACTCGCCACACGCGGTGGCGGTGAGCGCGAGGGCCGCGGTGACGGCGATCGCGGCACTGATCTTGGATACCCGGCGCAAGGGAAGGCTCCTTCAAACCTGACCGAAGCGCCTCTTCCGGCGCTGGTTTCGCGGCGATCGTAACGCGCGTAGATGTCAGATAAGGACCTGTACGGCAGCCGTTATCGGATCGTCGCGAACACGGGGCGACCTGTCCGGTTACGGATGGGTGACGTGGAGCAACGCGGAGGCGGCGAGGGCCTCTTCCTCGATCGCCTTGGGGCCACGCCGCGGGTCGCACGCCACCGAAGGCCGTACAAGCGAAACAGGCCACACCTCTCAGCGCAAAACACCCATACATGAATATCACTCACATTTCATCACCTTCATCTCATGACATTCAGCCAAACCCAGAGAAACGGTTGACTCAAATCTTAAAGCTTTGTTAAATAATGTAATTCGCCAAATCGGGAGAATCTAACGAGGTGCATCGTCGTTAATTTGAGCCGGATTCAATCAATCCGACTCATTCCGAATCGCGATACAAATCTTCAACCAGAGGGGAAAAATGAAGCGAATAATCTCCATCTTTTCGATCACGACAGCAGTTCTGGCCACCGCGGGAGTTGTGGCCCCCGCCGCATCTGCCGGCATAGGAAACTGCAAGACCTGGACGTCAAATAGTGCACCCTACACCGGCTCCGCCTACTGCAGCGAAATATCCTCATTCGATAAATTTCGGGTGAAGGTCACCTGTGTCGATCCGCGCGGAAGCACCTGGATCGCGTACGGCCCGTGGGTAAGAAACACCCAGACCTCGACCGTCAAGTGCTCGGACAACCCCAACGTCGGCATCCTCAAGACCGGCGTCTCGTTCAGCGCCTAGCATCAGGCCGCCCCTTGAGCCTGCAGCCTTCGCAAGGGGCGCCCGCAGCCCTCAACCACTGACCACGCCACTGAGAGGCAACCATGAAGAAGATGCTTAGCCTGGCCGCCGGGCTCGTCCTCGCAGCCGGCTCGATCGCCGTCACCGCACCCTCCGCAAGCGCAGCAGAGGTCGGCACAGCCTCCGTCGACTGCGACACCTGGAAGTCAAGCACCGCGCCCTACAAGGGCTACGCCAAGTGCACCGGCATGCTCCCCTACCCTCTCGAAGGCGTCCAGGTCCGTCTCACCTGTATCGATCCGCGCGGTAGCCAGTGGCACGTCAACGGGAACCGGGTGGGCAACGGCAAGACCTCCAGCGCCCAGTGCTCCGATAACACAAGCGTGGGCGTCTACAAGGTGGGGCTGACTCGAACACGTCTGTGACAGAAATTCTCAGTGCATCGTCGTGCGCGGCACCTCCTATTGATCAGAAACGGTTTGGGTTCTGGGTCGTTGTTGGTGCGTGAGCGATCTGGTGGGGGACGCGCGGCATCTGTCGCCGTCGGCGCAGGAGGCCCTGCGGTTGCGGGCGGTGGCGGCGTTGGTGGCGGGGCGGGACCGTGAGGACGTGGCCGCGGTGTTCGGGGTGTCGCTGAAGGCGGTCGACATCTGGTGGGCGAAGTGGCAGACCGGCGGCCGGGAGGCCCTGGCGATGCGCCCGCGGGGCAAGCCGGTCGGGGTGCACCAGGTGCTCGGGGAGGCCGAGCAGGCCGCGGTGCGGCAGGCAGTCCTCGATCACCGGCCCTGTGACGTGGGGCTTTCCGGTCAGCTGTGGACGCGGCGGTTGGTGGGCGAGCTGATCGCGAAGCTGTACCGGGTGCGGCTGACCGAGCCGGGTGTGGGCAAGTACTTGAAGCGTTGGGGACTGTCCTTCCAACGCCCCGACAAGCGGGCCGTCGAGCAGGACCCGGATGCACTTCATGGTCTTCACCGAGAGCTTCACCGCCGAGGTGATGTGCCGCTTCCTGGACCGGCTCGCCGGCCACGTCGAGACCAAGATCCACCTCGTGGTCAACGGGCACTCCGCCCACCGCTCGAAGAAGGTCCGCACCTGGCTGGCCGCCCACCCCAACGACATCGAGCTGCACTTCCTGCCCCCGTACTCGCCCGAGCTGAACCCCGACGAGCTGGTCAACGCGGACCTCAAGCACAGCCTGCCCAAACAGCACCGGGCCCGAGACCAGGCCGAACTCGCCGCCGAGACCCGCCGCTTCTTCCGCAGACGCCAACGCCAGCCACACATCGTCCACGGCTACTTCGGCGGCCCACACGTCCGCTACGTCCTGGACGAGAACCCCATGAGTTTCTGATCAATGCGAGGATTTTCGCGAACCCAGTCCGGTGCTCGAATAGCAGAGAAAAAGATTTCTGCCGCTCCCGTCACTCTGCTAGTCGCCGCACGAGTTAAGGCAGTCCTTTCTCTTGTTGGCCGACTCCTGATTCCCTCATCAAGCACGCCGAGGGGAGAAAAAAACGGAACGGCCATCGAGTGGGCAATCTCCTCCTATCTCACCCTTGGGAACCAGAACTCTGCCGACCCAAGATCTGGCAAAGCACACGTACGCGGATGACGGCACGCAAGGAACGAGGAGTCCTGCATCAAAAGACCGGATCCAAGGAGTCGTCTCAGGAACGGCAGTCGGTTGCGCGCGCTTTGCGCTCATGACCGGGCCATCCTTCCCCTGCACTCGTGGGTCGACCAACCAGCAGACCGCTCCACCGTCGGCAGCATCGAGGCAGAGCACGACTGACTCGCTCGCTCGGTGTCGCCTGCACCCGTCGCTGACGACCGGCGGCGAGCCGCTCTGCTCTCAGCCTGTCGTGTGGAGCAACGCGGAGGCGGTGAACAGTTCCACGCCGACCGTGATGGCCTCCTCGTCGGCGTCGAAGTTGCCCCGGTGGAGGTCGAGCCCGCGCGTATCGCCGGGGGTGCGCACCCCGAGGCGGGCCATGGCCCCCGGGACGTGCTCCAGGTACCAGGAGAAGTCCTCGCCGCCGAGGCTCTGCTCGGTGTCCTCGATGGCGTACGGGCCCCGGCGGGCGGACATGGCGCCGGCCAGGAGGTCGATCGCGGCGGCGTCGTTGACGACGGGCGGGACGCCGCGGACGTAGTTGATCACCGTCTTGGCGCGGTGCATCCCGGCGACCTCGTCGATCGCGGCGTGCACCAGGTCCGGCGCCTCGCGCCACGCCTTGAGGTCCAGGCAGCGGACCGTGCCGGAGAGCTCCGCGTGCTGCGGGATGACGTTGCAGGCGTGGCCGGTCTCCAGCCGCCCCCAGGTCAGGGCGAGCCCGGACCGCGCGTCGACCCGGCGGGCCAGCAGGGCGGGCACCTCGGTGGCGACCTTGGCGGCGGCGGTGACCAGGTCCGTGGTCAGGTGCGGGCGGGCGGTGTGGCCGCCCGGTCCGTCCAGGGAGAGTTCGAGGCGGTCGCAGGCGGAGGTGATCGCGCCGACCCGGAGACCGATCCGGCCGACGTCCACCTTCGGGTCGCAGTGGACGCCGATGATCCGGCCGACGCCGTCGAGGACACCGGACTCGATCGCGTCGGGCGCCCCGCCGGGCAGCACCTCCTCGGCCGGCTGGAAGATCAGCCGCACCGGGTTGGGCAGCAGCCCCTGCCGGTCCAGCTCGGCGAGCACCAGGCCGGCACCGAGGACGGTGGTGGTGTGGATGTCGTGCCCGCAGGCGTGCGCCCGGTCGGGCACGGTGGAGCGGTACGGCACGCCGGCCTTGGTGTCCGGGATGGGCAGCGCGTCGATGTCGGCCCGCAGCGCGAGCATGGGCCGCGTGCCTTCCCCGCGCGTGCCGACGTCACACATGAGCCCGGTCCCGGAGGTGAGCACCCGGGGCGCGAGCCCCGCCCGCTCCAGTCGGGCCTTGATCGCCGCGGTGGTGCGGAACTCCTGATTGCCCAGCTCGGGGTGCATGTGCAGGTCTCTGCGGAAGGCGATCAGCTCGGCGCACAGGGCGGCGGGCAGGGCGCCGGGCAGGGTCTCGTCCTGGGGCTGGTCGGCATCGGTCTCGGGGCAGATCAACTGGCTCACCTGTTGAAGGGTAAGCCTCTTCCCTCCTCAACTGACCATGAAACAAGAAAACTTCAGCCACATAGGCGAATGTTTGACCGCGTCTTGGCGTGTGGGAGGCGAACGGGATGGGTACACTCCGGCGCTCGCCGCACGGTGGAGCGAGGGCCGAGCCGGGGCGTGGCCCCGCAGCGGGGCGTACGCTTAGTCCAGTGGTTGGTCCACTCTTCGACCCGTTCTTGCGAGGCAGCCGTGGAAGCAGCTCGTCAGTACAACGTGCACGAGGCCAAGACACACTTCTCGCGCATCCTGGAGCAGGTGGCCACCGGTGAGGAAGTCGTGATCTCCAAGGCTGGAGAGCCGGTGGCCAAGGTCGTGCCGCTGAGGACCCGGGTCAAGCGGACCGGGCGCGGCTCATTGCGGGGGCGGATCCACATCAACGACGACTTCGACGAGCTGCCGGACGACATCGCCGACGCCTTCGGGATGCGTTGATGAAGCTCTTGCTCGACACGCACGTCGTCCTGTGGTGGCTCGACGACTCCACCGAGCTCACCGACGAGGCCAAACACCTGCTGGACACCGAACCGTCGGTCTTCGTCAGCGCGGTGACACCGTGGGAGATCGCGATCAAGCAGTCCCTCGGAAAGCTTGAAGGGCCGGATGACCTGGCGGAGCGGGTGCGGGACAGCCAGTTCCTCCCGCTGCCCATCACCGCCGGACACGGCGTACGGGCGGGTCGTCTGCCCGAGCACCACCGCGACCCCTTCGACCGGATACTGATCGCTCAGGCCCAGACGGAGGGAATGACCATCCTGACCAGGGACAAGCGGATTCCCTCCTACGACGTGCCGGTCATGCCCGTCTGACCGGGTACCGCACCTCACGCCTCCCCCGTCACCGCCGTCACCCGCCAGGGCGCCAGGCGGTGGACGTCCCGGGCCGTCTCCGTGACGCCGCTCAGGAAGCCCTGGGCGCGCGGGGAGGCCGTTTCGCGGAGCCATTCCGGGGCGATGTCGCAGACCGCGACCTTCACCTCGGTGCCGGCCAGCGCGAGGGGCAGGGTGTGGACCACCGTGGAGGGGAAGCTCAGGACCGTACGGCCGATGGGGCCGCGGCGGGCGATGAGCTCCAGGGGGAGGTCGGGGCGCACGATCTCCAGTCCGGTGGCCGCCTCCAGGGCGTGGAGCTTCTCGGTGGACTCGCGGCGGTGGGCGAAGTAGCGGGTGGCGCCGTGCGTACGGGCCAGGGCGGCGACCGCCTCCAGATAGCGGGCCCGGTCCACCACGCCCGTCTCGACGAGCGAGGTGCCGACCAGGTCCGCGCCCTTGGTGAGCGACGGCGGGCCGAAGCGGGAACGGGTCCAGGAGAAGGTGTTCGGGATGAGGGTGACGCCCGGCGGCGGGATGACCGGCATGGCGGTGAACAGTTCGACCTCGCGGGCCGGCGACGGGGTGAAGCGGCGCCGCGCGGTGGCGGTCACCGGGGCCAGGGCCAGGCCGCGGGGGTCGAAGCCGCCGCGCCGGTGCCAGCGCACCAGGCGCTCGCCCCGGGTGAGCTGGGCGACGAACTCCATGGTGGCGGTGCCGTCGTCGACCACGGTGAGGCGGCGGGGACGTACGAGCGAGAGCAGGAGCTGCACGTAACGCGAGAACGGGTCGCCGATGACGATGTGGTCGGCGTTGCGGACGAGCCGGGTGAGGGCGCGCAGCGACTTCACGGGGGTGCCCGAGTCGCCGCGCGCCTCCTGCCAGCGCACGGTCATGCCCTCGTCGCGGGCCAGCTCCGCCATCCGGCGCAGCTGGCCGCGCGACATCGGGTCGACCGGAGGGAGGACGACGACGGTGACGTCCGTGAGGACGCGTCCGCCGCCTCCCTCGGTGACGGCCCACTCCAGGACGTTCAGGAGCTGGACCGGGCTCTCGACGAAGGCGAGGTTCACCGGTCGGCCCGTCAGACCGCGACCGGCTCGGCGGCCGGGGCCGCCGCGTCGCTCTCCGCGACGACGCCCGGGACCCGGCGGAGCTTCTTCATCGGGCCGAGCTCGGACTCGTACACCTTCTTGACGCCGTCGCCGAGGGACGCCTCGATGGTGCGGATGTCGCGGACGAGGCGGGACAGGCCCTGCGGTTCGACGGACGCGGCCTGGTCGGAGCCCCACATGGCGCGGTCCAGGGTGATGTGGCGCTCGACGAACGCGGCGCCGAGGGCGACGGCGGCGAGGGTGGTCTGCAGGCCGGTCTCGTGACCGCTGTAGCCGATCGGGACGTTGGGGTACTCCTGCTGGAGGGTGTGGATGACCCGCAGGTTCAGCTCCTCGGCCTTCGCCGGGTACGTCGAAGTGGCGTGGCAGAGAAGGATGTTGTCCGAGCCGAGCACCTCGACGGCGTGCCGGATCTGGCGCGGGGTCGACATGCCGGTGGAGAGGATCACCGTGCGGCCGGTGGCGCGCAGGGTGCGCAGCAGTTCGTCGTCGGTGAGCGAGGCGGAGGCCACCTTGTGGGCGGGGACGTCGAACTTCTCCAGGAAGGCGACGGCCTCGGTGTCCCACGGGGACGCGAACCAGTCGATGCCGCGCTCGGCGCAGTGCTCGGAGATGGCCCGGTACTCGTCCTCGCCGAACTCCACGCGGTGGCGGTAGTCGATGTACGTCATGCGGCCCCAGGGGGTGTCGCGCTCGATGTCCCACTGGTCGCGCGGGGTGCAGATCTCCGGGGTGCGCTTCTGGAACTTGACGGCGTCGCAGCCGGCTTCGGCGGCCACGTCGATGAGCGCGAGGGCGTTGTCGAGGTCGCCGTTGTGGTTGATGCCGATCTCGCCGGTGATGTACACGGGGTGGCCGGGTCCGGCGGTGCGGTTGCCGAGGGTGCGCAGGCGGGAGGTGCTCATGGGAGGTTCCTTACTCGGTGGGGGCTGAGGTGAGGGTGGGGCCCAGGAGCCAGGCCGCGATCTCGCGGATGGCGCCGGAGCCGCCGGGGGTGGTCGTCACGGCGCGCGCCGCGGCGCGTACCGAGTCGTGGGCGCTCGCGACGGCGACGGGCCAGCCGGCGAGCGCGAAGCAGGGGAGGTCGTTGACGTCGTTGCCGACGTACATGACGCGTTCGGGTGCGAGGGACTGCTCGTCGCACCACTGCTTGAGCGCGAGGTCCTTGCGGTCGATGCCGTGCAGGACGGGGACGCGCAGCTTGTGGGCGCGGGCGGCGACGACCGGGTTCTGTTCCGTGGACAGGATCAGCAGCGGGATGCCCGCCTTGCGCAGGGCGGCGATGCCGAGCCCGTCGCCCCGGTGCACGGCGACGGTCTCGCGGCCGTCGGAGTCGACGAGGACCCGGTCGTCGGTCTGGGTTCCGTCGAAGTCGAGGACGACCGCGTCGATGTCGTCGCGGGTGGGCAGCGGGGCCGGGTCCAGGAGCGGGGCCAGCGCGCGGGCGCGGGCCAGGTCGTGCGGGTCGTCGATCTCCAGGACGCGGGCCGGATCGGTGCGCACCAGCGCGGTGTGGCCGAAGAAGCGGTGGCGGTGGGTGCGGAACCCGGCGGCGTCCATGGCGTAGGCGGCGCCCGTCTCGAGCAGGTCCTCGGGGCGGTCCTGGCGGCGGGGGCGGATCCGCTTGTCGTGGTTGACGCCGTAGTTGTGGTCCTCGACCGCGGTGCCGTCGCGCCACAGGAAGCCGTGGAAGGGGGCGACGGTGACGGCGGTGTCGGCGCCCTCGTGGGCGACGGCGGCGGCGACCCCGTCGATGTCCTCGCGGGCGACGAAGGGGCTGGTGCACTGGACGAGCAGGACGACGTCGGCGGTGCGGCCCCGCAGGGCCTCGTAGGCGTCGAGGGCGTGCAGCACGGCGGCCTCGCTGGTCGCCGTGTCACCGGCGATGTCCTCGGGGCGCTGTACGCAGTGCAGCCGGCCGCTCTCGCCGAGGGCTTCGGCCGCCGCGCGGGCCGCCTCCGCGGCGGCGGGGGCGTCGGTCGTCACCACGACGTCGGTCACCTCGCCGGACGCCAGGCAGGCGCGGACGGCGCGGGCGACGAGCGGGACACCGCCGACCCGGGCGAGGTTCTTGGCCGGTACGCCCTTGGAGCCGCCGCGCGCGGGGATCACGGCGAGCACGGTGGGTTGCGTCATCGGTGCTCCAGTAAGTGCGTTGACAGTGGTTTTCACAGCTCCCCCATCCGCCGGACGACCGGGGCGACGCGCTGGACGCCGTGCCGGTACGCGCCCCGGGCCGCGTCGCGGACCGCCTCGCGCACCGCCGTCCTGACCCGGCCGGCCTCCCGGGGCGCGGCGGCGCCGGGCAGCGGGTGGCCGTCGGGGCCCAGGTGGTGGCGGGCGAGGATGCCGGGGAGGTAGCCGGGGGCGGTGGCGGGTGTGTAGTACGGCGCCGGTCCGGGCAGCGGGCCCCGGCCCAGCAGGGCGGTGACCCGGGCGCGTGCGGTGTCGTAGGCGGTGGCGTAGCCGCCGTCGGCGGCGACGCCCTGGCCGGCCAGCCAGTGGGGGTCGGGCCGGGGGCGGGCGCCCGCGTCCAGGTGGTCGAAGGAGGCGAGCAGGCCGGAGCCGGTGAAGTGGTGGTTGCCGAGCGCCTCGCGCACCCCGAGGTCGGTGAGGACGGCGGTGGGGATGCGGCGGTGCAGGGCCTCCAGGGCGGCCGTGGAGGAGACGGTGACCAGCAGGTCGGTGCGGTCCAGGACCTCGCCCATGTGCCCGTACACCAGGCGGAAGTTGGGCGGGAGGCCGCCGGGCAGACGCTCGGCGAGCCGCTGGTAGGGGTGTTCCTCGATGTGCGTGGTGTGCTCGCCGGGCTTGGAGCGCAGCTTCAGGAGGACCTCGCGCCCGGGGTGCAGCCGGGCGTGCTCGACGAGCCTGCGCAGCAGGTACGTTCGGTCGGCGCGGTTCTCCGGCACGGAGGGCTGGGCGGCGAACACCAGGGTGTCGCGGCCCGGTTCGGGCCGGTACGGGTCGCCGCCGAGGAACGGCAGCGCGGCCTCCGTGACGGCCGATGCGTCGGCGCCCACGCCCTCGTACACCGCGCGGAAACGCTCCGCGTCGTGGCGGGAGTTGGCGAGGACGACATCGGCGCCGTGCCGCAGCAGGAGCCCGTCGGTGAGCTTCTCGTAGACGACGCCGACGTAGCCGGTGACGAGGACGGGCCTGGCGGGCAGCCGGAGCGCGGCGATGCCGTGCAGCATGGCCTGGACGGCGCCGCCGACGAGGGCGAGGACGACGACGTCGTACCCCTCGTCCCGCACGGCGTGCAGGAACTCGACGGCGGTGACCTCGCGCACCCGGTCGGCGTCGATCCCCACGTCGCCGACCTCGGCGAGCTGGCGGGGGGTCGGGGTCGCCCGGCCGCGCAGCAGCAGTCCGCTGATCTCCGTACGGGGGGCGGGCGCGCCGCCGTCGCCCGTGGTCAGCCGGCGCGCGGTGAGCGCGCCCCACTTCCATCGGGTGTCGGAGTCGGCGAGGACGGCGACCCGGAGGGCGCTCGTCCTTTCGGTACGTGGAGGCACGTCTTCGAATTTAGGAAGGCATTCGGATTCGCGGCCCAACGTGACGGCAACAGCGGGTTAACAACCCGTCGATGCTTGGCGAATCACCCTCACAGGGGCCCCACTTATGACGAAGAACGGACCTGGTTCATCACTTCGACATTCGTCGTTCACCTGCTGGCCCCATCAGCGCCAGGGTAAATGACGGACATCCGCCTAGCGTGTGACGCGTGGTTAAGCTCTCCGTCATCGTGCCGTTCTACAACGTGCAGACATACGCGCCCGACACCCTCAGGAGCCTGCTGGCGAACGCTCGCGAGGACTTCGAATTCATCCTCGTCGACGATTGTTCGACCGACGGGACGGCGGACATTCTGCATCGCGCCCAGGAAGAGATTCCAGGGGTGGTGGTGATCAGACATGAACAGAACGGCGGATTGGCCACCGCGCGCAACACCGGTCTGGACGCGGCCCGCGGCGCATACCTCACCTTCCTGGACGGTGACGACTGGCTGGCGCCGGGCTACTACGCCGAACTCCTGGCCCGCGCCGAGAGCCTGGGCTGCGATTTCGTCCGTACGGACCATGTCCAGGCCCACGGGCGGGAGCGCACCGTGCAGCGCGCACCGCACGGCCTGAGGGACGTCCCCCTGGATCCCCGTGCGGCGATCCTGCCCGCCCACCGGTCCACGATGGTCGATTACCCGTACGCCTGGGCCGGGATCTATCACCGCCGACTCCTGGACAGCGGCCTGCTGCATTTCACCGATGGGTTGCGCACGGCGGAGGACCGGCCGTGGATCTGGCGGCTGCACCGCGAGGCCGAATCCTTCGCGGTGGTCGGAATGCTGGGCCTCTTCTACCGACGCGGGGTGTCCACGTCACTGACCCAGATCGGGGACGTCCGCCAGCTCGACTTCATCCGGGCGTTCGACCAGGTCGTACGGGAAACGGCCGACGATCGCGACGCGGACACTCTGCTGCCGAAGGCCGTACGGACGTATTGCGCCGTCATCTCTCATCACATCAACTCGATCGAAAGGTTCGAACCTTCTGTGGCCCGGACACTGAAGTCGCTCAGCTCGACGGCCCTGAAGCGTATGCCGCAACAGGTACTCGACGACGCACTGGACTCGATGGACGGGCAGCGCGCGACGCTGCTGCGCCGGCTGCGCCGTCGGCCGCACACCGCGAAGGAGGCCGCTGCCGCATGAGCACCACCGTGCGCACCACGCGCCTCTTCGTCGCATCCACCCTCTATGGCGTGGCCACGCTGGCCGCCGCGGTGGACGCGGGCCGGTTCGAGGCGGCCGACCGTTCGCTCCTCCTGCTCTGCAACAACGCCTCGGTTCCGGAGACCTCCCCCTCCGTCGACGAGATGCCCGGCTTCGAGGCGTTGCGCGGCCGCTTCGACGGCGTGCTGTCGTGGAACGAGACAATCGCGCCCTTCCACCCCGGCGCCTGGGCGCCGCGCGCGGACGACGTGCCACTGTGGGAGCGTCATCTGCGGCTCGAATGGGAACTCGGCGACGACCGTGTCGAGCTGGTCGTCGAATCGATCCAGGTCAGCCCGGCCTCGTCAATCTGCCAGATCTTCGCAGCCGCACCGATCGACGTGTACGCGGACGGTCTGATGAGCTACGGCCCGACCAGGAACAAGATCGACCCGCTGATCGGCACCCGGGTGCGCCGGCTGCTCCATCCCGATCTGGTGCCCGGGCTGAAGCCGTTGCTGCTCACGGAGTTCGGTGTCGAGCCGGAGACATTGAGCACGGACCACCTGTTGAAGGTCTTCGCCGAGCTGGCCGACATGCCGGTCACCGTTCCGCCCGTGGAGGGGCCCGCGTTGCTGCTGGGCCAGTACCTCTCGGCGCTCGGGCTGATCGAGGTGGCGGAGGAGGAGGAGCTGCATCTGCGGATGATCCGGGGTTCCGTCGCCCTCGGGCACACGCGTCTGGTGTTCAAACCGCATCCCACCGCACCGGCGCACTGGTCGCACGCGATGGCGGCCGAAGCGAGCGCGCTGGGCGCCGAACTGACCGTGCTGGCACGCGGATCCGGAGACGCCGGCACGTCGGGCGCCTCCCTGCTCGCGGAGGTGCTGTACCAGCGGATGCGGCCGGCCCTGGTCGTCGGCTGCTTCTCCACGGCTCTGCTGACCGCCTCCGCGTTCTACGGGCTGCCGGTCGCCAGGACCGGCACGGAGCTGCTGCTGGACCGGCTCGCCCCGTACCAGAACAGCAATCGGGTGCCGGTGACGCTGGTCGACGCGCTGCTGCCGGACCTGGGCGACGCGCAGGCCGTACGCGGGTGGTCGCCGCCCTCCGCCGAGCAGGTGGCCGAAGACGTCCACCCGCTGCTCACGGCGGTGGGCTTCGCGATGCAGCCCCAGATCTACCCGGACCTTCGCCCGGCGGCCGAGAGCTACCTCGCGCAGCATCTGCACGATCGCACCCGGCGTTACTTCAAGCGTCGCCGCCTGACCACGCTGGCCCTGCCGGGGGCGGTCCCCGCCCAGCTCGGCTTCATCCCCCGCAGCCCGGCCCTCCGGAAGGTGGCCCGACGGGCCCGGGCGTTGAAGCGGGCGGTGCTGAGGTGAGGCGGCATCGAGACCCCAGGGGGTCGATTCTCACCACGCACAGGTGCGCCGACCCGTACGCCTCTATCACAACGATGGGATACACGATGAAGAAATCTGTCAGCCTGTGGGCACTCCGCGTGAGTACGGCGTGTGCCGGAATCGGTCTCGCGATCGGGGCGGTGGCGACGCCGGCGACGGCGGAGTCTCCCCGGCCCGCCGCGACACCGCAGACCAGGGCCGCGACCCCGCCCGCGCCCGCGCCGACCGGGCTCGCCTACTCGTACGACGTTGCCAGCCAGACCGTGACGGTCACGTGGGCGCCCAAGGACGCCGACGACTCCCTCACTCTCGGCTACCACCCCGGCTTCTGCGGTCCGACGACGCTGGAGCCGTGCTTCGTCTCCAACCAGGTCATCAACGGCAACACCTTCTCCTTCCATCGGGCACCGGGAAGCACGGCGTACTTCAAGATCTACGCCGAGAACGCCGATCACCGGTTCACCGGCTCTGCAGTGCTGGTCATCACCACCTGAGCGTTGACGCTCCACGGCGAAGGCCCCTAGAAACCGCCCTCCAACGGCTCCGTCTTCGGCGCCAACGCCACCGCCACCCCCAACGGCACCCTCCGCGTCGGCACCAACGCCTGACCTACGTGTTCGAGGGGCGATCGCCCCTGCCGGCCGTCATCCACAGCTGTCCTGTGCTCGGCATGCGCCGTCGCCGATGCGCAGGATGGCCGAGCGGGGATCTTCGCATGAAGGCTGGCGGTCGATCACGTGAACCGGCCTTCGGACCAGGGGATTTGACGATGTTCGGTGGCATATTCGAACCCACCATGAGGACTCCGTCGATTCTCCACTCCCCGCGCGCCCGGGCCGCCGCCCTGGCCGCTGTGCTCGCCGCCCTCACCGTCTGCGCCGGGGACGCGGTGGCCCGCAGCTACCCCTTCGGCCCGCACACCCGCAGCGTGAACGACCTGGGCAACCAGTTCGTGCCTTTCCACGCGCGGCTCTGGGACCTTCTGCACGGGCGGGCGGACGGCGGGCTGCTGATCAACTGGCAGTCGGGTTTCGGCACGAGTTTCCTGCCGGACCTCGGTACGTACCTGACCAGCCCCTTCGTTCTGCTCGTCGGGGTGTTCCCGAGGGACCGGATCGACCTGGCCGTGTACGTGGTCACGCTGGTGAAGACGGGGACGGCGGCGGCGGCCATGACCTGGCTGCTCACCGCGCTGCGCCGGGGGCGCGGCCGGGAGTGGCTGGCGGCCGTGCTCGGTGCCTCGTACGCGCTGTGCGGCTGGTCGGTCATCGAGGCCGTGTACAACCCGATGTGGCTGGACGGGCTGATCGCCTTCCCGCTGCTGTGTCTGGCCGGTGAGTGGGCACGCACCGCGCGGCGGCCGATGCTGGGCGCGCTGCTGGTGACGCTCGCCTGGGTGTCCAACTTCTACACCGCGTACATGGCCACGCTCGGGGCGGCCCTGGTGCTGCTGGTACGGCTGCTGCTGGAGGACGGGACGTCGCGGGAGCGAGTCCGGGGCCTGATGCGCGCGGTGCGGACGGTGCTGATCGGTATCGGACTGGCCGCGCCGGTGCTGGTGCCGGTGTTCCTGGGGACGCGCCACGCCTACCCGGGCTGGACCCGGGAGTTCGCCCCGGCCGCCTGGCCGGACGTCGCGGCCCGGTTGCTGCCGGCCACGTACGGCTTCTTCAGTCCGGCGGTCTTCCTCGGCACCGGTTCCCTGCTGATGGCCTGCGCGCTGGCCTTTCACCGTGCCGTACCGCGCGCGGAACGGTGGGTGTGGCCGGGGCTGGTCGCGGCGGTGGCGCTGTCGTTGCAGTGGGGGCCCACGCATCTGCTGTGGCATGCCTTCGCGACGCCGAACGGGAGCCCGTTCCGGCAGACGTTCGTCCTCTCCGGCATCGTGGTGATCGCTGCCTGGACCGGTGTCGCCCGTGCCTGGCCGGAGCGGCGGGCGCTGCTGGGCGGCGGCGGGGTGCTGGTGCTGGTCGCCGCCGCTGCCGCCCCCAGCGAGCTGATCACCCGGTGGACCTATCCCCTGTTCGCCGCCGGCCTGGTGGCGGCGGTGGGCGCGCTCGCGCTGGTGCGCAGCCGCAGGTTCCTCCTGCTCGCGGCGCTCCTGCTGGTCGGTGCACAGGCAGGGCAGGCCGCCGCGACCACCGCGTACGCCGACCAGCAGCGACTGAACCGGCTCGATGACTACGCCCCCTGGGGCGAGCGGCAGGACGTCCAGGCCGCCGCGGTCGCCGGCGCCGACGGCTGGCCGCGCTACCGCACCGACCCCGGTCTCGAACAGAGCACCGCCAACGATCCGATGCTGGTCGGCGGGCAGGGCGGGGCCTACTACAGCAGTCATACACCGGACGTGACGACCCGCACCTTCCTCGCCCTGGGCGCCGGCTGGACCTCGCGCGGCCGCGCGCTGCAGAGCCTGGACAACCCGGTGACCGATGCGGTGTTCTCGGTCGGGGCCCGCGTCCATGTACCGCGCGATCCGCATCAGGTCTGGAACCGCCCGGACCGGAGAACGGTGACCGTGAGCCGGCAGGACGTCCCCCCGCTGGTGACCGTGCGGCCGGCCGGCTCCGGTGCGTCCGGGTGGGGGCGCTCGCCGTTCCGCAACCAGGAGAAGTTGCTCGGCGCCTCGGTGTACACCTTGCCCTCGACCGCGCTGCGGGCCGCGGACGGCTCGGCCGCCACCGACAGGAATACGAGCACCTACGCGGTGGAGCCCGGGACGTACACCCTGGGTGCGACCTGTCCTGCGGGCAGCCAGGTGTTTCTGTGGGCGCCCGACCTGTTCGGCACCGCCCGGCTGGGTGCGACCGGCGAACTGAACGACATCCGGGGCGATATGCCCGCGCGCCGGGCCGGCATTCTGCCCCTGGGCGCGGGCGCGGGCCGGATCGCTGTGACGCTGCGGGCGGAAAGGGCGGGAACCGTCCCGCACGAGGCCGTCGGCTGCCTGGTTCCGGGGCGTCTGGCCTCGGCGGTGGAGCAGTTGAAGGAGACGGGTGCGACGCGGGTCACCGTCTCCGGCAGCGGCGTGCACGCCGAACTCCCGCCGCGGACCGAGGGGGTCGCCGTGCTGGCCGCGCCCCGGATCGCGGGCTGGAGCTGCAACGGCCATCCGGCCGACTCGTACCTCGGCCTGGTGGCGGTGCCGGTCGGCGGCGACCGGCCTTCGGTGGACTGTGCCTTCCGGCCGCCGGGACTGCGCGCCGGGACGATCGCCGGGGCGGCAGCGCTGGCGGCCCTGCTCGCCGTGGCGTTCCTGCCGGCGGCCCTGGCACGCGTGCGGTGGCGGCGCGTGCGTACGTAGGGCGACGGCGAGGGGCTCGCGGAGTACGTCGCACCGCTGGGCCTCGGCCTCAGGGCCGGCTGAGACCACCGGCCCCGCCGGTCAGACGCTGCTGAGCGACAGCTTCGCCGCGAAGCCCAGGAACAGCACACCCGCCGCCGACGTGGCCCCCGCCGAGAGCCGGCGGCGCCGGCGGAACGCGGCGGACAGCCGGGTGCCGCCGAAGATCAGCGCGGACAGGTAAAGGAAGCTGGCGAGCTGGAGCAGGGTGCCCAGGACCAGGAAGGACAGCGCCGGGTAGGCGTATCCCGGGTCCACGAACTGCACGAAGAACGAGATCAGGAAGAGGATCGCCTTCGGGTTGAACAGGCTGACCACCAGCGCCCGCCGGTACGGCCGTTCCATGGCCCCCGGGGCCTGTGCCTCGGCCCGCTCCTCGTCCGTGATCTCGGCGGCCCGCCGGTGCCGTTCGCGCCACATCGACACCGCGGCCCGCAGCATCCCGACGGCCATCCAGGTGAGATAGCCCGCGCCCGCGTACTTGACGATCGCGAACAGCACCGGGGTCGTCTGCAGCAGCGACGAGGCGCCCAGCGCGGACAGCGTCATCAGGACGGTGTCCCCCGTCCACACCCCGGCCGCGGCCACATATCCGGTCCGCACCCCGCGCCGCGCGGCGACGGACAGCACGTACAGCGAATTCGGCCCCGGCAGCAGAACGATCAGGACGAGGCCGGCGAGATAGGTCGGAAGGTCGGTGACACCCAGCATGGGACGGAGTGTCGCACGCGAGTACGACACCCCGGAATCGGGGGTTCCGCCGCGATGTCCCCGTCCTCTTCTCAGTCCTCGTCGCCGTCGAGCAGGCGATCCACGGAGAGCTCCATCTCGACACCGACCTCGTCGGGCACCAGGAACGACGCCCCGCGCTTGTGGTGCGTCCGGTTCTTGTACTCGCCGCCGCGGGGGTCGGTGCACAGCAGCACCTGGTCGTGCTTCCGGTCGGCCACGACGTAGACCGGAATGCCCGCCTGGGCGTAGTCCTCGACCTTGGGCCCGAGGTCGTCCGCCCAGTTGGAGGAGGTCACCTCCACGACCATGCGGAAGACATGGGGGGCGTAGCAGTTCTTCATGGCGTGTGCGTCACGGAAGTCGGCCTCGACCACTGAGAGGTCGGGCACCGCATAGTCGTCCGGCCCCGTGGGAAGCCATAGCCCGACGCCTTGAACGAGCCTGAGGCCCGTCTTGCGCGCCCGGGCCCCGAATTCCTCGCTGAGCCAGGACAGCGCCAGAGCGTGCGTCCCGTCCGCGGGTGGTGTCACAGTGAGCCTCCCCTGGAGAATCTCCACGCGATGCCCAGGCAGCGAGTGTGCGAGCTGTTCTGCTGCCTCGCCGAGCGTCAGCTCCGGCTGCTCCTGCACGTGCGCCTGCTCCTCGTGCTGTATGACGGCCACGGCATCCTCCTTTCGGGAGTCACTGTTCACGAGCTTATCCAGCCTTGCGGACAAACGGCGTGGGATCACCCGCATGTGTGCACCTTCTCCCCCAGCACGCCTCCACCGTCCCGCTTTCCCCTCATCCGCAGGATTCGGCAACCGGGTGGAGCGGGAACCCGTCCCATGAGATACGCGGGTTCAGAGGCCGACGACGCGAGGGCCGACGATTCAGGGGGCTGGGATGATACGCACGGGCAGGACCGGGCGCGGTTACGCACTCCGAGGGGCCGCCGCCGTGGCCGTCGTGGCGCTGGCCGCCGTGACCGCCGGCTGCAAGGAGCAGCCCGCCGCCGGTGCGTCGGCCGCCCCCTCGGCGCCGGCGAGCGGCGACTCCCCCACCGACGACGCGAAGCCGGGCGGCGGTACCCCGAGCCCGTCCGCGACGGCGACACCGACGGCGACACCGAAGGAGCCGGCCGGGGCGTCGCCGGAGCCGAGCGCGAGCCGCACCACGTCCGCACCGACGCCCACGGCCGATCCGCAGGGCACGGTCCTGATGGCGAGCGGGGCGCAGGGCGAGCAGGTGCGCGAACTCCAGGCGCGGCTGCGGCAGATCGGGCACTTCGACCGCAGCCCCACGGGCTACTACGGGACCGTCACGGTCGCCGCCGTGCAGTCGTTCCAGGGCAAGCGCGGCCTGTCGCGGACCGGGAGGACGGACACGGTCACCTGGCGGAAGCTGCTCGGCATGACGCGCAAGCCCACGGCCACCGAGCTGAACCCGCCGACCACCCGCCCGGTGGCGAAGCCGGACAAGCGGTGTCTGGAGGGGCGGGTGCTCTGCATCAGCAAGAACAGCCGGACGCTGTCCTGGGTGATCGACGGCAAGGTCGTCTCGTCGATGGACGTACGGTTCGGCTCGCAGTACACGCCGACCCGCGAGGGCACGTTCTCCGTGTACTGGAAGTCGCGGCACCACGTGTCGTCGATCTACCACACGGCCATGCCCTACGCGATGTTCTTCAGCGGCGGCCAGGCGGTGCACTACTCGTCGGACTTCGCGGCCCGCGGCTACGACGGGGCCTCACACGGATGTGTCAACGTCCGGGACGAGGGGAAGATCGCGGCCCTGTTCGCCCAGGTCCGCACCGGCGACAAGGTCGTCGTCTACAAGTAGGACCGCCGGAGAGAGGCGCGGGCGGGACCGGGGGAACGTGTCCCGCCCGCGCCGTGTGCGCCGAGCCGCAGGTACGGGGGGAACCCCGGCTCCGGGCGCTGCCGATGACCAGTCGGCTCATTCCGTACAGCGTCGGCAGGCCGGGAAACGTCACACCGGCCGGTACGGGCGGTCAGCGGGCCGCCGCGCCGGCGGTGGGGCGGGGGGCCTCGGCCGCGCCGGAGTCCGTCGTCGCCGGGTCCGGAGCGACGGCCTCGGTCGAGGGGCCGGGCGCCTCGGTGAACCGGATCGAGGGGAGCCGGGTGGCGGCGTCGCCGCCCTGCTCGGCGTCCTCTTCGCCGTTCTTGTCGTCGCCCCGCCCGTCCTCGCCGTCGAGCAGCCGGTCGCAGAACCGGTCCAGGTTGCGGGCGCCCTTGGCGAGGGCTTCGAGGCGGGTGCGGCGGTCCTCGTCGAGCTTGCCGGCGCGGTAGTCGCGGCAGGCCTTCAGGGTCTTGGCGTACCAGGCGCCCGACGCGCCCTCGTCGCTGTCGCCAAAGCGGCCGTTCCCCTTCCCGGTCTCCGTGGCACCGTCCTCGGAGGTGGCGTCGCCGGAGCCCGTCGCGCCGCCGGACCGGCTGCCGCCCGTCCGGCCGGTGCCGGTCCCGCCGGCCGTGCCGTTCCGGTCACCCCGGGGGGCGGTGCCGCCGGGGTGGGCGGTGTCCCGGTCGGTGCCGTCGCCGGGGGCCGGGGCGTCCGGGGTCGGGGAGCCGGGCGGCGGGGGCGCGGTGGGCTCCCCGTCGGGGACGCCGCCGGAGCCGAGTTCCTCCGGGGACGCGGCCGCCGAGACGGAGTTCGCCGGGGAGGGGGTGTGCCGGCCGAAGGGGCCGGGCAGCACCCCGGACCCGGCTGCCACGGCCACCCCTCCTAGGGCGCAGCACGCCAGGGAGGCGACCAGGCCGAAGCGCAGGGGCCGGCTCCAGCGGAACGGGCGGTCGCCGCGTGGACCCGCGGCCCCGGCACCCGCGCCGGAGGCGGCCCTGCCGATGTGGACGGGGGTGAGCATCGCGGTCCCGGAGTCCTCGCCGTGCGCGGCGTCCGCCGCGGGGGCAGGGGTGCGGCGGGGCGCGGTGCGGGTGCGGCGGGACGCGGTGCGGAAGGCGGCCAGGGCAGCGGCCTCGCCGGGCAGTTCGCCGGTGGCGGGAAGGGCGGTGCGGGCCACGGCGTCGAGGGCGGCGGCCAGGCGTTCGGCATCCTGACGGGGACGGCCATCGGCAGGGTCGACCGGTTCGCCGCGGAGCAATTTCTCCGCCGCTTCCTTGTCAAGCCATGCGTACTGCTCGTCGGCCATCACATGTCCTTCTGCGTCCACAGACGCGAATGCGTCACACCGGCGGGAGCCACCAGGCCGGTGTGCGGGGGGCGTTGTACGGGTACGGCACCGAGCTCCCCCGTGCGGCCCGGTGCGCCCGACGCATTCTCCCGCAGGGACGCCGAGGGAGCCTCGGGGCCGCCCGGTCCACGCGGCGGGACGACCGGTGCCACGCCGTGCGGACGCCCGTCCTCCGGGACGGCACCGGCGCTCGGCCGGGCGGCGTGCGAGGCGGGGGTTCCCGCGTGGGGGCCGCTGCCCTCCGGCACCGGGGCGGGCGGTCCGCCCGTGCCGCCGCCCCGGTTCTCCGCGCTGTCCGCCCGCAGCAGTTCGGCCAGCCGCTTCAGTCCGCGGTGGGCGGCGGTGCGGACCGCGCCCGGGCGCTTGCCGAGTGTCTGCGCCGCGCTCTTCGCGTCGAGCCCGACGACCACGCGCAGCACCACGGCCTCGGCCTGGTCCTGCGGCAGCTGGGCTATGAGCGACATGGTGCGGCCGGTCGCCAGGGCTTCGATCGCCTCGTCGGCCGTGTCGGAGACGGCCGGCTTGTCGGACAGTTCCGTCTCGTCGCCGCCGATGGCGGGCCGCCTGCCGCGCATCCGGAGATGGTCCAGGGCGCGGTTGCGGGCTATGCGCGCCGCCCAGCCCCGGAAGCGGTCGGCGTCCCCGCTGAAGCGGTCGAGGTCCCGGGCTATCTGCAGCCACGACTCGGACGCCACGTCCTCGGCGTCCGGCTCCCCCACCAGCGTCCTTATGTAGCCCAGCAGCCGCGGCTGCACAGCGCGGTACACAGTACGGAAGGCGTCCTCGTCCCCGTGCTGCGCCGCGAGCACCGCGGCGGTAAGCCCCGCGTCGTCCCCCAGCACTACCTCAACCCTGCCCTGCTGTCCGAATCGCAGCTGGTCACCACTGCCGCGCCACGCTGCGCGACTCAGCACGCTACGTGCTCGGTGTGCGCCGCGTCCATGACTTGTACAACCCGCAACATTCCGGCGCCGCGCCCCGGTGTGACAGAAAACGGCCCCACGGCGCTGAGATGAGTACGGGGCCGTCCTGCGGCCCCGTGGAAGACGACCGGGGCCTCTCCTGTGGGGGGTGGCGGCCCCGGTCGTCCTCGTCACTTCCCGCCACGCGGCCTCGGCGCACTCGCCGCGGAGGTCCGCGGGTCCCGCCTCGTCCGCCGGGAGCGGGCCCTCGGGCTCCGCCTCCGCCGGCCGGGCCGGGGACATGCCGCCGCCCCCGGTCACCGACGGGGCGTACGCCTGGCGGCAGGCGGCTCAGCCGCGCACCCGGGCCCGTCTGGCGGCCGCCGCGCGCAGCACCCGCCGGCCCTCCGCCGAGACGTCGAGCACCTGGCGCAGCCCGGCGCCGGCGGGCGCGGCCTCGTCGATGCCCGCGAGCATCTCCAGGATCAGGACCTGCCGGGCGAGCTCACCGGCCAGCAGCGGGCCCGCCCCCGACGGGTCGCCCGCCCGGCAGCGGGCCACCGGGTCCGGGGCGGCGGGCCCGGCCGCGTCGTGGGCGAGGTGGACCTGGAGGGCCAGCACCGAGCAGGCGTCCGCCCAGGCGCGCAGCCCCTCGCCCGCCCGCTCGTCCGGGGCCTCGGCGAGCAGCTCCCGGACCCGCCGGACCGGCTCGCCGGGGTCCGCGAGGGAATCCAGGGCGGTGCGGGCCTCGGCGAGCCGGGCGGGCCAGAGCCGGGGGTCGGCGCAGCCGGCCCGGAGCGGGCGCAGCGGGTCGGGCTCGTCGCCCGGAGCGGGCTGGGGCAGACAGCGTTCGAGGCAGGCGGCCGCGCCGACGGCGAGCCCGCGTGCGTCGGCGGCGGCGATCATTTCGAGCAGGCTCATCGGCGTCTCCTGTCAGCCCTCCCGTACGCGCTCCACGACGGGACGCAGGGAGGGCGCAGCGCTTCCTGTTATCGCGTTCAGCGCCGAATGGCCGAAAAGCGTCACCGCGGCTGGCTGATTACCGCCCGCCCGAACCGCCCCGGTGCGCCTCGCGCCCCGCCCTCAGTGCGCCCGGAGCGGAGGCCGCTCGACGGGGAGCGCCCCGGTCATCGCGCGGTGGGTCTGCATCTCCGTCAGCCTGCGGACGAACAGGATCGCCAGGACCGCCGCGACGACGTCCAGCGCGTCGCAGAACGCGAGCATGTCGAATCCTTCGATGACCTCGTCCACGGTCTCCGCCCGGGTGTAGAACCGGCTGGCGATCCTGGACAGGACCTGGGTCGCGACCAGCGCCGCCCACCAGGCGTTCAGCAGCCCGCGCGGGGCGGCGGACCGGCCGCCGGGGGTGCCGACGGGCGCGCTCGCGGTCCAGACACCGCTCGCCACCCGGTACGGCAGCCACAGGTTGCCGACGGGTACGAACCAGGCGCCGATCGCCCAGCCGGGCCGCATCGGGTGGGCGTACGGGTCGAACACCTCGGCGTTGCCCCGGACCCGGCGCAGCCACACCAGGAAGACGACGGCCGTCGCCATGAAGGTGAGCCACTGGAGGGCGCCGGCGGACCCGTACATGTTGTCGGCGAGGGTCAACGCCTTCTCGTCGACCGCCAGGAAGCCGCTGTCCATCCCGTCCGCGAGCAGCATGCGGGAGTGGACACCGGCAGCGATCGACAGCACGTCCGCGACGGCCACGGCGCCGAGCAGCACGCACACCGCCTTGCCGAGGCCCACGGGCGAACGCAGCCCGTCCAGCCGGGCCGGTACCGGCATCAGTCCACCGGCCCGTGCCCGGTGCGTGCCGGCGCACACGGTGCACCGCCCGTCGGCGGTGCCGGCCGGTCTCGTACCGCAGAGAGAACAGAGCATGAAGAAGGAACCCCCCAGGATTCGGACGTCTACGCGAGAAGCGCGCGCCCCTCCCCGGATGGCGCGGCTAGCGGACCCTAGTGCTCCGCAGACCGCGTTGTCCATGGTCAGAGGCCCTCCACGGCGTCTCAGCCCGCGTCGATCTCCTTCGCCAGCGACTGGAACCGCGCATAGCTGAGCTTCGGCTCGCCCGGGACCCACAGCTTCTGTGCCGTCGCCCGCAGCGGCATCCGGATGCCGGCGGCGACCTGCGCGGCGGTCTGGGCGTTGGGGAAGTCGCCCCAGACCGCGAAGCGGCCGCCGAGGATCTGGTCCGAGTAGCGCTTCGGGACCGGGGTGGTGCCGCGCAGGACGAGCGGGGTCCACTGCTCGTAGATCCGCTTGCCGGTGGGGTAGACGAACTCGTTGGGCTGGCCGAGCACGTAGTACATGTACTCGTCGTTGAGGTTGAGGACCTTGCGGCCCTCGGCGAGGTACTCCTCCGGTGACCGGGCCCCGTACTCCTTGCCCGTCCAGTACTCGACCTCGATGTCCTGGTCGGCGCGGACCTCGCTGTCGCGGAACTGCCCGTCGTTCCACGCCTTGGGCCGCATGTCCTTCTCGCGGACCACGTCCGCCCGGTCGTTGAGCCAGCCGGTGGCGAGGTCGGCGATGCCCGCCCCGGCGCCGTACTTCGCGACGGCCGCGCGCTGGAGCTGCGGGTAGGAGGCGGCCGGGTCGCTCGCCATCAGCGCGCGGTACTCGTCGCCGCCCAGGTGCCAGTACGCGCCGCCGAACAGTTCGGTGTACTCGCCCAGGAGCTCGTCGATCAGCTTGGCCGCGCCCGGCTCGGAGATGTCCAGCGATCCGGTCGAGGCGACGCCGGAGACGTTGCGCAGCTGGAGGTCGGGGTGGGCGCGCAGCACCGCGCCGAGGTGGCCCGGCGAGTCGATCTCCGGGACGACCTGGATGTGCAGCCGGCCGGCCAGCGCGAGGATGTGCCGCACCTGCTTCTTGGTCAGGTGGTCGGGCGAGACGACCTCGGGGTGGGTGTCGGACTCGATGCGGAAGGCCTGGTCGTCGGAGAAGTGCAGGCCGAGCTGGTTGAGCTTGAGGTCGGCCATCTCGCGCAGCCGGTCCTCGATCCAGGACGCGGTGTAGGGCTTGCGCGCGATGTCGAGGTTGAGACCGCGCTGCGGTTTGCCGGGCCGGTCGCGCACCTCGCCCTCGGGCATGGAGCCGTCGGCGCGCACGGACTGCTTGAGGGTGCGCGTTCCGTAGAAGACGCCCGCCTCGCCGGGTCCGCTGATCCGCACGCGTCCGTTCCCGGTGCGCAGGGTGTACGACTCCGGACCGCCGGACGCCTTCGGGGTGAGGGCCAGTTCGATGTCACCGGCGCGGGCCGGCACCTCGCCCCGGTAGCGGATCTTCAGCTCGCCGGCCAGCAGCTTCCCCTCGTCGGCGAGCTTGCCGCTGCCGTCCGCGAGGACCACCCCGCTGTCCTTGCCGGGCCGCCATCCGGGCCCGCGGGCGGGGGTGTGCTCCCGTACGGCGGGGATGGTGCGGGGCGTCTCGGAGAGCGGGTAGCTCCGGGTCGGGGAGGGAGTGGGGGACGGCGACGACGCCGCGCGGGAGGTCTCGGGGCCGTTGCGGTGTTCGGTTCCGGAGCCGTCGCAGCCGACGAGGGCGACGCTCGCCGCGGCCGTCGCCGTCACGGCCAGGAGGACGCCGCGTGAGGGTGCCATCAGTCGGAAACCTCCGGTTCGGGGGAAAGGGAGCAGAACTGCGAGAAAACAGGGCGGATATATGGAGGTCGCCGGGCATTCTCCTCACACATCCGCTCTTCAGGCATCACGAAACTCTCCCGTCCGGGTGAAATTCGCGCATCCTTCGCCCGGCCGTTTCCCCGTATCGCTAGCGTTGAGCCCCATTCGTCTCTCCTTTCGCCCCCGCATCCGCCTGGTCCCCCCAGTCCCTCCCCCCTCCAGGTTCAAAGATGCCGTTGATTCCAGGAGCCCCCGCTGTCCAGGTCCAGCGAGTCCCACGCCGGCCTTCCCGAGCAGCCGCCCCGGCCCGCCCGGCGCACCGCCGTGCCCGTGCAGAACCGCGGCGGCGCACCCGCCCGGTCCGCCGCGCAGTGCTGGGACCTGCCCCGTTTCAACACCGCGTCCGCCCCGGAGGCCGAGGCCGCCCTGCTGCAGTGCTTCGGCAGCCGGGCCTGGGCGCAGCGGCTGGCCGCCCACCGCCCCTACCCGGACGTGGAGGCGCTGCTCGCCGCGGCCGACGAGGCGGTCCACGACCTCTTCCCCACCGATCACACCGAGGCGCTGGCCGCCGAGGCTTCGCCGGGGCTGCGGCCGGACGCGCCCCGCTCCGCCCATCTCGCGCTGGCCGCCGCGCACGCCGAGTACGAACGCAGGTTCGGCCATGTCTTCGTGATCTGCCTGGACGGCTATCCGCCCGACGAACACCCCGACCAGGTGCTGGCCGGCATCCGGGCCCGGCTGGCGCACGAGGAGGAGCGGGAGCGGGCCGTCACGGCGGACGAGATGCGGCGACTCGCCCGGGGCCGCCTGGCCGCGCTGGTATCGAGTCGATAACGGGTCGGCGGAGGGCCGCGCGGGCCCGCATCCCCGGTAAACAGGCGGGTGAGCAGGGCCCCGGGGGCCTGTCCATAGCCCGTCCGTGCCTGTTTCGTTGCCACTTTGATCACACCGGAGGCCCCCGCGCGATCGAACCGACGATCCGTCGCTACGATGGCCAGGGCCGGTGGACCGTACCCGGCCGGGTCAGACCGACAGTCAAGCCGGCCGACCCCAATCCCCGCTCCCGGAGGGTTCTTCCGTGCCGGCTGGAACGCTGTACCGCGGCCGGGAAGGCATGTGGTCCTGGGTGGCTCATCGAGTCACCGGTGTCCTCATTTTCTTCTTCCTGTTCGTGCATGTCCTGGACACCGCCCTCGTCCGCGTCTCCCCCGAGGCGTACGACGACGTCGTGTCCACGTACAAGACGCCGATCGTCGCGCTGCTGGAATACGGCCTGGTGGCCGCGATTCTCTTCCACGCGCTGAACGGGCTGCGCATCGTCGCCGTGGACTTCTGGGCCAAGGGCCCGCGCGTTCAGAAGCAGATGCTCTGGGCCGTGCTGGGCATCTGGATCGTGCTGATGCTGGGGGCGCTGTACCCCGTGCTCGGCCACGCCGTCCGCGAACTCTTCGGGAGCTGAGGCCCATGTCCACCGAGACTTCCGCGATCGGCGCCGTCGAAGGCGTCTCGCTGTACGACGTCGACAACCCGGCCCCCGTCATCGAGCCGCCGCGCAAGCGGACCGGCAAGACCCCCAAGGGCTCGCGCACCAACTTCGAGATGTACGCCTGGCTCTTCATGCGCCTGTCGGGCATCGTGCTGGTCGTCCTGGTCATCGGCCACCTGCTGATCCAGCTGGTGCTGGACGGCGGCGTCTCCAAGATCGGCTTCGCCTTCGTGGCCGGCCGCTGGGCCTCGCCGTTCTGGCAGATGTGGGACCTTGCGATGCTGTGGCTCGCCATGCTGCACGGCGCCAACGGTCTGCGTACGGTCATCAACGACTACGCCGAACGGGACAACACCCGCTTCTGGCTGAAGATGCTGCTGTACACCGCCACGGTGTTCACCGTCCTGCTGGGCACGCTGGTGATCTTCACCTTCGACCCGAACATCCGCTAGGCGCCGGGCCCGAAGGACCAGAGGTAAACCATGCAGATCCACACGTACGACACCGTCATCGTCGGCGCCGGCGGCGCCGGCATGCGCGCGGCCATCGAGTCGACCAAGCGCAGCCGCACCGCCGTGCTGACCAAGCTCTACCCCACCCGCTCCCACACGGGCGCCGCGCAGGGCGGCATGGCCGCCGCGCTGGCCAACGTGGAGGAGGACAACTGGGAGTGGCACACCTTCGACACGATCAAGGGCGGTGACTACCTGGTCGACCAGGACGCCGCCGAGATCCTGGCGAAGGAGGCCATCGACGCCGTTCTCGACCTGGAGAAGATGGGCCTGCCGTTCGGCCGTACGCCCAAGGGCGAGATCGACCAGCGCCGGTTCGGCGGTCACACCCGCAACCACGGTGAGGCCCCGGTCCGCCGCGCCTGCTACTCGGGCGACCGCACCGGCCACATGATCCTCCAGACGCTGTACCAGAACTGCGTCAAGGAGGGCGTGGAGTTCTTCAACGAGTTCTACGTCCTGGACCAGCTGGTCGTCGAGGAGGACGGCGTCAAGAAGTCCGCCGGCGTCGTCGCCTACGAGCTGGCCACCGGCGAGATCCACGTCTTCCGGGCGAAGTCGGTCATCTACGCGTCCGGCGGCACCGGCAAGTTCTTCAAGGTGACGTCCAACGCGCACACCCTGACCGGCGACGGCCAGGCCGCCTGCTACCGGCGCGGGATCCCGCTGGAGGACATGGAGTTCTTCCAGTTCCACCCGACCGGCATCTGGCGCATGGGCATCCTCCTCACGGAAGGCGCCCGTGGTGAGGGCGGCATCCTCCGTAACAAGGACGGCGAGCGCTTCATGGAGAAGTACGCGCCGGTCATGAAGGACCTCGCGTCCCGTGACGTCGTGTCCCGCTCCATCTACACGGAGATCCGTGAGGGCCGCGGCTGCGGTCCCGAGGGCGACCACGTCTACCTCGACCTCACGCACCTCCCGCCGGAGCAGCTCGACGCCAAGCTCCCGGACATCACCGAGTTCGCGCGTACGTACCTCGGCATCGAGCCCTACACGGACCCGATCCCGATCCAGCCGACCGCGCACTACGCCATGGGCGGCATTCCGACCAACGTCGAGGGCGAGGTGCTGGCCGACAACACCACCGTCGTCCCGGGCCTGTACGCCGCCGGCGAGGTCGCCTGCGTGTCGGTGCACGGCGCCAACCGCCTCGGCACCAACTCGCTGCTCGACATCAACGTCTTCGGACGCCGCGCGGGCATCGCCGCCGCCGAGTACTCCGCGAAGAGCGACTTCGTCGAGCTTCCCGAGAACCCGGCCCAGCTGGTCATCGACCAGGTCGAGCGGCTGCGCAACTCCACGGGCACCGAGCGGGTCGCGACGATCCGCCAGGAGCTCCAGGAGTGCATGGACGCCAACGTGATGGTGTTCCGCACCGAGCAGACGATCAAGACCGCGGTCGACAAGATCGCGGAGCTGCGCAAGCGCTACCTGGACGTGTCCATCCAGGACAAGGGCAAGCGGTTCAACACGGACCTGCTGGAGGCCATCGAGCTGGGCAACCTGCTCGACCTCGCCGAGGTCATGGCGACGTCGGCGCTGGCGCGCAAGGAGTCCCGCGGCGGTCACTACCGCGAGGACTACCCCAACCGCGACGACGTCAACTTCATGCGCCACACCATGGCGTACCGCGAGGTCGCCGAGGACGGCACCGAGTCGATCCGGCTGGACTACAAGCCGGTCGTCCAGACCCGCTACCAGCCGATGGAGCGTAAGTACTGATGGCTACCCCCACCCTGGACAAGGCCGACAAGGCTCCCGAGCCCGAGGCCGGCTTCGCCGACTCGCCGTACATCACGGCCACGTTCCGCATCCGGCGGTTCAACCCGGAGGTCTCCGACGAGGCCCAGTGGCAGGACTTCCAGATCGAGATCGACCCGAAGGAGCGTGTCCTCGACGCCCTTCACAAGATCAAGTGGGACCAGGACGGGACGCTCACGTTCCGCCGGTCCTGCGCGCACGGCATCTGCGGTTCGGACGCCATGCGGATCAACGGCAAGAACAGGCTCGCCTGCAAGACGCTGATCAAGGACCTGAGCCCGGAGAAGCCGATCACGGTCGAGGCCATCAAGGGCCTCACGGTCCTCAAGGACCTCGTGGTCGACATGGACCCGTTCTTCCAGGCGTACCGCGACGTCATGCCCTTCCTCATCACCAAGGGGAACGAGCCGACCCGCGAGCGTCTGCAGTCCCCCGAGGACCGCGAGCGCTTCGACGACACCACCAAGTGCATCCTGTGCGCCGCGTGCACGTCCTCGTGCCCGGTGTTCTGGAACGACGGCCAGTACTTCGGCCCGGCGGCGATCGTCAACGCGCACCGCTTCATCTTCGACTCGCGCGACGAGGGCGGCGAGCAGCGCCTGGAGATCCTCAACGACCGTGACGGTGTGTGGCGTTGCCGCACCACCTTCAACTGCACGGACGCCTGCCCGCGTGGCATCGAGGTCACCAAGGCGATCCAGGAGGTCAAGCGCGCGCTGATCACGCGTCGCTTCTGATCCCCGAGCACGTGAAGAGGCCCGGTCCCCCGAGGGGGGCCGGGCCTCTTGCTGTGCCCGGGAACCCGGCCGGTACGGCCGTGCGGAGCCGGAACGAGGCGGTGGGCCGACTGCCGGAGCCCGGCCCGGCGGGGCTCCGGGAGGAGCCGGCCCGGCAGGCGGCCCAGGGGCGCCCGGAGAAGGACCCGCCGAGGGGCTGGCTCAGTCCCAGGCGGCGCCGCCCCGGTCCTCGGCGACCACCATGATGCGCCGCAGCATGTCGTTGAGCAGCGCCCGCTCGGACTTGTCCAGGACGCCGAGCAGCCGTTCCTCCTCGTGTCCGAGGAAGTCCATCGCGCCGAGCCAGGTCGCCCGGCCCTCGTCGGTCAGCTCCACGTCGACGCGCCGCCGGTCCGTGGTGGACGGGGTGCGTTGGACGAAGCCGCGGCGTTCCAGCGCGTCCAGCCGGCCGGTGACGGAGGCGGGGGCGAGGTCGAGGTCGGCGGCCAGTTCGGACGGGGCGGCCGTGCCGCCCCGTCCGGCGAGCTTGTGCAGGGTGTCGAACTCCTGCCGGTCCAGCTCGAAGTCGACGAGGGACTGCTCGCGCACCCGGCGCAGATGGACGGAGAGCTTCTTCATCCGGGTCACCGCGCCCTCGACATCCGGATCGAGCTCGGGAAGCACGGGTCTCCACCGCTCCACGTGCCCGTCGGTCCAGTCGCGTCGCTGCATGGGCTCCAGCCTACGCGGACCCCCTTGATCTTTCGGAAACGAAATTCTCATTGACGGGTACTTCGGAACCGAAATAGATTGCCGCCCATGGCACACCCCTTACGCACACGCTCCTTCCGGCTGCTCTTCATCGGGCGGTCCCTGTCGATGCTGGGCGACGCCGCGATCCCCGCCGCGCTCACCCTCGCCGTCTACCTGGCCACCGGCTCCACCGGCGACCTCGCCCTGGTACTGGCGTGCGCGATGGTGCCCAAGCTGCTGCTGCTCCCGCTGGGCGGTGTCGTCGGCGACCGCTTCAACGCCCGTACGGTGGCCCTGACCACGGACCTCGTGCGGTGCGCCACCCAGCTCTTCGTCGGTGCCGAACTGCTCTCCGGCACCCCGGCCCTCTGGCAGATCGCCCTCGCCGAGGCGGTCGGTGGCGCCGCCGGGGCCTTCGCGATGCCGACCTCCTCCCCGTTGATCCGGGGCACCGTGGACGAGTCGGGGCTGCTGCGCGCCAACTCCCTGATGGCGGTGGCCTCCGGGGCCGCCCGGCTCGGCGGGCCCGCCGTCGCCGGGGCCCTGATCCTCACCGCCGGACCGGGCTGGGCCTTCGTGCTGGACGGCGCCGGCTTCGCGGTCAGCGCCGCCCTGCTGTACGCGATCGACGTGCGGCACGTCCCGATCCCCCGGCGCTCCCTGCTCAGCGACCTCAAGGAGGGCTGGGCCGAGGTCCGCAGCCGCGACTGGTACTGGACGAGCCTCATCGCGCACGCCGTCTGGAACGGGGCCGCGGCCACGCTGATGACGCTCGGCCCGGCCCTCTTCCTGCACGGCCCGGGCGGCGAGGGCACCTGGGTCGCCCTGCTCCAGACCGGCGCGGTCGGCCTGCTGCTCGGGTCGCTGTCGGCCGGCCGGATCCGGCCGCGCCGCCCGGTGCTGGCCGCCAACCTCGCCGGCGCGCTGTACGTGCTGCCGCTCTGCCTGCTGGCCGCGCACGTGCCCATGGCGGTCTCCCTCACCGCGTACGGGATCGCCATGACCGGTCTCGGCTTCCTCAACCCGGTCTGGGAGACGGCCGTCCAGTCCGCCATTCCCCCACGCACCCTGGCCCGGGTGACCTCGTACGACTGGCTGCTGTCCCTCGCCGCCACGCCGCTCGGCTACGCCCTCGCCCCGCTCGCCGCCTCCGCCTGGGACGCGGAGGTCCCGCTCGCCGTGGCCGGGCTGCTCACCGGAGCGGCCTGCGCGGCCACGGCCGCCGTGCCGGGCGTACGGCGCTTCGGGGCGCCCGCCGTCGCGGCGCGGGAGACCGGGGCGCCGGCCGGGACGACGCCCGCGGCCGGTTAGGGGGCGCGGCCCGGATACCCTCGGGGCCGTGCCGAAGGAAGAGAAGGACGTGAAGGCGGTCAAGGCCCCCAAGAGCGAGCAGACCCGTGCCCTGATCCTCGAAACCGCGCTCCGGCTCTTCCAGGAACGCGGTTACGACCGGACGACGATGCGGGCCATCGCCCAGGAGGCCGGCGTCTCCGTGGGCAACGCCTACTACTACTTCTCGTCCAAGGAGCACCTGGTGCAGGGCTTCTACGACCGGCTCGCCGCCGAACACGCGGCGGCGGTGCGGCCGGTCCTGGACGGCGAGAAGGACCTCGCGGCGCGCCTGCGCGGGGTGCTGCTGACGTGGCTGGACGTGGCGGAGCCGTACCGCCCCTTCGCCACCCAGTTCTTCAAGAACGCCGCCGATCCGGAGAGCCCGCTCAGCCCGTTCTCACCGGAGTCG
This sequence comes from Streptomyces sp. NPDC019224, assembly GCF_040632605.1. Taxonomy (NCBI): domain Bacteria; kingdom Bacillati; phylum Actinomycetota; class Actinomycetes; order Kitasatosporales; family Streptomycetaceae; genus Streptomyces; species Streptomyces sp. NPDC019224. The sequence goes on along the minus strand of NZ_JBEYCF010000001.1, from coordinate 161,627 downwards.
GTCACCGCACGCGAGGCGGTCATCGCCATCCACGAACGCTGCCTGACCGGCTCCACCACCAAGACGGACACCGAACTGGCCCCGCTGCTCCCGCAGTTGATGTGGCTCATGCACATGGGCCTGGTGCTGTTCTGGGTGTACGACCGGACGGACGGCGCCGAACGGAGCCGCCGCCTCGTCGCGCGTACCGTCCCGATCGCCGCCCGCGCCGTAGCCCTGTCCAGGTTCCGGGTGCTGCGGCCGCTGGTGCGCCAGGTGCACGAGGTACTGGAGGAGTTCCTGCCGGGCGCGACGGCGCGGGCGGCGGGACCGGAGAGGTCCTGAGGCCTCTCCGGTCCTGCCGCCCACGCGCCGGACGGATCAGATCCAGCCGAGCTCCCACAGGCGCCACACGCCGGTGCCGTCGGTGAGGTACTGCGAGCCGGAGACGTCCGCCTTGGCGACGACGTAGTCCTTCTTCTGCCACAGCGGCACCAGCGGCACGTCCTCGCCGACCAGCTTCTGGAGCTCCTTGAAGTCGGCCGAGGCCCGGCTGCGGTCGCTGTACTCCAGGGTGGAGCTGATCAGCTGGTCCATCTTCTTGCTGGTGTAGCCGTTGTGGAGGGTGTTGTCGCGGCCGACGAGCGGCTGGCTGAAGGTGTCGGGGTCCGGGTAGTCCGGGAGCCAGCCGACGGTGTACATGTCGTACTCGCCGGACGCGTAGCCCTTCTGGAACTGCGTCCACTCGACGGCCTTGGCCGTGACCTTGAACAGCCCGGTCGCCTCCAGCTGGCGCTTGATCTCCTTCGTCTCCTTGACGTAGTCGTCGCCCTCGCGGTGGGCGAAGGTGACGGACAGCGGCGTCTGGACACCGGCCTCCCGCATGAGCGCCTCGGCCCGCTCGGTGTCCGGCGACGGGTAGGCGTCGAAGAACGGGGTGCTGTGGCCGACGTAGCCCTGCGGGATCAGCGAGTAGAGCGGCTCGACGGTGCCCTTGAAGACGTCGCTCACCAGCGGGCCGCGGTCGATGACCGCCGCGATGGCCTGCCGGACCCTGCGGTCGGCGAGCGGGGAGTCCTTGCGGACGTTGAAGACGAGGTTGCGGATCTCGGCGCTGTCGGCCTCGGTGACACGCTTGTCGGCGTCGCCCGGGTTCAGGGCCGCGAGGGTGGACGGCGGCAGCTGACGGTGCGTCACGTCGACCCGGCCGGAGTTCCAGGCCGCGAGGAGGTCCTCCGACTGCTTGTAGTAGCGCACGGTGACCGGACCGCCGGTCTTGGTGAGCGCGCCCTTGTACCGCGAGTTCGGCACGAGTTCGGCCTTGACGCCGGGCTCGTAGGACTTCAGGACGTACGGCCCCGAGCCCATCACCTTGTTGTCGTTGCGCAGCTTGTGCTCGGAGTAGGCGTCCTTCTCGACGATCGAGCCGGCGCCCGTGGCGAGCTTCTGCGGGAAGGTCGCGTCACGCGCGGAGAGGTTGAAGGTGATCATCCGGCCCTCGACGACCACGTTCTTCAGGCTGGGGAAGAGGACCGAGGGACCGGCGTCCGTCTTGATCTCCATCATGCGGTCGAACGAGTACTTGACGTCCTCGGCGGTGATCTTCTTGCCGTCGGAGAACGTCAGGTCGTCACGGAGCTCGCACTGGTACGTCTGCAGCTTCCCGCCGATGAAGCCGCAGTTCTCGGCGGCGTCCGGCTCGGGCACGATCGCCCCGGCCCTGAACGTCATCAGGGACTGGTAGACGTTGCTGTACATCGCCCAGGAACCGGCGTCGTAGGCGCCCGCCGGGTCGAGCGAGGTCACCGCGTCGGTCGTCCCGACGACGACCGGATCGGAGTCCCCCTCGTCCGCGGGAAGCAGTTGCCAGGCGACGACGCCTGCGATGACCAAAACCGCGAGAATCGCGAGAATCCGTAGCCGGATCGACCGCATTGACGTGCTCTCCCTTAACTGCCCCACCTCGGTGTCGCGCTCAGATACGCAGATCACCGCATGTTCGCGCTCACCCAACCACACGATTTTCACATCTGGAAGAGGAGATCAGAGGCTCACAGTCAATTGTTCGCCAGCCGAAACCTTCGGCTGTTACGGCGAATACAGAGGGTTCACGACCGGTCACCCGATCAGCCATTCCGGGCACTCTCGACGGCGCTTACGCCTGCCGGGAGGCGAGTTCGACGACGGTGATGTCGGAGGGTGCGCCGACCCGGACGGGCGGGCCCCAGGCACCGGCGCCCCGCGTGACGTACAGCTGGGTGTCGCCATGGCGTTCGAGCCCGGCGACCGTGGGATTGGACAGCTCCGCGACGTAGTTGCCCGGCCAGAGCTGGCCGCCGTGGGTGTGGCCGGAAAGCTGGAGGTCCACGCCGTATTCGACGGCCTCGTCGATGACCACCGGCTGGTGGGCCATGAGCACGACCGCGCGGCCGGGATCGCGGTCCCCGAGGGCCCGGGCGAAATCGGGGCCCTGTCCTTCGCTCTCGCCGGCGATGTCATTGACACCCGCCAGATCGAAACCACCGGTCTCCACCCGGGCGTTCTCCAGCGGATGCAGACCCAATTCCCTTACCCGGTCGACCCATTGCTCCGCGCCGGAGTAGTACTCGTGATTGCCGGTGACGAAGAACGCGCCGTGCCGGGCCCGGAGACGGGCGAGCGGTTCGGCGGCCGGGCCGAGATCGGCGACCGATCCGTCGACCAGATCACCGACGACCGCGATGAGATCGGGCTGGGTCCGGTTGACCGCGTCCACGATCCTCCGGGTGTGGGACCGGCCCAGGACCGGGCCCAGGTGGATGTCGCTGACGACGGCGATCCGGAACCCGTGCGCGGACCGGGGAAGCCGGGCGAGCGGCACGGCGACCCGCTTCACCCGGGGCCCCCGCAGCACGCCGTACGTGCCGTAGCCGGTGATCCCGAGCCCGGCGGCGGCCGCGGCGCCGCCGACGGTCCGCGCCACGAAGAGCCGCCGCGAGGGGGCGCCGGGCGCGGGGGCGGACTCCGGCGCGGGCCGGGGCGCGGACTCCGCCACGGCCGCGGAGGCGGGTGCGGATACGGGCGCCGGTTCCCGTGCGGGCTCCGGCGCGGCGGCCGCCCGGCGCGCGAGCCACCGGCGGAGCGGGGGCCGTACGGCCTCGCCCACCAGCAGCGCGAGCGTCAGGTAGAGCAGCGCGGCCAGCCAGAGGAACCCCGGCCAGGCCAGCACCTGCTGGAACCGGAAGGGCACCCCCGTACGGCCGGAGACCAGGGCGCCGAGGCTGAGCAGCGGCAGCGCGTACGCGGCGACCGTGCCGGCCCTGCGCCACGGGCTGCCGGGTGCCGTCGTGTCGCCGACGAGCCGGCGCCACACATAACGGTGCACGGCCACGAGCAGCGCGAGCACCGCGACCGCCGCCAGAGCGAACCCCATGAACCGCACGCCCACTCCCCCGCCCTGTTCGTCCGGTTATCGACCGATTCAGGCCCCGATGGGACCGGCGTTTTCAAGCCTTCGCGCTGCGCAGGGCCCTGACGCCCCGGAACCCGATCCAGCCCACGGCCGTCCCCAGGAGAAAGGACGTGATGGCGAGCAGCAGATGCACCCAGAAGTAGGCGGTCGGGTCACCGGCGTCGTCGAAGGCGAGGCCGCTGCCGTCCTTCCACAAATTCTTGGCGAAGGTGACCCAGATGACCCACGACCACACTCCGAAGGCGAGCAGGAACCAGGAGACCGGGCGGCTGAGCTTCATGGAATCAGTATCGCCGCCGCGTCCGGGACGGCTCGGCCGGGGTGGTCCGTCCCGGCGTCGCGCCCGGCGGGTCATGACACCAGTGCCGATATTCACATCAACTGCATGTACGTTTTCGACCGTGCCAGCTCTCAAGAAGGCCGCGTTGGCGGTCACCTCTGCCGCTCTGCTGTCCGCTTTTGTCGTCACGCCCGCCTCCGCGGCCGGCGGGGACGACGACGCCCCCAAGCCTCCGTCGAACATGTCGCAGATCGGGGGCGCGCAGCTGGGGCGCTCCGGCACCCAGGTCAATCTCCTGGCCGGCGCCCCGGTCCTGCCCAAGGACCTGACGGGCCGTTCGTGGATGGTCTCGGACGCGGAGAGCGGCAAGGTGCTCGCCGCGCACAACGCGCACTGGCGGCTGCCCCCGGCGTCCACGCTGAAGATGCTCTTCGCGGACACCCTGCTGGAGGACCGGGCGCTCCTGCCGAAGACGCGGGAGTACACGGTGAAGGACGAGGACCTCGCCGGCATGGGTGAGGGCAGCAGCCTGGTGGGGATCAAGGAGGACCACAGCTACACGGTGCACGACCTGTGGCTCGGGGTCTTCCTGCGTTCGGGGAACGACGCGGTGCACGTACTGGCCTCGATGTACGGCGGCGTGCCGAAGACCGTCCGGGCCATGCAGGCGCGCGCGGAGGAGCTCCAGGCGCTGGACACGAACGTGGTGTCGCCCGACGGGTACGACGCGCCCGAGCAGGTCTCCAGCGCGTACGACCTCTCGCTCTTCGCCCGCGACGGACTGCAGAACGCGGACTTCCGGGAGTACTGCTCGACCGCCACCGCCCAGTTCCCCGGCGAGAAGAAGAAGGGGGAGAAGCGCGAGACCTTCGGCATCCAGAACACCAACCGGCTGCTCACCGGGGCCGACGGCGTCACCGCGTACAAGGGCATCGCGGGCGTCAAGAACGGTTACACGACGCACGCCGGCAACACCTTCACCGGAGTCGCCGAGCGCGACGGCAAGGTCCTCCTCGTCACCGTCATGAACCCGGCGTCCGACGAGACCCACGCGGTCTACAAGGAGGCGGCCCGGCTCCTGGACTGGGGGTTCGCCGCGAACGGCAAGGTGACCCCGGTGGGCGAACTCGTCCCGCCGAAGTCCGCGGTCGTCGGCGACGGCTCGGACACCGCCGGCACGGGCAAGGGCGCCGAGGCGGACACGCCGGCCGCGGACAAGGGCGGGCACGGGCCCGAGCGGGCCGTGCGGGCGGTGGCCGCCACCGACGGATCCAGCGGCGTCGGGATCGCGCTGGGCATCGTCGGCGGCGTGCTGGTCCTGCTGGCCGGCGGGGTGTTCCTGGTCAACCGGCGCTGGCCGCTGCCGGACCTGATGCGTCGCCGTCCCCGCCCGTGACGCGCCGGGCGGCGGGCGCGGGGCCCTCCTCCGCGTCCACCGCCGGATCGTCCTCCTTGCTCGGTGTCGCCGTCCAGGCGGCGCAGAACAGCAGCAGCTTCGCCGTGAAGTTGATCCACAGCAGCAGGGCGATCGGCACACCGAAGGCGCCGTACATGCTCTTGGACGCGACGCCCCTCATATAGCTGCCGAGCAGCAGCTTGAGCAGTTCGAACCCGACCGCGCCGAGCAGCGCGGCCACCACCAGCCGGCGGCGCGGCGGTTCGACGCCGGGCAGCAGGGTCAGCAGGTAGAGCAGCAGCAGGAAGCCGGCGGCCACGCCCACCAGCAGGGCCGCGATCCGCAGCAGCACCCCGCCCGCGCCGTTCTCGGGGATGTGGAGCAGATCGGCGACCCAGCCGACGGCCACCGAGCCGACCGAGGAGACGGCCAGGGTCACCAGGGCCGCGCCACCGAAGCCGAACAGCACCCCGGCGTCCTTGATCTTGCGGACGACCGGGTTGCCCTCCTCCAGGTCGTCCATCTCCCAGACCGCGCGCAGGCAGTCCCGCATCGAGCCGATCCAGCCGACACCGGTGAAGAGCAGCAGGGCACCGGCCACCAGACCGACCGTCCCCGCGTGGGCGACCAGACCGTCGATGCCGAGCTGGTCAGAGATGCCGGGCACCTGCTCGGCGAGCTTGTCCTTGATCTCGTCCAGCTGCTTGTCGGTGAGCAGCGCCGCGCCGATCGCCGCGCCAACCGCGATCAGCGGGAAGAGGGCGAGGAAGCTGATGAACGTGATCGCCGCGGCGAGCCGGGCCCAGTGGACCCGCACCAGCGTCTCGTAACTGCGCCAGGCGTGCGTCTCCATCAGCCGGGAGACGAGTGGCCCGATGACGGGGAGTTTTTTCAGCCAGTCCATGCGTCACGACTACCCTTCCGGCCCGCGAAAACCGAAGTCCGGGGCGGGATGGAGGAGATGACGGGCCTTCAATCACCCATTTCGGTGAGTGCTGTAACAAATCCCTCAAAGGTGTTATCCCGGGCGATACGGTCACCCTCATGTCTGTCGACACCGTGTCCCTGACCGGCTGGGGCCGCACCTCCCCGACGGCCGCGCTGCGATTCCGCCCCCGTAGTCACGAGGAGGCCGCGGCGGCCGTACTGGGCTGCGGGCCGCGCGGCTCGATCGCCCGGGGCCAGGGCCGGGCGCACGGCGACGCGGCGCAGAACGCCGGGGGCTCGGTCCTGGACATGACGGCCCTGGACCGCGTCCGGGCGATCGACGCGGCGGCCGGCCTGGTGGTGTGCGAGGCGGGCACGACCCTGCACCGGCTGCGCGAGGTGATGCTTCCGCTCGGCTGGTTCCTGCCGGTGGTGCCCGGCGGGCGTTATGTCACGGTGGGCGGCGCGATCGGCTGCGACGCCCACGGCGACAACCACCGCGCGGCCGGCTCCTTCTCCCGCCACGTCACGGAGTTCACGCTGCTCACCGCCGACGGCGAGGTGCGTACGGTCCACCCGGGCACCCCGCTCTTCGACGCGACCGCCGGCGGCCTGGGCCTGACCGGGGTGATCCTCTCGGCCACGCTCCGGTTCCGCCCGGTCACCACCTCCCTGATGGCGGTCGACACCGGGCGGGCGGCCGGGCTCGACGACCTGCTCGCCCGGATGACGCGCGGCGGCCACCGCCCCTACGAGTACGCCCGGATCGACCTGACCGCCCGGGGCCGGGCCACCGGGCGCGGCGTCCTGGTCCGGGCGGACCACGTCCCGGTGCACGCGCTCCCGGCGCACGCCCGGCACACCGCGCTCGCACTCCGCCCGGCGCGGGGCCCCCTCGCCCTCCCGCTCCTCTCCGGCCTCTCCGGCCTGTTCGGGCGGCTGTCCGCCACCGCGCTCAACGAGATCGGCTACCGCTCCGCGCCCCGGTCCCGCACCGGCGAACTCCAGTCGCTCGCGGCCTTCTTCCGTGCCCTGGACGCCACGCCCCACAGCAACCGCGTCTCCGCCACGGGCGGCCGCGTCCACTACGCGTTCCTGGTCGGGGACGGGCAGGAGGAGACGCTGCGCCGGATCGTCGGGCGGATCGCCCGCAGCCGCTGCCCCTCGTTCCGGGCGGTGCTCAGGCGGTGCGGCGAGGCCGGCCCCGGCTGGCTGTCCTTCCCCGCGCCCGGCTGGAACCTCGCCCTCGATCTTCCGGCCGGCCTGCCGGGGCTCGCCCGCTTCCTCGACTCCCTGGACGAGGAGGTGGCGGCGGCGGGCGGCCGGGTGTCCCTGACGGAGGACTCCCGGCTGCGCCCCGACGCGCTCGCCGCGATGTACCCGCGGCTACCCGGCTTCCGGGCGCTGCGGGCCGAGCTGGACCCGAACGGCGCGTTCCGCTCGGACCTGTCCCGCCGGCTGTCGCTCTAGTGCCGCGGCAGCCGGGGTTTGTCCGGAAGGAGCGGCGTCAGGTGTGCTCCCGGCGTGCCGGCCGGAAGCCCTCGTACTGGACGTACTCGGGTTTTCGGCCGGTGCGGCGAGAGTGCGTGCATGGCGTCGCGACGGGGCGGACCCCGGCTGCCGCGGCACTAGGATGCGCGGCATGAGCTTTGGGGATGGGGGGCCCTCGCCCTGGGGGCCTGCGGGACCGACGGGACCGGGGAACAGCGGCACTCCCGACTGGGAGGCGCTGGCCGAGGCGTCCGCGGCCCGCGCCAGGCGCAGGAAGTGGCTGCTGATCGGCGGCGGCGCGCTCGCCACCGCGGCGGTCGCCGCGATCGTCGCGACGGTGGTCGTCTCGGCCGACGGCGACGGCTCGGACACCACCGCGGGGAAGCACGCGAGCGAGCTGCCGACGGCGGACGAACTGCCCGGCGAGACCCCCGCGCCCGAGCCGTCCTTCTCCTCGGTGGCGCCCCCGCCCCCGCCGGACCCCAGGGACTACATAGCCGACGTGAAGAGGGACCGGCTGCCTATCGGCGTCGAGTCGTTCTTCCCCGGCGAGAAGCTGACCTCCGGCGGCCACACGTACGCCAGGGGTGCGACCCACCGCACCACCGGCTGCGCCACGACCACCCAGGGCGCGCTGGGCCCGATCCTCACGGCCAACGGCTGCGACCAGGTCATCCGGGCCACGTACAGCCGGGACGGCGTGGCGGTCACCGTCGGCATCGCGGTCTTCGAGACGGAGGCCCAGGCGAAGCGGACCGCCCGGCAGGCGCGCGGCGGGCTGGCCTCGCTGAACGGGTCCGGCGTCCCCGTCTTCTGCCGCGACGGCGTGATCTGCCGCCGCACCGCGAACTCCTACGGCCGGTACGCGTACTTCACGGTCGGCGGCTTCACCGACGGCAGGAACGTCACCGAGGGCGACAAGAACGTGTACACCACCGGCGACGACCTGACGGACTACACGTTCCGCCGGATCCGCCACCGCGGCGAGGTCCAGGCCTCGGCCGCCGCGAACCTCACCACGACCTGACCCCGCCGCTCAGCAGCAGCCGGCCCCCGGCAGGCTCCGCACGTTGCGGGCCTCCACGGCACGGGCCGCCAGCAGCTCGTCCGCCGGGTACGCGACCTCCTCCAGGGTCAGCCCGTGCGGGCGCACCACGTGCACCCCGGGGTCGCGCACCCCGGCGGCCAGCACCTCGGCCGGCCACGGGTCGGGGCGCCGCCCGTCGCCGACGAACAGCATCGCCCCCACCAGGGCCCGCACCATGTTGTGGCAGAAGGCGTCCGCCTGCACGGTCCCGGTGATGATCCCGGTCGCCCCGTCCCGCACCCAGTGCAGCTTCTGGAGCGTCCGGATGGTCGTGGCGCCCTCGCGCTTCTTGCAGTACGCCGCGAAGTCGTGTTCCCCGGTCATCCGGGCGGCGGCGGCGTTCATCGCGGCCACGTCCAGCGGGCGGTCGTGCCAGAGCACGTGGCCCCGCACCAGGGGGTCGACGCCGCCGGGGCGGTCGGCGACGCGGTACGCGTACCGGCGCCACAGGGCCGAGAACCGGGCGTTGAACCCGGCGGGCGCCTCCGCGATCCGCCAGACCCGCACATCGGGGGCCATCCGCCCGGCCAGCCGCCGCAGCAGCTTCTCGGCGTGCTCGGCCCACACCTCGTCCGGCAGGTCCACATGGGCGACCTGCCCCCGGGCGTGCACCCCGGCGTCGGTGCGGCCGGCCACCGTCAGGTCGTACGTGCGCGAGGAGCGGGTCACGGTCCGCAGCGCATCCTCGATCTCGCCCTGGACCGTCCGCCGGGCGGTCTGCTTCGCCCAGCCCGAGAAGTCCTTGCCGTCATAGGCCAGGTCCAGCCGCACCCGTACGAAGCCGGGCTCCACCTCGTCACTCACCAGCGCATCCTCTCAAGATCCCGCACAGCCGAACGGGCCCGCACCGCCCCGGAGGGTGATGCGGACCCGTTCAGTGGTTCCGGAACGCTCAGGCGTCCTGCGCGTCCTCGACGGACTCGACCGGGGTCTCGTCCTTCTTGGCCGCGTCTTCCTTGACCGCACGCTTGGTGGCGGCCTCGGCCTCACCGGTGGCCTGCTGGGCGACGGTCAGCGCCTCGACCAGCTCGATGACGGCCATCGGGGCGTTGTCGCCACGACGGTTGCCGATCTTGGTGATGCGGGTGTAACCACCGGGGCGGTTCTCGTACCGCGGGGCGATCTCGGTGAAGAGCGTGTGAACGATGCCCTTGTCCGTGATCGACTGCAGCACCAGGCGACGGTTGTGGATGTCGCCCTTCTTCGCCTTGGTGATGAAACGCTCCGCGACCGGACGCAGGCGGCGGGCCTTGGCCTCGGTCGTGGTGATGCGGCCGTGCTCGAACAGCGACTTCGCGAGGTTGTTGAGAAGAAGCTTCTCGTGCGCGGCGCTGCCGCCCAGACGGGCACCCTTGGCGGGCTTCGGCATGGGTTTTCTCCTTGTGTGCTGCACCGGCCGTATCAGGTACCGGTGTCAGTTCCCGCGCGACGGTCGTCACGCGGAAGTGTGTGCTGTCGCCGCACCGACCCACTCCGAGTCGGCGTCCGCACCCGAAATCCGGTCATCAGCCCGAAAATCAAGCGCGCCGGCACTGAACATCGGGCACCAGCCCGAAA
>NZ_JBEYCF010000001.1:0-151362 GCF_040632605.1 Streptomyces sp. NPDC019224 | reverse complement strand
AAATCAAGCCCGTCCGCACTGAACATCAGGCACCAGCCCGAAATCAAGCCCGTCCGCACTGGACATCAGGCACCAGCCCGAAATCAAGCCCGTCCGCACTGGACATCAGGCACCAGCCCGAAATCAAGCCCGTCCGGCGATTGAGGACAGAAGCCCTCGCCCGGACCGGGGCGCCCCTGGAACAGACGCACCCCAGCCGGGAGGCGACTCAGTACTGCTCGGTCTCCACGAAACCGGCGTCCGCGTCGTCGTCCGCGCCGAAGGCGTCCGCCGCGGCGGTCGGGTCGAAGCCGGGAGGCGAGTCCTTCAGCGCCAGGCCCATACCGGCCAGCTTCGCCTTGACCTCGTCGATCGACTTCGCACCGAAGTTGCGGATGTCGAGCAGGTCCGCCTCGGAGCGGGCCACCAGCTCGCCCACCGAGTGGATGCCCTCGCGCTTGAGGCAGTTGTACGAGCGGACCGTGAGCTCCAGCTCCTCGATCGGCAGCGCCAGGTCCGCCGCGAGCGCGGCGTCCGTCGGCGACGGGCCCATGTCGATGCCCTCGGCGTCGATGTTGAGCTCGCGCGCCAGACCGAACAGCTCGACCAGGGTCTTACCGGCCGACGCCATCGCGTCACGCGGACGCATGGCCTGCTTGGTCTCGACGTCGACGATCAGCTTGTCGAAGTCGGTGCGCTGCTCGACACGGGTCGCCTCGACCTTGTACGTGACCTTGAGCACCGGCGAGTAGATGGAGTCGACCGGGATGCGGCCGATCTCCTGGCCCGCCTGCTTGTTCTGGACGGCGGAGACGTAGCCGCGACCGCGCTCGACGGTCAGCTCCATCTCCAGCTTGCCCTTGCCGTTGAGCGTGGCCAGGACCAGGTCCGGGTTGTGCACCTCGACACCGGCCGGCGGGGCGATGTCCGCGGCGGTGACCAGGCCGGGGCCCTGCTTGCGCAGGTACATCACGACCGGCTCGTCGTGCTCCGAGGAGACGACCAGCTGCTTGATGTTGAGGATGAGGTCGGTCACGTCCTCCTTGACGCCCGGCACGGTGGTGAACTCGTGCAGGACACCGTCGATGCGGATGCTGGTGACAGCGGCACCCGGGATCGAGGAGAGGAGCGTGCGGCGCAGGGAGTTGCCGAGCGTGTAGCCGAAGCCGGGCTCCAGCGGCTCGATGACGAACCGCGAGCGGAATTCGTCGACGACCTCTTCGGTCAGCGACGGACGCTGAGCGATCAGCATGATGTGAATCCTTCAGTCGTGGGCGCCCACTATTTGACGCCCGACAGATGAAACAAGGATACGGGCGGTACACCCCCGCAGGGGGCATACCGCCCGTACCCACGCTACTGCCGCACGGCCGTCACCGGCCGTGACGGATCAGACGCGGCGACGCTTCGGCGGACGGCAGCCGTTGTGCGGCGTCGGGGTGACGTCCTGGATCGAACCGACCTCGAGGCCCGTGGCCTGGAGGGAGCGGATCGCGGTCTCGCGGCCGGAGCCCGGACCCTTCACGAAGACGTCGACCTTGCGCATGCCGTGCTCCTGCGCGCGGCGGGCGGCCGACTCGGCGGCCATCTGCGCGGCGAAGGGGGTGGACTTGCGCGAGCCCTTGAAGCCGACGTGGCCGGCGGAGGCCCAGGAGATCACGTTGCCCGAGGGGTCCGTGATCGAGACGATCGTGTTGTTGAACGTGCTCTTGATGTGCGCGTGGCCGTGAGCGACGTTCTTCTTTTCCTTGCGACGCACCTTCTTGGCTGCGCCCTGACGACCCTTGGGGGGCATGTCTTGACTCCAGATGGAGAGGGGAGGTGATCGGTCCTACAGCGAAGACCGCTGGTTGCTGCTGACGCCCGGGATTCCGGTCGCTCGCAGTGCGTCCGCTGAGGACTACTTCTTGCCCGGCTTCTTCTTGCCGGCGATCGCGCGACGCGGACCCTTGCGGGTACGGGCGTTGGTGCTGGTGCGCTGGCCGTGGACCGGCAGACCGCGGCGGTGACGGAGACCCTGGTAGCAGCCGATCTCGACCTTGCGGCGGATGTCGGCCTGGATCTCGCGGCGGAGGTCACCCTCGGTGCGGAGGTTGGCGTCCACGTACTCGCGGATCTTGACCAGGTCCTCTTCGGCCAGGTCGCGAACGCGGGTGTTCGGGTTCACGCCGGTGGTGGCGAGGATCTCCTTGGACCGGGTGCGCCCGATACCGAAGACGTAGGTGAGGGCAACCTCCACGCGCTTTTCGCGCGGGATGTCAACACCTGAAACGCGTGCCATTCAATGGCTCCAGTTGTTAAGTCGGGGGTCTTCCGCAGAACCACTCCCGACCGCCGACCCCTCGCTGGGAGAGGTGGTACGTCCGGGTCCCCGGCCCCCGCCGGAGGTGTCGTCAGCCGTGGCTTGGACGGGCTCTGCGTATGTACGTATTACGTGCGTCGCGCGAAGAACTGCGAGATGCAGGGGGTCGTGCGTCAGCCCTGGCGCTGCTTGTGGCGCAGGTTGTCGCAGATGACCATGACCCGGCCGTGACGGCGGATCACCTTGCACTTGTCGCAGATCTTCTTGACGCTCGGCTTGACCTTCATGGGATGTCAGGTTCTCCGGGTCAGTGCCAACACCGCGCCGAGGCGGGCGGCGGCAAGATCTACTTGTAGCGGTAGACGATCCGGCCACGCGTCAGGTCGTACGGGGAGAGCTCCACGACGACCCGGTCATCCGGGAGGATGCGGATGTAGTGCATACGCATCTTGCCGCTGATGTGCGCGAGGACCTTGTGACCGTTCTGGAGTTCCACCTTGAACATGGCGTTCGGGAGGGACTCGATCACGGTGCCCTCAATTTCGATGGCACCTTGCTTCTTGGCCACGCTTCGCCTTTCGAATCGGCTACCTTGATCGTCTCTCGTCCGCCGCGTGCGGACACACGGATGCACGAGAGCCGACGAGTCAGTCTACGTCAGCGGACTCCCAAAGGCGAATCCGTCAAGTTTGCCCATCCCAGGAGATCCTTAGACCTCCCGGAAGCAACGGATCAGCCCAGCGGGTCCGGCGCCGCCTCCACCCCGTACTGCGCCAGCTTCTCGCGGCCGCAGTCCGGGGCGGTGAGGACCAGCGGGCCCTGCTCCGTGAGGGCGATGGAGTGCTCCCAGTGCGAGGACCAGGTGCCGTCGGTGGTGATGACGGTCCACTCGTCCTCCAGCACCTCGGTGTGCGGGGTGCCGAGGGAGACCATCGGCTCGATGGCCAGGCAGAGGCCCGGCACCAGCTTGACGCCCTTGCCGCGCTTGCGGGAGACGTAGTTCAGCAGGTGCGGGTCCATGTGCATCTCGGTGCCGATGCCGTGCCCGCCGTAGTCCTCGATGATCCCGTACTTGCCGGTGGCGGGGCGGGGCTGGCGGCGGATGTAGGACTCGATGGCCTTGGAGATGTCGACGAGGCGGTTGTTCACCTTCATCGCGGCGATGCCGGCCCACATCGACTCCTCGGTCACCCGGGACAGCTCGATCAGCTCCGGAGCGTGCCCCGTACCGACGAAGGCGGTGTACGCGGCGTCGCCGTGCCAGCCGTCGACGATCGCGCCGGCGTCGATGGAGATGATGTCGCCGTCCTTGAGGACCGTCTTCTCGTCCGGGATGCCGTGGACGACGACCTCGTTGACCGAGGTGCAGATGGTCGCGGGGAACCCGCCGTACCCGAGGAAGTTCGACTTCGCGCCGTGGTCGGCGATCACCTTGCGGGCGACCTGGTCCAGGTCCCGGGTGGTGGCGCCGGGCACCGCCGCCTCACGGGTGGCCGCGTGGATGGCAGCGACCACCAGCCCCGCCTCGCGCATCTTCGCGATCTGCTCGGGGGTCTTGATCTGCACCATGCTGCGGCGCCTTTCCGGTAGGGACGGTGACGGGGGCGGGTCTTCCACGATACGCGGCGGCAAGCAGTCGGCCGCGGCGTCCGAGGACGCCGCGGCCGGCTTGTACTGCGAGTACTGCGCTGACGACGGGGGCGGCGCTCAGTCCTCCGCGGACTTCTTCAGCGCGTCCATGGCCCGGTCGGTCACGTCGGTGACCTTGCCGAGCGCGGAGATGGTGACCACCAGGTCCTGTGCCCGGTAGTAGTCGATGATCGGCTCGGTCTGCGTGTGGTAGACCTCCAGCCGGGTACGCACCGTCTCCTCGCTGTCGTCCTCGCGCTGGTACAGCTCGCCGCCGCAGGTGTCGCAGACGCCCTCGGTCCTCGGCGGGTTGTACGTGGCGTGGAAGACGTGCGCGCTGTCGTTGCGGCAGATGCGGCGACCCGCGATCCGCTTCACGACCTCGTCCTCGGGGACCTCCAGGTCGAGCACGGCGTCCAGCTTCACGCCCTCGTCCTTGAGCATCACGTCCAGGGCTTCGGCCTGGCCCACGTTGCGCGGGAAGCCGTCGAGCAGGAAGCCGTTGACCGCGTCCGGCTGGGACATGCGGTCCTTGGCCATCCCGATCGTCACCTCGTCCGGCACCAGCTGCCCCGCGTCCATGTAGGCGCGGGCCTGCTTGCCAAGGTCGGTGCCCTGGCTGATGTTGGCGCGGAAGAGGTCGCCCGTGGAGATGTGCGGAATCGACAGGTTCTTGGCAAGGTACGCGGCCTGCGTTCCCTTGCCGGCACCCGGCGGGCCGACGAGGACGATTCGCATCAGCGGAGGAACCCTTCGTAATTGCGCTGCTGGAGCTGACTCTCGATCTGCTTCACGGTCTCCAGACCCACACCCACGATGATGAGGATGCTCGTCCCGCCGAACGGGAAGTTCTGGTTAGCGCCACCGAAGCCTGCCAACGCCATCGTCGGCACCAGAGCGATCAGACCCAGGTACAGCGAGCCCGGCCAAGTGATCCTGTTGAGCACGTAGCTCAGGTACTCGGCAGTAGGTCGACCAGCCCGGATACCCGGGATGAAGCCACCATACTTCTTCATGTTGTCGGCCACTTCCTCGGGGTTGAACGAGATCGCCACGTAGAAGAAGGCGAAGAAGACGATCAACAGGAAGTAGGCGGTCATGTAGTACGGGTGGGTGCCCTTGGTCAGGTTGTCCTGGATCCAGATCGCCCAGTCGGCCTTCGAGTTGGAGAACTGGACGATCAGGGCCGGGATGTAGAGCAGCGAAGAAGCGAAGATGACGGGGATCACGCCCGCCTGATTCACCTTCAGCGGGATGTAGGTGGACGTACCACCGTACGAGCGACGTCCGATCATGCGCTTCGCGTACTGGACCGGGATCCGGCGCTGGGCCTGCTCGACGAAGACGACGAGGGCCACCATCACGAAGCCGACCAGGATGACGGTGCCGAACTCGATCCAGCCGTCCGCGAGCTTGCCGCTGGTCTTGATCGCCCAGAGGGCGGACGGGAAGCTGGCGGCGATCGAGATGAACATCAGGATCGACATGCCGTTGCCGATGCCGCGGTCGGTGATGAGCTCACCGAGCCACATGACGGCGGCGGTGCCGGCGGTCATCGTGATGACCATCACGACGGTCGTGAACATCGACTGGTTCGGGACGATCTGGTCGGCGACCGGGCAGCCGCTGAACAGCGCACCGCTGCGTGCGGTGGCCACCAGGCCGGTGCCCTGGAGGATGGCGAGCGCGACCGTCAGATAACGCGTGTACTGCGTGATCTTGGCCTGGCCGGACTGCCCCTCCTTCTTGAGCGCCTCGAGTCGGGGGATGACCACGGTCAGCAGCTGGAGAATGATGCTGGCCGTGATGTACGGCATGATGCCGAGCGCGAAGATCGTGATCTGCAGCAGCGCACCACCGCTGAACATGTTCACCAGGCCGAAGAGGCTGTTGTTGCCCTTGCTGGCCTGATCAACACAGGTCTGGACGTTCTCGTAGCTCACGCCCGGTACCGGGATGTGGGCCCCGAGCCGGTAGAGCACGATGATGCCGAGAGTGAAGAACAGCTTCTTGCGCAGGTCGGGCGTCTTGAACGCCCGGGCGAAGCCGGTGAGCACGGTGCCTCCTGCGACCCCCGCGCAGAGCGTAGAGGTGACGGTCTTGAGGATCGACGGATACGTTAAAAGCCAAGGAGCCCCGGACGCGTGCGCCCAGGGGTTACCACAGCAACGGACGCCACCTTACCGGCGTACATGCCCCCCTAGGAACGACCAACCGGGGATGCCCCATTTGAGAGGCATCCCCGGTCGGATGTTCAGTACACCTACTTGTCCGAGTTGTCTCAGACCAGTTCGGTGACGGTACCGCCGGCGGCGGTGATCTTCTCCTTGGCGGAGCCGGAGACGGCGTCAACCGAAACCTGCAGCGCCACGGAGATCTCGCCCTGTCCGAGGACCTTGACGAGGTGGTTGTTGCGCACGGCACCCTTGGCGACCAGGTCGGCCACCGTGACCTCTCCACCCTCGGGGTAGAGCGTCGCGAGCTTGTCCAGGTTCACGACCTGGTACTCCGTGCGGAACGGGTTCTTGAAGCCCTTGAGCTTCGGGAGACGCATGTGGAGGGGCATCTGCCCACCCTCGAAGCGCTCCGGAACCTGGTAGCGGGCCTTGGTGCCCTTGGTACCACGACCAGCGGTCTTACCCTTGGACGCCTCACCACGACCCACACGGGTCTTGGCGGTCTTGGCACCCGGGGCAGGCCGGAGGTCATGCGCCTTCAGCGGCTTGTTCTCCGCCATGTCAGTCGACCTCCTCAACCGTCACGAGGTGGCGGACGGTGTGCACCATGCCGCGGAACTCGGGGCGGTCCTCCTTGACAACCGAGTCGTTCAGGCGCTTGAGCCCGAGCGAACGCAGGGTGTCGCGGTGGTTCTGCTTGCTGCCGATGTACGACTTCGTCTGCGTGATCTTGAGGCGAGCCATTACGCACCCGCTCCCGCACGCGCACGAAGCAGAGCCGCGGGGGCGACGTCCTCGAGGGGCAGACCGCGGCGGGCCGCGATCTCCTCGGGACGCTGCAGGCCCTGGAGGGCCGCCACGGTCGCGTGCACGATGTTGATCGGGTTCGAGGACCCGAGCGACTTCGACAGGATGTCGTGAACGCCGGCGCACTCGAGAACGGCGCGCACCGGGCCACCGGCGATAACACCGGTACCGGGGGAAGCCGGCTTGAGCAGGACGACGCCCGCAGCCTTCTCACCCTGGATCGGGTGAGGGATGGTGCCCTGGATGCGGGGGACCTTGAAGAAGTTCTTCTTGGCCTCTTCCACGCCCTTGGCGATGGCCGCGGGAACTTCCTTGGCCTTGCCGTAACCGACACCGACGGTGCCGTCACCATCGCCCACCACGACCAGCGCGGTGAAGCTGAAGCGACGACCACCCTTCACAACCTTGGCGACTCGGTTGATCGCGACGACGCGCTCGACGTACGCGGTCTTCTCGGCGGCGGCAGCGCCGCCGTCACGGCCCTTCCGGTCCCGCCGCTCGCCGCCACCGGCACCGCTTCCGCGGCGCTGGGGTCCAGCCATTGGATTTACCTCTCTCTGTTACGTCCGCTGTGCGTAGGAACCGGGGCTAGAACTTCAGCCCGGCTTCACGGGCGGCGTCAGCCAGAGCGGCAATCCGCCCGGCGTACTGGTTACCACCGCGGTCAAACACGACGGCCTCGACGCCTGCGGCCTTGGCACGCTCGGCGACCAGGGCGCCGACCTGCTTGGCCTGGCTGCTCTTGTCGCCCTCGCCACCACGGATGGAGGCGTCCAGGGTCGACGCCGACGCGAGCGTGTGGCCCGCGATGTCGTCGATGATCTGGGCCACCATGTGGCGGTTGGAGCGCGTCACGACCAGGCGCGGACGCTCCGGCGAACCGGAGATGTGCTTGCGGACGCGGATGTGGCGCCGCTTGCGAGCCGCGCGCTTGTACGCGTCGCCCTTGGCGATCTTCACGCCGTATGCCATGGCTACTTACCAGCCTTTCCGACCTTGCGGCGGATGACCTCGCCGGCGTACTTGACGCCCTTGGCCTTGTACGGGTCAGGCTTCCGCAGCTTGCGGATCTTGGCCGCGGTCTCGCCGACCTTCTGCTTGTCGATGCCCTCGACGGTGAACTTCGTGGGGGTCTCCACCTTGAAGGTGATTCCCTCCGGGGCCTCGATCAGGATCGGGTGGCTGTAGCCCAGGGCGAACTCCAGGTTGGAGCCCTTCGCCTGGACGCGGTAACCGACACCACTGATCTCGAGCGCCTTGATGTATCCCTGGGTCACACCGGTGATCATGTTCGCCACCAGCGTGCGGGACAGGCCGTGCAGGGCCTTGTTCTGACGCTCGTCGTTCGGGCGGACGACGTTCAGGACGCCGTCCTCACCCTTGGTGACCTCGATGGGCGCCGCAACGGTGTGCGTGAGGGTGCCCTTGGGGCCCTTCACGTTGACCGTACGGCCATCGATGGTGACGTCCACACCGGCGGGAACCTGGATGGGGAGCTTGCCGATTCGCGACATGAGCTATTCCTCCGTTCCCGACTACCAGACGTAGGCGAGGACTTCCCCACCTACGCCCTTCTTCTGAGCCTGCTGGCCGGTCAGGAGACCGTGGGACGTGGAGATGATCGCCACGCCCAGGCCGCCGAGGACCTTCGGCAGGTTGGTGGACTTTGCGTAGACACGCAGACCCGGCTTCGAGATGCGCTTGATGCCGGCGATCGAGCGCTCGCGGTTCGGGCCGAACTTCAGCTCGAGGACGAGGTTCTTGCCGACCTCGGCGTCCTCGACCTTCCAGCCGGTGATGAAGCCCTCCTGCTGGAGGATCTCCGCGATGTGCGACTTGATCTTGCTGTGCGGCATCGTCACGTCGTCGTGATACGCCGAGTTCGCGTTGCGCAGACGCGTGAGCATGTCTGCGATGGGATCAGTCATGGTCATGAGTTGGCCTTCGGCCTCTCTCGCCGGGGTTTCCTGTATGCGCCATCCCTCTCCCCGCTCAGAGGCGGGACGGGTGCGGTGCGGGGACCTACGGCGTAGTAAGTCGGTCATGGGCGGCAGGCGCCCAACCCTGCAAGCCTACGGCATGCGGGGCCGGGCTCCTGCCGACCAGATGCTTACCGAGAGTCTCCGGTGATTCCCAACGCCCAGAGGGCGAAGGAGAATTACCAGGAGCTCTTGGTCACGCCCGGCAGCTCGCCACGGTGAGCCATCTCACGAAGGCACACGCGGCACAGGCCGAACTTGCGGTAGACGGAGTGGGGCCGGCCGCAGCGCTGGCACCGGGTGTACCCCCGGACGCCGAACTTCGGCTTGCGGGCGGCCTTAGCGATCAGAGCCTTCTTCGCCACGGTCAGTTCTCCTTGAACGGGAAGCCGAGGTGACGAAGGAGGGCACGACCCTCGTCGTCATTGGTCGCCGTGGTGACCACGGTGATGTCCATGCCCCGGACCCGGTCGATCTTGTCCTGGTCGATCTCGTGGAACATGACCTGCTCCGTGAGACCGAAGGTGTAGTTGCCACGGCCGTCGAACTGCTTGGGCGACAGGCCGCGGAAGTCACGGATACGCGGCAGCGCGAGCGACAGCGTACGGTCCAGGAACTCCCACATGCGGTCACCGCGGAGGGTGACGTGGCAGCCGATCGGCTGCCCCTCGCGCAGCTTGAACTGCGCGATCGACTTGCGGGCCTTGGTGACGGCCGGCTTCTGACCGGTGATCGTGGTGAGGTCCTTGACGGCACCGTCGATCAGCTTGGAGTCGCGGGCGGCGTCGCCCACACCCATGTTGACCACGATCTTGACCAGACCGGGGATCTGCATGACGTTCTCGTAGGAGAACTCCTCACGCAGCTTGCCGGCGATTTCCTCGCGGTAGCGCGTCTTGAGACGCGGCGCGGTGGTGGTAGTCATCAGATGTCCTCACCGGTGCGCTTGGCAACACGGATCTTGTTGCCCTCGTCGTCAAAGCGGTAGCCGACGCGAGTAACGACCTTCTTGCCGTCCTTCTCAACAACCAGCTGCACGTTGCTGACGTGGATCGGGGCCTCGGTCGTCACAATGCCACCGGTCTGCGAACCGCGAGCGGTCTGGCCGGCCTTGGTGTGCTTCTTGACCCGGTTGACACCCTCGACGAGGACGCGGTCCTGAGCGGGGTAGGCCACGATGACCTTGCCCTGCTTGCCCTTGTCCTTACCGGTGATGACCTGTACCAGGTCGCCCTTCTTGATCTTCATGCTTACAGCACCTCCGGCGCGAGCGAGATGATCTTCATGAACTTCTTCTCGCGCAGCTCACGGCCCACCGGGCCGAAGATACGGGTGCCGCGGGGGTCGCCGTCGTTCTTCAGAATGACGGCGGCGTTCTCGTCGAAGCGGATGTACGAGCCATCCTGGCGACGACGCTCCTTGACGGTGCGAACGATGACCGCCTTGACGACGTCACCCTTCTTCACGTTGCCACCGGGGATCGCGTCCTTGACGGTGGCGACGATGACGTCACCGATGCCCGCGTAGCGGCGACCCGAGCCACCGAGAACACGGATGGTGAGAATTTCCTTCGCACCCGTGTTGTCGGCGACACGCAGTCGCGACTCCTGCTGGATCACGTCTATCTCCTGATCGTCTGCCGGTTCCCGGCAGGGGCCCTGTTGCGGGAGCCCCTGCCGAGCCTGGCGGAACTGACCTGAGGGGAAGCCCCCTCAGGAATTACTTGGCCTTCTCGAGGATCTCGACGATGCGCCACCGCTTGGTGGCGGACAGCGGCCGGGTCTCCATCAGGAGGACGCGGTCGCCGACACCGGCGGAGTTCTGCTCGTCGTGGGCCTTGAGCTTGTTCGTACGGCGGATGACCTTGCCGTACAGCGCGTGCTTCACGCGGTCCTCGACGGCGACGACGACGGTCTTGTCCATCTTGTCGCTGACGACGAGGCCCTCGCGGGTCTTGCGGAAGCCGCGCTCGGTCTTGGTCTCAGTCACAGTGTTCTCGCTCATCAGACGCTCTCCACCGTTTCGATGCCCAGCTCGCGCTCGCGCATCAGGGTGTAGATCCGGGCGATGTCCTTACGGACGGACTTGAGCCGACCGTGGTTCTCGAGCTGTCCCGTCGCCGCCTGGAAACGGAGGTTGAACAGCTCTTCCTTGGCCTCGCGGAGCTTGTTGAGGAGCTCCTCGTTGCCCAGCTCGCGCAGCTCGGACGCCTTGGTACCGGCCGACATCACGCTTCACCTGCCTCGCGCTTGACGATCCGGCACTTCATCGGCAGCTTGTGGGCTGCGCGAGTAAGCGCCTCACGGGCGATCTTCTCGTTGGGGTACGACAGCTCGAACATGACGCGTCCGGGCTTGACGTTGGCGATCCACCACTCCGGGGAACCCTTACCGGAACCCATGCGGGTCTCGGCAGGCTTCTTGGTGAGGGGACGGTCCGGGTAGATGTTGATCCAGACCTTGCCGCCACGCTTGATGTGACGGGTCATCGCGATACGAGCGGACTCGATCTGACGGTTCGTCACGTACGCCGGGGTCAGCGCCTGGATGCCGTACTCGCCGAACGCAACCTGCGTGCCACCCTTGGACATGCCGCTGCGCTTCGGGTGGTGCTGCTTGCGGTGCTTGACCCTACGGGGGATCAGCATTTCGGTCAGGCCTCCGTTCCGGTGCTCTCAGCAGCCGGAGCAGCGGCGGTCGCCTCGGCCTTGGGGGCCTCGGCGGCCGGAGCCGACTGCTGCGGCTTGCGGCCGCGGCCGCCACGCTCGCCACCGCGGCCACCGCGGCCGGCCGGGCGGTCAGCGCCGCCACGGGCCGGGCGGTTGCCCGCACGGGCAGCAGCGTTCTCGGCGCGGACCTCGGCGATGTTCTTGACGTCGCCCTTGTAGATCCAGACCTTCACGCCGATGCGGCCGAAGGTCGTCTTGGCCTCGAAGAAGCCGTAGTCGACGTTCGCGCGGAGCGTGTGCAGGGGCACACGGCCCTCGCGGTAGAACTCCGAGCGGGACATCTCGGCGCCGCCGAGGCGGCCACCGCACTGGACCTTGATGCCCTTGGCGCCGGCCTTCATCGTGCTCTGCATGCTCTTGCGCATGGCACGACGGAAGGAGACGCGGGAGGACAGCTGCTCGGCGACGGCCTGGGCCACCAGCTGAGCGTCCACCTCGGGGTTCTTGACCTCGAGGATGTTCAGCTGGACCTGCTTGCCGGTCAGCTTCTCCAGCTCGCCGCGGATGCGGTCGGCCTCGGCGCCGCGGCGGCCGATGACGATGCCCGGGCGAGCGGTGTGGATGTCGACGCGGACGCGGTCGCGGGTGCGCTCGATCTCAACCTTCGAGATGCCGGCGCGCTCCATGCCCTTCGTCATCATGCGACGAATGGCGACGTCTTCCTTGACGTAGTCCTTGTACAGCTTGTCGGCGTACCAGCGGGACTTGAAGTCCGTGGTGATGCCGAGCCGGAACCCGTGCGGGTTTACCTTCTGGCCCATTACCGGGTTCCTTCCTTGCTGCTGACGACCACGGTGATGTGGCTGGTCCGCTTACGGATCCGGTAGGCACGGCCCTGGGCACGCGGACGGAACCGCTTCAGGGTCGGGCCCTCGTCCACGTACGCCTCGCTGATGACCAGCGAAGAGGCGTCGGTGTGGTCGTAGTTGTGTGCGGCGTTGGCAATGGCGCTGTCCAGCACCTTGCCGACCGGCACGCTCGCGGCCTGCGGGGCGAAACGCAGGACCGCCTGAGCCTCCGTGGCATCCATGCCACGGATGAGGTCCACCACGCGGCGGGCCTTCATGGGCGTGACGCGGATGTACCGCGCCTGGGCCCTGGCTTCCATGGTTGTCCCTTCGGTGTAAGTCATAGTCAGTCACCCCGCTTTAGCGGCGCTTCGACTTCCGGTCGTCCTTGACGTGGCCGCGGAAGGTGCGAGTCGGCGAGAACTCGCCGAGCTTGTGGCCGACCATCGACTCGGTGACGAACACCGGGACGTGGATCTTGCCGTTGTGCACCGCGATGGTGTGACCCAGCATGGCCGGGACGATCATCGAGCGACGGGACCAGGTCTTGATGACGTTCTTGGTGCCTGCCTCGTTCTGTACGTCCACCTTCTTGGCGAGGTGGTCGTCGACGAAGGGCCCCTTCTTGAGACTGCGCGGCATCTAAACCCGCTCCTAGCGCTTCTTGTTCGTCTTGCGGCGGCGGACGATGTACTTGTTCGACGCCTTCTTGGGCGAACGAGTACGACCTTCCTTCTTACCCCACGGCGAAACCGGGTGACGGCCACCGGAGGTCTTACCCTCACCACCACCGTGCGGGTGGTCGACCGGGTTCATGACGACACCACGGACGGTCGGGCGGACGCCCTTCCACCGCATGCGGCCGGCCTTGCCCCAGTTGATGTTCGACTGCTCGGCGTTGCCGACCTCGCCGATCGTGGCGCGGCAGCGGGCGTCGACCAGGCGGATCTCACCCGACGGCATACGAAGGTGGGCCATGGTGCCCTCCTTCGCCAGCAGCTGCACGGAGGCACCCGCGGAACGGGCGAACTTCGCGCCGCCGCCGGGCCGCAGCTCGATGGCGTGGATGGTGGTACCGACCGGGATGTTGCGCAGCGCCAGGTTGTTGCCGGGCTTGATGTCGGCGGCCGGGCCGTTCTCGACACGGTCGCCCTGCGCCAGACCACGCGGCGCGATGATGTAGCGCTTCTCGCCGTCCGCGTAGTGCAGGAGCGCGATGCGCGCGGTGCGGTTGGGGTCGTACTCGATGTGCGCGACCTTGGCCGGCACGCCGTCCTTGTCGTGACGACGGAAGTCGATCACGCGGTAGGCGCGCTTGTGGCCACCACCCTGGTGGCGAACGGTCACACGACCGGCGTTGTTACGGCCGCCCTTGCTGTGCAGGGGGCGGACCAGCGACTTCTCCGGCGTGGACCGCGTGATCTCGACAAAGTCGGCGACGCTGGAGCCACGACGGCCCGGGGTCGTCGGCTTGTACTTGCGGATACCCATTTCTCAGTCCTCGTCCGATTCCGGACGACTCGGCCTCACTAGGAGGTCGGGCCGCCGAAGATGTCGATACGGTCGCCCTCAGCGAGGGTCACGATGGCGCGCTTCGTGTCGGCGCGCTTGCCGAAACCGGTGCGGGTGCGCTTGCGCTTGCCCTGGCGGTTGATCGTGTTGACCCCGGTGACCTTGACCGAGAAGACCGCTTCGACGGCCTGCTTGATCTGGGTCTTGTTGGAGCCCGGCGCGACGATGAACGTGTACTTGTTCTCGTCGAGCAGCGCGTAGCTCTTCTCCGAGACAACCGGCTTGACGAGAACGTCGCGCGGGTCGTCGTAGGTCTTGCTGGTAACGGTCGCCTCGCTCATCAGGCGTCGCTCCCTTCGGTCTCAGCGGTCTGGGGGCCAGACACGAAGGACTCGAAGGCGGCCTGGGTGAAGACCACGTCGTCAGAGACGATCACGTCGTACGTGTTCAGCTGGCCCGGCTCCAGGATGTGCACCTGGGGCAGGTTGCGTGCGGAGAGCCACGCGGCCTCGTCGGCGCGGTCGACGACCAGGAGCAGGTTCTTGCGCTCCGAGATCTTGCCGAACAGCGTCTTGGCGGCCTTGGTGGAGATCCCACCCTCGACCACGCCGGTGACGACGTGGATGCGGGAGTGACGCGCCCGGTCGGAGAGGGCACCGCGGAGGGCGGCGGCCTTCATCTTCTTCGGGGTGCGCTGCGAGTAGTCACGCGGCTGCGGGCCGTGGACGACGCCACCGCCGACGAACTGCGGCGCGCGGGTCGAGCCCTGACGCGCGCGGCCGGTGCCCTTCTGGCGGTACGGCTTGCGCCCACCACCGCGGACCTCGCCACGGGTCTTGGTCTTGTGCGTGCCCTGACGGGCAGCTGCCAGCTGTGCGACGACGACCTGGTGGATCAGCGGAACGCTGGTCTTCGCGTCGAAGATCTCCGCGGGGAGCTCGACGGTACCGGCCTTGTCGCCTGCCGGCGAAAGGATGTCAATGGTGCTCATTACCTCAAGCCCCCTTGGCCGCGGTACGGACCAGGACGAGGCCGCCGTTCGGACCGGGGACCGCGCCCTTGATGAGCAGCAGACCCTTCTCCGCGTCAACCGCGTGGATGGTCAGGTTCTGGGTGGTGACGCGCTCGTTACCCATGCGACCGGCCATGCGCATGCCCTTGAAGACACGCCCAGGGGTGGCGCAGCCACCGATCGAACCGGGGGAACGGTGCTTGCGCTGCACGCCGTGACCGGCGCCGAGGCCCCGGAAGTTGTGACGCTTCATGACACCGGCGAAGCCCTTGCCCTTGCTCTTGCCCGTGACGTCGACCTTGACGCCGGACTCGAACACCTCGGCATTGATCTCCTGGCCGAGCGTGTACTCGCTGGCGTCAGGGGTGCGGATCTCCACCAGGTGGCGGCGCGGGGTCACGTCGGCCTTGGCGAAGTGGCCCTTGAGGGGCTTGTTCACCTTGCGCGGGTCGATCTCGCCGAAGGCGATCTGAACCGACTCGTAGCCGTCGCTGTCGTTCGTACGGACCTGCGTCACGACGCACGGACCGGCCTTGACGACGGTCACCGGGACGACCCGGTTGTTCTCGTCCCAGACCTGGGTCATGCCGAGCTTCTCGCCCAGGACGCCCTTGATGTTCTTGCTCATCTCGGCCGTCCCCTCAGAGCTTGATCTCGATGTCGACGCCCGCCGGCAGGTCGAGGCGCATCAGCGAGTCAACCGTCTTCGGCGTGGGGTCGAGGATGTCGATGAGGCGCTTGTGCGTGCGCATCTCGAAGTGCTCGCGAGAGTCCTTGTACTTGTGCGGCGACTTGATGACGCAGTACACGTTCTTCTCAGTGGGCAGCGGCACCGGGCCCGCGACCGACGCACCAGTGCGGGTCACCGTCTCGACGATCTTCTTCGCCGAGGAGTCGATGACCTCGTGGTCGTAGGCCTTGAGCCGGATGCGGATCTTCTGTCCCGCCATGGCTACTAGTAGTCCTGTCTCTCGTTTAACGCTCTGGAACCCGGGGTTCGGTAACTCCGCCTCCGACCCACGCGGTCGGGCGTGTCGCATCCCCTCTACGCAGAAGTCCCGAAGGACTTCCCAACCAAGGGGGTGCGTGCCGAAGACCACGCTGTCGGGGGTGAAACCCCACCGGGTGCCTGGCCGGTGCCCCACTTACGCTTCCCGGAAGATTCCCGTACGTCCGGCCCGCGTGGGGCCGACGAGTACTGTGGGACTCGCTTCCAGTCCTCCCGGCGGGAGGCGCGCAGCATTGACACTCAACCGAGCAACCTGGCTAGTGTGCCATACGGGCTGTGAGCCTGGCCAATCGGACCAGGGATCTTACCCCGCGCGAGTGGCCGGTCAAACGCGGGCACGCATGGGGGCGTCTTCTCGGCCCCGGCCGGATCAGGTGCGGGTGGAGGTCCCGCAGACCTCGTGGTCCTCAGCGCCCCCCGCGGCCCGGCCGCGGCCGTAGGGGTCGACCGCAGGGCCGGTGGCCGGGGCGGCGGCGGCCCCGCCGTCCGGGAACACGGGGTGGAAGTACCCGTCGTACACGCCGCACGCACTGTTGGAGTACTCGCCGGCGTACTCGGTGAGGTCGAGCTTGCCCCGCGTCGCCTGCCACCGGGCCGGGTCCCGCAGGGACATGGTCAGGTCCCGGCGGACGATCGTCCGCGACACGGCGCCGGCCCCGTCCGCCCGTACCAGCGGGTAGACGAACGTGCAGTTCGCGTGCACCCGCACCTCGCCGCCCTCCCCCGCGCCGGGGCTGTCGTCGGGGCGCTCGGGGGTATGACGGTGCTCACGGGCAGGCTCTTTCACGGGATGTACAGGACGGCACGGGCCGCCGCAGGTCATCGGGACATGGTCGGCACCGCGCACGCCGTGTCCGGAACCAGGCCGAAGCCGTGATCCAACCGGCGCACCAGCGAGTCCACGTGCCGATCGGAGCCTCCTCCCGCCCCGTGGCCCCGGGACCGGGCTCGGGTGAGCCGTGGGAGGGCTCCCACGGCTTCTGGAATTAATCGTCGCTTCGCACTGGGAATTCACGCCTGCCCGCTTGTAGCATCCTTCAACATCAGGCAAAGGGGGGCCAGTTGATGTTGAGGGTGCGCTTCGATTCCCTCCGTGAGCAGCTCGATATCGCACGTCTGACCCGGACTGCGGGCTTCCTGCCCGGGGTCATGGCCGGGCTGATCAGCCTTTTTATGGGAGCGCTCCCACTCGGCCTGGCGGTTGGTTTGGGTCAACTCATGGGCCGGCTCGCGCAGCCCGGAGTCGACTGGAACGGCCTGAGGGGCCCGGCCGCCGTCGTCGTCGGCTGCTTTCTCGGGGCACAGCTGCTCGCCCCGTGGCAGGACCTGGCGGGGGACCATCTGGCGAAAACGGTGGACGGCGCCCTGTTCACGAGGCTGATGGCCGCCTCGCTGAAGCTGCCCACCGTCACCGAGCTGGAACGCCCCGAGGTGGCCGAACAGCTCAACGCCGCCCGCCGGGAACTGGAGTTCGGCTTCCAGAGCCCTGGGCGCAGTTGTGCGGGACAGGCCGCGCTGATCGGTCGCTACGTCCAGGTCGTCGGCTGTGCCGTCGTGCTCGCCGGGTTGTTCTCCTGGCCGGTCGCGGCCGGGCTGCTGGCGGTCTGCCTCCTCTTCCGCCACGGGCAGCGCGGGGGGCTGCGCCGCTATTCACCGGTGTACGGGGAGACGGCCGGCGACCGGGCCCACGGTGACTACCTCTTCTCCGTCGGGACCGGCGCCCCGGCCGCCAAGGAGGTCAAGGTCTTCGGGCTGGGCGGGTGGCTGGGCGACGGCTACCGGCGGATCACCCTGGGATGGCTCGGGCACGTATGGCGCCGGCGTCGGCAGATCTACCTGCGCCCCTACCTGGCGTACGTGCTGGTGGCGGTACCGCTCGCCGGTGTGTGCTTCGCGCTCCTCGGCCGGCGGGCC
Organism: Streptomyces sp. NPDC019224; assembly: GCF_040632605.1. Taxonomy (NCBI): domain Bacteria; kingdom Bacillati; phylum Actinomycetota; class Actinomycetes; order Kitasatosporales; family Streptomycetaceae; genus Streptomyces; species Streptomyces sp. NPDC019224. The sequence goes on along the minus strand of NZ_JBEYCF010000001.1, from coordinate 133,526 downwards.
CTGGACGGCGTCGGCCTGGCCGCCACGGTGACCGCGCTGCAGTGCGGTCTCTCCCTCCTCCGGCTGGGCGACCTCTACCCCGAGTGCGACGTGCCGATGCAGTTCGGCATGAACGCCCTGAGAGCGCTCGAACGCTACGAGGCGCTGGTGACGTCACCGGCCGTCCGCCGGACGCCGGAGACCGGAGGAGCGCCGGGCCCCGAGACGCACCGGACCGCCGGGGAGCGCGGGGATCTCGTACCGCCCCGTCCGCAGGCCGGTCGGGCGCTTCCCGACGGGAGCCATGATGTCCGCCTCGACGCGGTGTCGTTCGCGTACCCGGGAAGCGCGGAACCGGTGCTCAACGGCCTGGACCTGACGCTGCGCGCCGGGCTGACGACCGCCCTGGTCGGGGTGAACGGAGCCGGCAAGTCGACCGTCGTCAAGCTCTTGACCGGGCTGTGCGTCCCCGACCGGGGCCGGGTGACCTACGGCGGCACGGACATCGGCACGGTACGGACCGACGCCTGGCGGTCCCTCGTCGCGGTCGTCTTCCAGGACTTCATCCACTACGAGGCGTCCCTGGCCGAGAACGTGGCGCTCGGCCGCGTCGCCCACGCCGGTGATCATCCCGGCGTCGAGTCCTGCGTACGGGCGGCGGGCGCGGGCCGGCTCTGGGACTCCCTGCCGGCCGGCGGAGCGACGATGCTGGGGTCGCACGCGGAGGAGGGCGTGGAGCTCTCCGGAGGTCAGTGGCAGCGCCTCGCGATCGCACGGGCGCTGTTCGCCGTCCGACACGGCGCTCGGCTCCTGGTGCTCGACGAGCCCACCTCGGGTCTGGATGTGCAGGCCGAGGCCGCCTTTCACGACGACGTGATGCGGGCGCTCCCCGGCGTCACCAAACTGCTCATCTCCCACCGGTTCGCAACAGTCCGCCACGCCGACCACATCGTCCTGATCGGCAACGGCGGAGTCGTGGAAGAGGGGACCCATGAGCAGCTGATGGCGGGCGGGGGCCTCTACCACGACATGTTCCTCACCCAGGCGGCGGCGTTCGCGGAGTCGGCCGGGAGGCGGGCATGAGCAGGTTGACGGGCGCCGGACCATTCCGGCTGCTTCGGCTGTCATGGCGCCAGGACCCCCGGCGCACCTTCCTGTCGGCCTGCCTGATGCTGCTCGGCGCGGCAGCCGTCCCCGTCGTCGCGATGCGCATGGGCCGACTGGTCGACGACGCGCTGGCGGGGCGGAACGCGGAGGCGGCGATGGAGGGCGTGGTGATCGCCGTCGCGGCGCTCGTCTCCCTGACGGCGGGCCACTTCGCGCACATCGCCCACTTCGAGCTGTCCGAACTGAACCTGCTCACGTTCGAGCAGGAGATCCTCCGGGCGACGACGGCCGCCCCCGGGCTGGAGCACGTCGAGAATCCGCGGATCGCCGACCTGCTGGAGGTGTGCCGCAGGGAGAAGGAGAGCCTGCGCGGCGGGCTGGAGGCACTGCTGGCTCTCGGCTCCCAGACCGTGGGCCTCGTCGTTTCCGCCGCGCTGCTGGTCATGGTGCATCCCCTGCTGGCGCTGTTGCCCCTGGCCGGGATCCCGTCCCTCTGGCTGGGCCGGATCGCCGAGGCCCGGATGGCGCGGGCGCAGGAGGAGACCGCACGCGACAGCCGGGCCGCGATGCACTGGTTCGGGCTGGCCACGGGCACGTCGGCCTCCCAGGAACTGCGCGTCTACGGACTGCGGGACGAGGTGCGGCGCCGTCATCGCGCGCACTGGGACCGGGCCGGTGCCTCGCTGCTGCGGGCGGGCGTGGGCGCGGCCGCGCTGAGGGCCGCGGGGCAGGGGACGTTCGCGGCCGTCTATCTGGCGGGCCTGTTCCTGGCGCTCCGCCAAGGACTGGCCGGGCACGGCTCGGTCGGTGAGGTGGTCCTGGTGGCGGCCCTCGGCGCCCAGGTGGGGCAGCAGGTGGCGGCCGGCGTCTCCATGGTGCGGGATCTCCAGCGCGTCGGCATCGCCTTCGGCGCGCTGGACCGGCTGCGCGAGGCACTGGGCGTCACGCCTGCGCGGGAGCTGCCCGGGGAAGCGCGCCGCCCGCGCGGGCTCCTCGGGCCGGACCGCGTGGACGAGGAGCCCACGGAGCATGAGAGGCCGAGCGCGCCGGCGTCCAGCTCGGCGGGCGGGACGCGCGGCATCACGCTGCGTGAGGTCTCCTATCGCTACCCCGCGTCGGACTCCGCGGCCCTCGACTCCGTCGACCTGCACATTCCGGCGGGATCGACGCTCGCGGTGGTCGGGGAGAACGGTTCCGGGAAGAGCACCCTCGTACGCCTGCTGTGCGGGTTGAGACGCCCCACCGGCGGCGCGATCCTCGCCGACGGGACGGACCTGCAAAGCATCCCCGTCTCCGAGTGGCGGGGGCGGCTCGCCGTGGCGTTCCAGGATTTCGCCCGCCTCGAACTCGTGCTCCGCGAATCGGTGGGGGTCGGAGACCTGCGGAAGATCGATTCCCCGGACGAGATCCGCCGCGCCCTGGCACGCGCCCACGCCGAGGACCTGGTCGAGGACGTGCCGCAGGGGCTGGACACTCCCCTCGGCAGCCGGGCGGACGGAGGGAGGGAGCTGTCCGCCGGGCAGTGGCAACGGGTGGCGCTCGGGCGGGGGTTCCTGCGGGACGACGCCCGGCTCCTGATCCTGGACGAGCCCGCCTCGGCGCTCGACCCGGCCGCCGAACAGGCGCTGTTCCGCTCCTGGACCGAACAGGCCGAGCGGCTGGGCGGGTCCGCGGGAACGATCACCGTGGTGATCTCCCATCGCTTCGCCACCGTGCGTACGGCGGACCTGATCGTCGTCCTGCACGAGGGACGGGTCGAAGCGACCGGAACCCATGACGAACTCGTCGCGGCCGGCGGCCGTTATGCGCGCATGTTCGCCGTCCAGGCCCGTTCCTACGGCTGGACGCCCCCCGAACCGACGGGGCCGGCCGGCCGCTGAGTCCCCCGGTGCCGCGGCCGCCGGACCGAATCCCCGAGAACCGAAGGAGCCATCACGTCGTGCAGCAGCAACGCGTCGTCGTCCACGAGCTGTTCGCGAAGGCGGCAGCGGCACACCCGCACCGGCCCGCCCTGCGCGGCGAGGGCGAGGACACCACGTACCGGGAGCTGGACCGGGCGGCCAACGCGCTGGCGTGGCGGCTCACCGAGGCGGGCGTCCGGCCGGGAGACCGGGTGGCCGTACTGGCCCACCGGACCCCGCCCGGAGTGGTGGGACTGCTCGGGACCCTCAAGGCCGGGGCGGTGTGCGTGCCGGTGGACGGGGACGAGGCACCGGCCCGGGTCCAGGCGATGCTGGAGACCGCGCGTCCTACGGCCGTGGTCGTCGCCGGGACCGGGACGACGGCGGACACGGGCACGCGCACCGTGGTCCGGGTGCCCGCGCCGGACGGCACGGGAGAGCCGACGGGCCCCGCCGTGCACACCGACGACACCGCGCCGGGCTTCGTCTTCTTCACCTCCGGTTCGACGGGGCGCCCCCAGGCGGTGGTGCACTCCCACCGCTCGGCGGGGACCACGCTGCTGCCGGAGCTGTGCGGCGACCCCCTGCACCCGGAGGACCGGGTCCTGGGGACCGCGCCGATGGGAAGCCTGCGCACCACCGGAGAGCTGTACTGGCCCCTGGTGAGCGGGGCGTGCCTGGTGCTGGCCCGGCCCGGCGGCCAGCAGGACGTGCGCTACCTCGCCGAGCTGGCGGCGGACGAAGCCGTGACGGTGATGAACACCACGCCCTCCGTGCTGCGCCTCCTGATCGAGGAACCCGCCTTCGCGCGCGCCACCGGCCTGCGGGTCCTGCACTGCAGCGCCGAGCCGTTGCCCGACGGAGTCTTCGCACGGTTCCGGGCGATGCACTCCGCACGGCTGCGCAACGTCTACGGCCAGACCGAGTGCGCCCCCGTCCTCGCCTGGGAAGGCGGTCCCAGCCCGGTCCCCGGCAAGATGCCGCTGGGCCGTCCCACACCGGCGGTCGAGGTCGCCCTCCTGGACGACGACCTCTCCCCGGTCCCGGACGGCGAGACGGGGGAGATCTGCGTCGCGGGGCCGTCCCTCGCCCTGGGGCACCTGGAGGAGAACGAGCGCACCGCGGAGCGCTTCCCCCGGCTCCCCGGCGGGCGGCGCCTGCTGCGCACCGGTGACCTCGCGCGCCGGGACGCGCAGGGGGTCTTCTGGTCCGAGGGCCGGAAGGACAGCACCCTCGGCATCGCGGGCTTCCGGGTGGACCCCGCCGAGGTGGAACAGGCCCTGGAGAAGCACCCCGGCATCGCCCGGTGCGTCGTCGGTCTGCACCAGTCCCCCTCCGGCGAACCCGTCCTCACCGCGTATGTGCACCCTGCCCCCGCCGAGGTGTCCGCTCCCGCCACGCCGAACACGGCGGCACTGCGGGCGTTCCTCGACGGTGTCCTGCCCCAGCACATGCACCCCCGGCAGGTCGTCCTCGTACCGGCGATCCCCCTGCTCTCCTCCGGGAAGGTCGACCGCGCGTCCCTCGGCGCGCTGCCCGTTCCCCGGAGCGAGACGTCCCGGCCCGGCGGGCTGGACTCCACGCAGGCGTTGGTCGCGCGCGCCATGGCGGAGGTACTGGAGTCCGAACCCACGAGCCCGCAGGACAACTTCTACGACTTGGGGGGAACGTCCCTCCAGCTCATGCGGCTGGTGGCCGATCTGAACCGGCTCACCGCGACGGCCGTCGACATGGCGCGGATCGCCGCGGACCCGACCGTCGAGACGGTGGCCGCCGCCCTGGGGGCGGCCCGCCGGCCCGCCGGCTGATCCCGCCCGACCGGTGAGCCTGAAACGGCGGCCGGGCAGCACACCGCGACCGGACCGCACCGCGCTCGATCACCACGGCGGTCGAATCCGCACACCATCACCCGCGAAGGGAAGCACGCACGTGACACTCAGCACGGAACACCTCGACGGCTCCGAGACCGGGAGGGAGGCGGCGGAGCAGGCCGGGGACCCGGCCAAGGCCCGCGTCGACGAGAAGCGCGTCGAGTCCCTGATGCGCGAGTTCCTCGACGCGATCGGCGAGGACCCCGACCGCGAGGGCATCCGCCGCACCCCCGGCCGCATCGCCCGCATGTACACCGAACTGCTCCGGGGCTACGAGGAGGACCCCAGGAAGCACCTTGCCGTCACCTTCCCCGAGGACCACCACGAGATCGTCCTTCTGAAGGGCATTCCCTTCGCCAGCCTGTGCGAGCACCATTTCCTGCCGTTCACCGGGTACGCCCATCTCGCGTACATTCCGGCGGGCCGGGTCGTGGGCCTCAGCAAGCTGGCCCGCCTCGTCGAGGGCTACGCCCGGCGGCCGCAGGTCCAGGAGCGCATGACCGGCCAGATCGCCGACGCCCTGGTCGAGGCGCTCGCCCCGGCGGGCGCGGGCGTCGTGATCCAGGGCTCCCACTCCTGCATGGCGATCCGCGGCATCCAGAAGCCCGGCGCCGTGATGCTCACCTCCGCGCTGCGCGGGACCTTCCTGAACGACACGGCTTCCCGCAGCGAGCTGCTGTCCCTGCTCCGGCTGCCCGACCAGGGCTTCGGCCTGTGAGCGCCGGACAGGACGGCACCTCCGTGCGGCCTCTCCCGGAAGGCGTACCACCGGTGAACTCCTCGCCCCGACCCACGGACCCGTTCCGATGGGGCAACCGCACTTACGTCATGGCCATCGTCAACGCCACCCCGGACTCCTTCAGCGGTGACGGAATCGTCGGGAACGGAGGCGTGCGGGCTGCTTCGGAGCATGCCCTCAGGGCCGTCGACGACGGTGCCGATCTCATCGACATCGGCGGCGTCCCGACCTTCCCCGGCGCCGCCCCGGTGGCGCCCGAGGAGGAACGGGCCAGGGTCGCCCCCACGGTCCGGGTGGTACGCGACGCCGTGTCCGTGCCCATCTCGGTCGACACCTGCACCGCGTCCGTCGCCCGCGCCGCCCTGGAAGCCGGAGCCGACCTGGTCAACAGCGCCTGGGGGCTGCGTCTGCGCGACGGCGGCTGGAACACGGAACTGGCGGAGGTGGTCGCCGAGCACGGCGTCCGCCTGGTCCTCACCCACAACCGTTCCGCCGCCGCCGTCCAGGCCTCTTACGGCGGCGTCTACACGGATGTCCACTACCGTGACGTGGTCGCCGACGTGCTGGACGACCTGCGGGCCCAGGTCGACTTCGCGCTCGCCGTGGGCGTCGCGGCGGACCGGCTGATCGTCGACTTCGGCCTCGGACTCGGCAAGACCCCGGAGCAGAACCTCACGCTGCTCGGCCACCTCGCGGACCTGCGGACCCTGGGCTGTCCGACGCTTCTCGCCCACTCCCGCAAGTCCTTCATCGGCCACGTCACAGGCGGGCCGCCCGCCTCCAGGGACGGAGGGACCGCCGCCCTGACCGCCCTCGGCATCGCGGCGGGCATCGACATGGTGCGCGTCCACAACGTCCCGCTCAACCGGCAGGCCGCACTCATGGCGGACCGACTGCACCGGCCCGCCGCCGCGGGAGCCCCGGCGTGACGGACGTGTCGCGGGCACGGCTGCGACGGGCCTGGTGGGAGCACGTGGACGAGCTCGTCCGCTGCACGAGCGAACTGGTCCGCCGGGACACGACCAACCCGCCCGGCAACGAGTCCCTGGTCACCGACTACGTCGCCCGCGAACTCGCCGCCTGCTCCATCGACGACGTCACCGTCCTCGCCGCCGAGCCGGGCCGGGCCAACCTCGTCGCACGCCTGCCCGGCGACGGCACCGGACGGCCGCTGATGCTGCTCGGGCACGCCGACGTCGTCGCCGCCGACGGTGAGGGCTGGCCCCATCCGCCGTTCTCCGGACACGTCGACGAGACGCGCGTCTGGGGGCGCGGCACCCTCGACATGAAGGGACACATCGCCGCCTACCTGCTCATCCTGCGGTTGTTGACTCAGTACCGGGTCACGCTGCGGCGCGATGTGGTCCTGGTCGTCACGGCGGACGAGGAGTCGGGCAGCCGGCTGGGGGCCCGTTGGCTCGCCGACCACCATCCGGAGGCGGTGGCGGCGGAGTTCGCGTTCAACGAGGGGGGCGGCCAGCGCTTCGCCACGCCGGGCGGCCCGCTGTACACCGTGCAGGTCGCGGAGAAGGGAAGCGCCCGCCTCCGCGTCACCGCGCGCGGTACCGGCGGGCACGCCTCCATCCCACGGCCGGGCAACCCGGTGTTCCGCCTCGCGGAGGCCCTCACCCGGCTGAGCGCATTCGCTCCGCCGAGCATCGTGTCGCCCGCCGCCGAGGAGATGCTGCGGATCCTGGCCGACCACCACACCGGTCCGGCCCGCGAGGAACTGCTCGGGTTCGCCGCGGCGCCGAGCTGGCACCGGGCGTTGGCCCTGCCCATCGACCCGGTGCTGCGCGAGTTCGTGGTGACCGCCCTCCACAACACCGCCGTACCCACCCTGCTGTCGGGCGGCCGCCGCTTCAACGCGGTCCCGGACCGGGTGGAAGCCGTACTCGACGGGCGGGTTCTGCCCGGCCAGCACCCGCACGACTGGTGTGAGCAGGTCCGCGAAGCCCTCGGTCCCGGCGTGGAGGTGGAGCTGGTGCACGGCCGCGCCGCCCCGGCCCCTGTGCACGCGCCCGCTGTCCTGGAGGCGCTTCGGGAGACGGTGGAATCCATGGAACCGGGGGCCGGGGTCCTGCCCTACATCAACTCCGCCGCGACCGACGCGCGCGCCCTGCCGGACGTCGCGGTCCATGGCTTCTTCCCCTCCCGGAGCGACGCCGACATCATGCGCCTCGCCCACGGCATCGGTGAACACGCCCGCATCGACGACCTGGCCTTCGGCGGCGCCTGCCTCCTGGACGCCGTCCTGCGCCTTGCCACCTGACCCACCTCCAGCACCCCAGGGACACTCCGTGACCGAATCACCGGACCACCCCGCTCCGCCCCGTACGGCCCCGGCCGACCGGGTTCCGCTCGGCCTCACAGCCGTCGTCGAGGGCCTCCCCGACGAGACGGCCCCCGCCACCTGGAGCCAGCAGGCCCTCTGGCACTGCCTCCAGTGGCGGGGCCACGACGCCTTCTTCAACCAGTACGGCCTGTTCCCCCTGCCGGAACGCCGCACCGGTGAGGAGGCCGTCGCGGCACTGAGCACACTGATGCGCGACTGCCCGACCCTGCGCACCCTCTACGACGATGCCGGCGGCTCCCTGCGGCAGACCGCGCACGGCACCGTCCGTCTGCCCGTTCCCGTCCACGCGGCGGACGAGACGGCGGACGAGACGGCCGAGGACACGGCGAGACGCCTCGCCCACGCCGTCGGACGCCGTTTGCGCGACGAGCCCTTCGACTCGACGGCGGACTGGCCGCTGAGGGCGGCCCTGGTCACCGCCGGCGGCTTGCCACGCTTCCTCGTCCTCGCCTTCAACCGCATCGCCCTGGACAGCACGGCCGCCGGGCTCGTCGACGCACGCCTCACCGCGCTCCTCGCCGGCACCGAGCCGGAGCCCCCCGGCTCCCGCACCCCGGTCGAGCAGGCCCGCCACGAGTCCTCCGCGCAGGGGCGGGCCACCGCCACGGCCGCCCTGGCCTACTGGGACTCCGCCCTGGAGAGGACCCCCACCGGACTGTTCGGCCACCCGGGCGGCGACCCCGCCGAGGGCGGACGGTTCGTCCAGAAGCGCCTCGCTTCCCGGGCCGTCACCGCCGCCACCCAGCACCTCGCCACCCGGCACCGGGTCAGCACCTCCGCCGTACTGCTCGCCGCGACGGCCGCCCTCCTCCGGGTGCGTACCGGTCACAGCCTGCTGCCGGTCCAGGTGATATCCGCCAACCGCGCCGACTCCGAACAGGCGGATCTCGTCGCGACCCTTACCCAGGACGGGCTGGCCGTTCTGGATCTGCGGCAGGCGGCCACGGTCGCCGATGTGATCAGGGCCGCGTTCACCGCCGGCACCCCGGCCTACTGGTACGCCCACTGCGACGAGCAGGCCAGACGAGAGCTGATCGCCCGCCACACCGTCCGCCGGGGAGCCCCCCTCGACCTGGGTGTCTACTTCAACGACGTACGCGGGCCCGCCGCGGCACCGGATTCCGTCGGCGCCCCGGAGGAGTTGAAGGCACTGGCCGAGGAGACGACGCTCAGCACCGACGGGTACTGGGACCGGATCGACGCACGGTTCTTTGTATCGGTCGCCCGGTTCGACGACACCACCCTCGTGATGCTCCAGGCGGACACGGTGTACACCCCCGAGCCGGTCGTCGAGCACTTCCTGCGCGCCTTCGAGAAGCTGCTGCTCACCGCCGCCGCCGCCGAGGAGGACGTGTCGCTGGAAAGCCTGCCGGTCATCACCGGGCTCCGCCCGGACGAGCCGGTGATCGCATGACAGGCTCCACGGCACACCTCTCCGGCACCGCCCCGCAGGTACGGCACGCCCTGCAGAGCGACGGAACCTTCACCTCGGTCCTCGAAACGCTCGTCGGGGAACCCGTCGGCATCACCCGAGTCAGCCAGCACGACGCCGATCGCACCCACTACGCCGAGGAGTTGGAGACCGACGCGGTCAGCCGCCTGCTCGTCCGCCGGGTGGTGCTGGCCGGCCTCAACTCCGGCATCCCGCTCGCGGTGGCCACCACTCATGTCGTCCCGGACCGGCTGCCCGCGCGTTTCGTCGACGATCTCCGCGCGGGCCGGCACCCCATCGGCCGGCTCCTGCTGCTCCACCGGATCGAGTCCCTGCGCGAACCCGTCCGGCTGACGGGGGAGGCCGCGGCCCAGCACGCGCCTCTGCTCGGGCACGAGGACCCGCACGAACAGCTGCTCGTGCGCTCCTACCGGGTGGTGATCGGCGCGGTGCCCGCGATGCTGATCCGCGAGCGCGTGTCACCCACTGGCCTGCGCCGGGCGGGAGCGGCCCTGACGGTGGGTGAGCCCGGGGGCGGGAGATGACGGAGCGGCCCCGTGGCGCTGACCCGGCCGCGTAATTCGTTCGTACGCGCGGGCCCCCGCCCCTACAGTTTCCGGCCGGGAACGGCGACGGTACGGGGGCGGAAGATCATGCGGAGGCACTATCCACGGACGCCTCATCTGCCCTGGTCGCCCGGGGCCACGTCCGACGATGTGCGGATGACCGACCTCGCGGCGCTGGCCGGGACCGAGGTCGTCGTCACCGAGAAGCTGGACGGGGAGAACACCACGTTGTACGCGGACGGGCTGCACGCCCGTTCGCTGGACTCGGCGCACCATCCGTCCCGCACCTGGGTGAAGGCCCTCCAGGCCCGCGTCGGCGCCCGCATCCCGGCGGGGTGGCGGATCTGCGGCGAGAACATGTTCGCCCGGCACTCCCTCGCGTACGACTCCCTGGAGAGCCACTTCTACGGGTTCTCCGTGTGGGACGGCGACCGCTGCCTGGGCTGGGACCGGACCGTTGCGTTCCTGCGCTCCCTGGGCATCCCGGCGCCGCCGGTGCTGTGGCGCGGGGTGTTCGACCCGAAGGCGCTGCGCGCGCTGAAGCCGGACACGGGGCGGCAGGAGGGGTACGTCGTGCGGCCGGCCGCCGCCTTCCCGGCCGCCGCGTTCGGGCGGGTCGTCGGGAAGTGGGTGCGGCCGGGGCACGTGGTGACCGACACGCACTGGATGCACGCGGAGGTCGTGGAGAACGGGCTCGGGCCGGCGGCGGCGCTGTGGGCGGTACGGAGCGGAGCGCCGGTGGACGCGGCGGCGCTGCGCGCTGCGGTGGGTGCCGGTCCGCCGGGCGGGCCCGGCGCGGCGGCGGACGCGGGCGCCGCCCAGCGCACCGGTGCCGCCCCGGCAGGCGTCCCGGGCGCCGTCGTAGACGCAGGCGCGGCCCAGAGCACGGGCGCGACCCATGGCGCGGGCCCGGCGGAAGCCGCCCGCGCCGTCGCCGACGCCCTCGACGCGCTCGGCCGCACCGGCGACGACCGGCTGGCCGGCGTTCTCGCCGCCCTGCTGCACACCACCCGCCGCACCGCCCTCGCCCCGCTGCTGGCCCCCTCCCTCGGCATGCCGCAAGCCCGCCGCGTCGCGGATCTCGTCGGGCTGTACCCCGGGCTGCACCGCCCCTATCCCGACGAGGAACGGCGCGCCGGGCTCGCCCGGATGGCGCTCGCCGCCGACCTGCCCGTCCTGCACGCGCTGTCCGGCGTGCTGGCGGACACCCCCGAGGCGCGCGAGCAGGTCGAGTGGTCGGCCCTGCACGCCGAGGAGGTGCGGGAGCCGGAAGGGCTGGCCGAGGCGTTCGCCGGGCTGGAGCCGGAGGCCGCCGCCCGCTGCCTGGCTCAGGCCCGCGAGGCGTACGCGGCCGGGCGCGTCGCCACCGCCGAGGAGGCGGTCGCCGCGACCTGGCGGTGGCGGTCCGGGGACTTCCCGCGCCTGGTCCAGCTGGCCGGCCCCTCGGGCAGCGGCAAGAGCACCTTCGCCCGGGGCCTGCCGGGGGTCGCCACGTACCTCTCGCTGGACGATCTCCGCCAGGCCCGGGGCTCCCGCGCGGACCAGGGCGCCAACGGGGACGTGTTGCGCGAGGGCCTGGACCGGCTGGACGCGGCCCTCGTCCCCGGCGCGACGGTGGTCTGGGACGCCACCTCGCTCAACCCGCACCAGCGCTCCCTGGTCCACGCGGTCGCCCGGCGCCGCGACGCCCTGGTCACGCACGCCGTGGCCTGGATCGGCGAGGCGGAGCTGGCCGCGCGCAACGGACGCCGGGAGCACCCCGTACCGCCGCCGGTGCTGGCGTCGCAACTGCACCGGTTCGTCCCCCCGTACCCCGGCCAGGCTCACCGCACCTGGTACATCGGCACCAGCGGAACCGTGGAGGACCGGGCCTGATGCGTACGAGCGAGGAGATCTACCACCGCGTCCGCTGGGACGCCCGCTTCGACCCGGCGCGCTTCGTGCTGGGCGTCGCGCAGCGCGGCCGGGAGCCGAAGCGGGTGCCGCTGGACCGGTTCACGCCGGGCGGCGACATCCCCTGGCACCGGGTGCTGTTCTTCGAGGCGGACGGCGAGGTGGTGTGGGACCGGGCCACGGGCACGGACCGCATCGACGCGACGGACGCCGGCCGGATACGGGAGGCGCGCCGCCTGCCTTCCCCGTACTTCACGGCCCGAACCCCGCACGCGTACTCCCCCGCGACGGGCGCCTGGGGCCCTGCGCCGAGCGCCACGAAGGGCCGTCCCGGTCCGCTGACGGTCCTCACCTGGAACACCCTCTGGGACCGCTACGACAGCGACCGCATCGACACCGCCCGGCGCCGCCCCCTGCTGGCCGAGGCGCTGCGGGCGGCGGACGCGGACGTGATCGCGCTCCAGGAGGTGGAGCCCGCGCTGCTCGCGCTGCTGCTGGGCTGCGACTGGGTGCGTGCCCACTACACGCTTGCGACCGACCCGGCCGGGCACGACGTCCCGGACCACGGCCTGCTGCTGCTCAGCCGCCTGCCGGTGAGCGAGGCGGCGGTGCACGTGCTGGGCCCGCACAAGGCGGTCGCGGCGGCGGTCGTGGAGACGGCGGACGGTCCCGTCACGGTGGCCGTCACCCACCTCAGCAGCGACCACTCCCCCGAGGGCGCGGCTCGTCGCGACGCCGAACTCGCCGACCTGGCAACGGGGTTGGCTGCGCTGGCGGGCGAGCTCGTACTCGTCGGCGACTTCAATGACGGGGGCGACCGCCCGCAGACCCGCCTCGCGATGACGGACGCCTGGACGGAGCTGCACGGCCCGGCGGACGACACCCCGACCTTCGACCCGTCGGCCAACCCGCTGGCCGCGATCTCGTCCCTCTCGGGCCGGGTGTCCCGCCTGGACCGCGTCCTGCTGCGCACGGACCGGCTGCGGGCACGCGCGGCGACCCTGACGGGGGACGCCCCGGACCCGGGCGGGCTGTACGTCTCCGACCACTACGGGGTGCGGGTGGAGCTGGGCGCGCCCTCCGCGCAGGCCGAAGAGGTGGCGGAACGGGTCGCGGCGGCGCTCCCCGGGGCGCGCGTCCACCTCGTGGGCTCCCGGCGCCTGGGCTGCGCACGCCCCGGCGCGGATCTGGACCTGGTGGCGGCGCTGCCCGACCTCGCGGGCGTACGGGACCGGCTCGCCGCCGCGTTCCCGGAGTCGCGGGACCTGCGCGAGGTCACGGGGGCGAGGGTGCCGGGGCTGCGCTGGTACGTGGACGGCCTGCGCGTGGACCTGGTCACCGTGGCGACGGGGACCGCGCCCCCGGCCGAAGCGGTGCCCCGGCGGGCGGAGTTGGGCGAGGCGGCGGCGATCGCGCTGAGCGCGGTGAGCGACGCGGACGCGGTACTCAGGGCGGCTTCGCCGCATGGGGAGGCGTTCGCCGCGCTCGCCCGGGACGTCAAGGAGTGGGCGGCGGCCAGGGGCCTGGACTCCGCCCCGTGCGGCGGCCTCCCGGGCATCGCGTGGGCGATCCTCGCGGCCCGTGCGGCCCACGAGGGCGGCGGCCTCCGGGACTTCTTCGCGACCTGGGCGGCGTGGGACTGGCGCACCCCGGTGGGCGAGGGCCCGGCGACGGGCGACCCGCTCACGGTGTACACCCCGACGCCCCCGGTCCGCTCCTGTACGACTCAAGTGACCGCCGCAGTACGCGACTTGCTGACGACCGAGCTGTTCCGGGCCTGGGAGATCCTGGACGCGGCGACCCCGGACACGCTCTGCGCCCCACCCTCGCTCACCGAGCACACCGCCTGGGCCCTGGCCGCCGCCGCCCCGCCCGAGGAGGGCCGCCTGCGCGGACGCCTCCTCGCCCTGACCGCCGCCCTCGCGGAGGCGGGCGCCCCGGACTGCCGCGTCTGGCCGCGCCCGATCACGGCAAGCGGTCGCACGGGGTACGCGATCGGCCTGGGCGCGACACCGCCGCCCGCGCACCGCCTGGCGGAGATCGGCGCGGAGGTGCTGCGCGGGATCGAGGGGGCGTCGCTGGGGCTGGGGGACCGGCCGGGGGTGTGACGCCAGGTCGTGCCGGGCTCGGGCGGTGGCTTCGTCCTCGGACGCCGGATGGGCTTACGGACAGCCAAATGCGGCCGAAAGCGTTCCGCTCAGATCTTTCACCGCCGTGCGCTCGATGCCCACCGCCTGACCGAGTTCCTCTTGGCTCACACCCGCACGCCTACGTGCGTCTCGGATGCGCTCACCAAGCGTGCGTGCATCGATGCCCGCCAGCGCGGGAAGGAGGCACGTCACGTCGAGCTCCTGGCCGGAACACAGAGCATCGCCGTGCTTCGCGGGGTGCCACCGTCGAGCCGAGCAAGAGCCCGGTGGCGCACTCCCAACTCAGCAGCGGAGAAAACGCGTTGACGTTGCTCGGACAATGGTCAATCATCGCTGCCTATGCTTCAAAGTGAGATTTGGAATGACCAGGCCGCTCAGAGCTATGACACCCCCGGGACCGGCATGTTCGCATCGGAGGTGCTGGAGCCGACGGTTGACCGCCTGGCGGAGCTCACCGGGAGCGGGCGGGCGCTGGAGTTCGCTATCGGGACCGGGCGGGTGGCACTGCCGCTCGCGGAGCGCGGCGTCCCGGTCAGTGGCATCGAGCTGTCGAAGCCGATGGTCGATCAGCTCCGCACCAAAGCAGACGAGGCGGCCATTCCGGTCGTCGTCGGCGACATGGCCACTGCGCGAGTCCCGGGCGAGTTCCAGCTCGTCTACCTCGTCTACAACGGCATCTCGGTCCTGCTCACGCAGGCTGAGCAGGTTGCCTGCTTCCGAAACGCCGCACGCCACCTCGCACCGGGCGGGCGGTTCGTCATCGAGCTGTGGGTCCCCGAGCTTCGCAAGTTGCCGCCAGGTCAGCAGGGTGTGGTCTTCGGGTCGGCGCCGGGCTATATCGGGCTCGACACCTACGATGTCCTGCGCCAGCAGGTCGTCTCGCACCACTTCGGGTTCGACGCCGACAGTGGCCGTGAGGCCAGCCTGTTTCGCAGCCCACACCGATACATCTGGCCGGCTGAACTCGACCTGATGGCCGAGCTGGCCGGAATGACGCTGGAGTCCAGGCACGCGGACTGGACGGGAGCGGAATTCACTGCGGAGTCGCGCTCCCACGTCTCCGTCTACAGGACAGCCGGCTCGCTCTGACCGGGCAAGTCTCCGACGCCGGCGGCTCGTGACTGTCAGGTCACCCGCATGGATCGAGCTGCAGGGCCTTCCCCCATGTTGGTGGATACGCGTCGTTGATCAGGCGCTCGACGGTGTTCCTCTCTTCGTGGAGGTCGGCATCGTGACCAGCGAGTCGCACGAGGAGCAGGCCTGTCCCCCCAACAGGGCCTCGAACACTCCCGCGTCCCCCACTGGCGGAAGCGGTTGGAGACGGTCGGCCAGGGACCGAAATCCTGCGGCATCCTCGCCATTGCCCGCACGTCTTGAACCGCCAGATCACGCCCTCGAACTGCTGCCGCAGCCGCTGGGGATACGGACCGCACTCACCGATCGGCAGGTAAGACCCGATGAACTCCCACCCTGCATAGGCCAGTTGCGCTCGCATCACACAAGACGATCTGCCGGATCACGCCTCGCAGCGAGGGCGAATCCCGCAGATTGATCACGACTCGATACGCGCCCTAGTACCGATCACCGCCCGGCGGCGTACGAGACGAATCCCGCCCACGCGGTCTCGCCGAAGGCGAGCTGCGGCACGGACAGGTCCTTGGAGTCACGGACATGCACCGCGCCGGGCGCAACCGCGACCTCGACGCAGTCGTGGCCGTCGCTGCTGTCGCTGTAGCCGCTCTTGAACCACTCCAGCCGAGAAGCGTCGCCGCCCGACTTCTTTGTGATCATGTCACTCTCCGCAAGGATCAGCAGTCTGCGGCATACGAAACGAAGCCCGACCAAGCCCCGGGCGCGACGGTGAAGCTGGGACCCTGAGCGTCCTTGGAGTCGCGCACGTGCACAGCGTCCGGAGCCGTAGCGACTTCGACGCAGTCGTTGGGGTTGCTGCTGTCGCTGTAGCTGCTCCTGAACCAACGCAGCTCAGAGGCTCCCCCGCCAGTTGGCCTGTCGGTCATGTCTCTCCCCGCACTTGCTCGATGAAGGCCAGGGACTCCTCCGGCGTCAGAGCCCGAGCCCGGATGATGCCGAACCGTAGCTCAAGGATACGAAGCTGCTTGGGGTGAGCAATCGGCCTTCCTGTGAACTCGTCGTCCGCACGGCCAACTGCCGTGCCATCTGCGAACTTCAGCACTTGAATCCGACCACCCGTTCCCGGGTGGTCCCACCGGGAGGTCGGCATCACCTGGATGTCCACGAAGGGCAACTCGCCTAACCGCAGCAGGTTGTCGAGCTGCCGTCGCCATACCGCCGCGCCACCGACCGGACGGCGCAGCGAGGACTCCTCCTGAACGAAGCTGAGTTCAGGTGCAGGCACTCGCTCGAAGACGGATTGCCGGGCCACCCGACCGGCCACGGCTCGCTCCAGGTCGTCCGGCGAAAGGACGGGACGCCTCGTGCCGATGAGGGCCCGCGCGTACTCCTCCGTCTGCAAGAGGCCGTGCAGGTTGTGACTGCCGTACGAGGACAGCTCAACCGCCTTCGCCTCCAGCTTCGCCAGGTCCCGCACCTGCTTCGGGTACCGGACCGCCGCCAGGTCCTGCTTCATCGCGGCGATCTTCCCGCCCGCGCCGCACACCTGGTCCGCCTTGTCCAGGAATTCCGGACGGGGGATGCGCCGTCCGCCCTCCACCTTGTAGATCAGGTTCTCCCCGTAACCCAACCGCGCCCCGAACTCCGCCGCCGTCAGCCCCGCCGCCTCGCGCCACGCCCTGAGCTGGCGGCCCACGGCGGCGACCACCGCGACGCCCGACTCGTCGTCGGGGTCGACGTCCCAGCCGGGTTCGTCCGCCCCGGCGCCCGCCTGCCACTCCGCCGTACCGACTTCGTCCACACTCATCCGTGCCCCGCTTCCGTGCGTGCCGTTTCTCCTCAACCGTGTACGTCCCCCGGCCGTCACCCCGTACAGCGGGGACAGCGCTGGACAAGCCCGGGACAATGACCGTACGTAAGCGCCGGGTCACTGTTCACGGTAGGCGCCCACGGCCACCCTGAGCGACGTGAACCGAGAAATCACCCGAACCGAACGTTCCGCTCCCGCCCGGCAGTTCGCCGTACTGCTCTCCCCCACGCGCCGGGGCGCACGGCTCGCCCGGCTGCTCACCACGGCGCACTTGGGCGACTGGGGGCTCCCCACCGAATCCGCCGCGCACATCGTGGCCGAGCTGGCCGCGAACGCGGCGACGCACGGGCGGGTGCAGGGCCGCGATTTCCGTCTGAGCCTCGCCGTCAGCCCGGAACAGCGGCTGCGGATCGAGCTGACCGACACCCGGGGCGACCGGCTGCCCGTGCCCGGCTCCCCCGGCCCGTACGCGGAGAGCGGGCGCGGCCTGCTCATCGTCGAGGCGCTGGCGGACCGCTGGGGCGTCGTGGAGGGGCCGGTGCCGCGCAAGACGGTGTGGGCCGAGCTCGATCTTGCGCCGTGACGGGCTCCACCGGGTCGTGGCCGGCCGCGACCCGGTGGGCCGGGACACGGCTGCCCGCGACGCTTTAAGTCTTTTAAAGAACCTGGGAAAAGAACCCGACCCAACCCACCCCACCCCCGCTCTGACCTGCATCACTCGCGCGAGTGAACTAGGCCAACCGGGCTGGATTCAGCACGGGTCGGCTGGCATATGCTCGCCGCGACAACCCCAGAACGTAACGGCCCCCGGCGAGACGCCAATCTCCACCGAGGGCCTGACCAACACGGAAGAGAACAACTTCCTGATGGCTACCCCGCAGGTTATCGCGCCCCCTCGCGCCCCTTCCGGCTCCCCCGGACCCCGGCCCGACGCCACACCGACTTCCGGCGTCATCCACGTCAACGTCCGCCACCTCTCCGGCTTCACGGTCATCGGCAACCACCTCGCCCAGCACCGGGGCCTGTCGCTCACCGCGATCGGGCTCGCCGCGCACATCCAGTCGCTGCCCGCCGGGGCCAGGGTCGGCATCAAGGTCCTCGCCGCCCGCTTCCCGGAGAGCGAGGCCCGCATC
This sequence comes from Streptomyces sp. NPDC019224, assembly GCF_040632605.1. NCBI lineage: Bacteria > Bacillati > Actinomycetota > Actinomycetes > Kitasatosporales > Streptomycetaceae > Streptomyces > Streptomyces sp. NPDC019224. Next base: position 115,497 of record NZ_JBEYCF010000001.1, on the reverse strand, counting down.
GCCGCCGCGCTGAACGAGCTGGAGGCCACCGGCTACCTCCTGCGCAGCCGCCTGCGCCTCACCGACGGCCGCGTCATCACGCGTACGACCTCGTTCAACCAACCGATCGCCCCCGCACCCCCGCCCCCGCCCACACCCCCGTCTCCGCCCCGGAGGCCCGCCCCGCGCCGTGTACAGGAGCCCCCGCCACCGGCGCCCCCGGAACCCGCTCCCGTAACCGCTCCCGCCGCTCCCGCCGAGCAGCCTCCGCCCCTCCCCGAACCGCTCGCCCCCACCGAGGAACTGCGCCGCACGGCCACCACCCTCCTCGCCGGTCTCCGCCGCTACGCGCCGTCGCTCACGCTCTCCGAGCGGGACATCGGGGAACTCGCCCCCGCCATCGCCACCTGGCTCGAACGCGAGGCGCACCCCGAGACCATCCGGCACGCGCTGACGAGCGACCTCCCGGTGCCGGTGAAACACCCGGCGCGCTTCGTCCGCACCCGCATCACCAACCTCCTGCCGCCGCCCCTGCCCGAAGTGACGGAAGACGCGGCGCCGCCCGTCCCCGAGATCGACCCGTTCCAGGACTGCGACCTCTGCGACCGCGTCTTCCGCGCCCCGGAGCCGGGCCACTGCCGCGACTGCCGCGAGGCGGAGGCGCCCAGAGCCGCCTAGGACGCCGCATTCCCTACCAACCCGTCGGCAGGCTCCTGAGGAACGGGGCGAGGCGATCGGCGATCAGCCGGTCGTCGCGAGCCGAGGTGTGCCCGTCGCATCCGAGGAAGTCCAGGCCCGCCTGATCGAGGAACCAGTAGTGGACTCCGCTGTCACCGGCGTCGTTGCGCGCGTCGACCACCTTCCGCACGTGCTCGGCGTTCCTGTCGAAGCCGACGGCCACGAGGCTGGTGCCGGTGCCGTAGCGCGTCCGCAGTTCCCGGAGGAATTCCTCGTACGCGGTGCGGTAGGCGACCGCGAGGCCGTCGGGCGTCCACGGTTCACCGGGGGTGAGGTCGGAGAAGTCGTTGGAGCCGAGGTTGACCACCACGACCTGAGGGCGCCACGTCCCCGGGTTCTGCCAGACATCGCCGTCCACGTTCAGCAGGGCGCGGTCGTAGTAGGTCCGGTACGTGACGTCCGGGATGATGCCGGCGACGTTGCGCACCATGCCGAGGCCGGAGAAGCCGTTGAGCTGGTAATCGGCGTCCAGCAGCCGGGCGGTGAGGGCGCCGTGGCTCACGTCGCTGTTGGTGTTCCGCCTGACCTGCTCCGGATCGCAGACGCCGGTGCCCGACAGATTGCCGTAGCCCACGGTGATGGAGTCCCCGATGAACTCGATCTGACGGTCCCGGGGCGCCGGTCTGCTCAGTACGGCACCCCCGGGCACGGCGACGAAGCCCCCGAACGCGCTGGTGTCGCCCGGGGTGTCGTTGCGTTTGACGACCCGGACCGTGTGCTCGCCGTCCCGCAGGCCGTTGATCCAGTACGTGGTGTCGCCGGGTGTGACCAGGGTGGCGACGGTGGCCCCGTCGACCTGGACGTCGTAGTCGGCGGCCGCGCAGTCGAGCACCACCCCGACCCCGGTCCCGTGGAAGCGGCCCTCGAAGTACACCCCCGGCCAGCTGAACCGCACCGTCTTCCCCAGGTCCTCGACCCGCCCCGCGGTGTGCACCTGCTCCAAGACGCTCTGCACGGAGGCCGGTCGTCCCGGCTCATGCCGCGGGCCCGCGTCCACCTCGGCGGGCGCCACCGGCCCCCTCCCGCGTCCCGGCCTCGGGCCCCCTCCTATGAAAGTCATCTGCGTGCCGTCTCCCCGTCCCTGTGGCGCATCGGTGGTACACGGCCGAACGTCCGGCATTCCGCCCTCCGATGTCAACCGATTTGAGAGGAAGGAACGGCTCAACAGGCGCCCCACCGAAGCGACTTGCAAGGCCGGCCTCAACCGGCGCGCCAGACGTCCCGGCCCGCCGAGCCCGTGCTCGACCAGCCCCGGACGGCGCCACCAGCTCCTCGACCCGACCGCGCCGCGCGAGGCCCCGCGGACCGGGTCGCCGCGTCGCCCCACCCCGCGGTCCAGGCCCTGACCGCACCGCCTCACCGATCGTTCCGGAGGGAAACCTCCCGGCCGGGCCGGGCGTCCTTCCCTGCATGGACACCGACAGGGACACCGAACAGACGACGACGCCCCGGCGCGAAGCCGCCATCGGCACCGCGGGGTTCCTGACAGGGATACTCGGCGCCCTGGCGGGCCTCGCGGTCTGGCTTCCGTACGGCCGCAGGGGCCTCTTCGGCGCCTTCGAGGGCGAGACCAACCCGTACGTGCTCCTCCTGGGCCTGCCGGTCCTCGTGGGCGGCGGCGCGGTCGCCGCCCTGGCCGCCTTCGCCGCCGTACGGGGCCGCTGGCGCACCGCGCTCGGCCTCGCGGCGGCCGTCGCGGCCCTCGCCGCCGTCGGGTACGGCCTCGACGTCCTGGCCGCTCCGCAGGCAGCCCAGGACTGCGGCTCGCCCTGCTGAACGGCTACGCCGGGTGCGCCTCGCGCCACGCGCGCATCGACCGGTCCCACTCCTCGCCCGACAGCGCCGTGAGCGAGGCCGGGAACAGGCCGTCCTCCTCCTTGGCGATGTGGTGGTACAGCTCGTCGACCGCCTCGCGCAGCCGTACGACGTCCTCCTCGCGGCTCAGGTCGATCCCGCGCAGGAACGCGCCGAGTTCGCGGTGCTCGCGTACGAGCGCGTCGATGTAGTCCGCGTACTCCGGATCGGCGCTCATCACCGCGAAGAGCCCCTGCTCCTCGCCCTGCCAGTGCGCCACCAGCTCCCGCTCCATCCGGGCCACCAGATCCGCCACGCGGCCGCGATCGCCGTCGTCCAGCGCGCGAAGGGCCGCGCCCGCCGTATCCGTAACGGACTCGTGCTCCGCGATGAACTCCTTGATCAGCGGGATCTCACGGCAACCGCAGTAGTGACACATATGCGGCACTTTGCCAGAAACGCGGCTTCGAGCGGACGACCACGGGCCGGAACGGCGCCGGCCGGGCACCGGGCCCTATGACAGACTCCCGCCATGCGTGTACGTACCACTCACAGCTGGGACCTGCGCCCCGCCACCCCCGGTGACCTGGAGGAGACAGCCGAGCTCCGGGCCGTCGTGATGCGCCCGGACCTGGTCCGCCTCGGCCGCTACGACGAGCACCGGGTGCGTCAGCGGCTGCGCGACTCGTACGTCCCCGAGCACACCTCGGTCATCGTCGTGGACGGCCGCTTCGCGGGCAGCGTGACGCTGAAGCCGGCCGGGGACGGCTATCTCCTGGAGAGCTTCTACCTGAATGAGGCCGTCCAGGGCCGGGGCATCGGCTCCGGCGTGCTGGACCGCCTGCTGGACCGCACGGACGCGGAGGGGGCGACCGTACGGCTGATCGTCCTCCAGGGCAGCGCCGCCCGGCGGCTGTACGAGCGGCACGGGTTCGTCCTGGAGCACGAGGACCCGGTCGACGTCACCATGGTCCGCCGGCCCGCGACGGCCGCGTAACCCGTCAGGAAACACCGAAGGGCCCCGCCCCACCGCGTGAACGGTGGGACGGGGCCCTTCTTGGTGCTCTGTGCGGAGCAACCAGGTCAGACGAACAAGTGATTACTTGTTGATCTTGGTGACCTGGCCGGCGCCCACGGTCCGGCCACCCTCACGGATGGCGAACTTCAGGCCCTCCTCCATGGCGACCGGCTGGATCAGCGCGACCGACATGACGGTGTTGTCGCCCGGCATGACCATCTCGGTGCCCTCGGGGAGGGTCACGACGCCGGTCACGTCCGTGGTACGGAAGTAGAACTGCGGGCGGTAGTTGTTGAAGAAGGGGGTGTGACGGCCACCCTCGTCCTTCGACAGGATGTAGGCCTGGGCCTCGAACTCGGTGTGCGGCGTGACCGAACCGGGCTTGATGATGACCTGGCCGCGCTCGACGTCCTCGCGCTTGATGCCACGGAGGAGCAGACCGACGTTCTCACCGGCCTGGCCCTCGTCGAGCAGCTTGCGGAACATCTCGATGCCGGTGACCGTGGTGGTGGTCTTCTCGGTCTTGATACCGACGATGTCGACGGTCTCGTTGACCTTGAGGACACCACGCTCGATGCGGCCGGTGACGACGGTGCCACGACCGGTGATCGTGAAGACGTCCTCGATCGGCATCAGGAACGGCTTGTCGACGTCGCGCTCGGGCTGCGGGATGTTCTCGTCCACGGCCTTCATCAGGTCGAGAACGGTCTGGCCCCACTCCTTGTCGCCCTCGAGCGCCTTGAGCGCCGAGACCTTGACGACCGGCAGGTCGTCGCCCGGGAACTCGTACTCGGAGAGCAGCTCGCGGACCTCGAGCTCGACGAGCTCCAGGATCTCCTCGTCGTCCACCATGTCGGCCTTGTTCAGGGCGACGACGATGTACGGAACGCCGACCTGGCGGGCCAGGAGCACGTGCTCCTTGGTCTGCGGCATCGGGCCGTCGGTGGCGGCGACCACGAGGATGGCGCCGTCCATCTGCGCGGCACCGGTGATCATGTTCTTGATGTAGTCCGCGTGACCCGGGCAGTCGACGTGCGCGTAGTGACGCGACTCCGTCTGGTACTCGACGTGCGCGATGGAGATGGTGATACCGCGCTGGCGCTCCTCGGGAGCCTTGTCGATCTGGTCGAAGGCCGAGGCCTCGTTCAGGTCGGGGTACGCGTCGTGCAGCACCTTGGTAATGGCGGCCGTGAGGGTCGTCTTACCGTGGTCGATGTGACCGATGGTGCCGATGTTGACGTGCGGCTTAGTCCGCTCGAACTTCGCCTTCGCCACTGGGTCCTCCTGTGGAGTGGTTCTGTACGCCTTGCTTCATCGGCGCCAGGTGATCTTTGCTGGGATGCCGGTTCCCGGGGGCATTCTCCGCGAAGTGCGAACTGCGCGACGAATGCCCCACGGGCTCCGGTGACAAGCCTAAAGCGTGAGCTCGGGAGAGTTACTCGCCCTTGGCCTTCGCGATGATCTCCTCGGCGACGTTCCGCGGAACCTCGGCGTAGGAGTCGAACTGCATCGAGTAGCTTGCGCGACCCGAGGTCTTGCTACGGAGGTCTCCGACGTAGCCGAACATCTCCGAGAGGGGCACGAGGCCCTTCACGACGCGAGCGCCGCTGCGCTCCTCCATGGCCTGGATCTGGCCACGGCGGGAGTTGAGGTCGCCGATGACATCGCCCATGTAGTCCTCGGGCGTGGTGACCTCGACGGCCATCATCGGCTCGAGGAGCACGGGGGACGCCTTGCGGGCACCCTCCTTGAACGCCTGCGAACCGGCGATCTTGAAGGCGAGCTCCGAGGAGTCGACCTCGTGGTAACCACCGTCGATCAGGGTGACGCGGACGCCCACCATCTCGTAACCGGCCAGGACACCGAACTGCATGGCTTCCTGGGCACCCGCGTCCACCGAGGGGATGTACTCACGGGGGATGCGGCCACCGGTGACCTTGTTGACGAACTCGTACGACGCGTCGCCGCCCTCGAGGGGCTCGATGGCGATCTGCACCTTCGCGAACTGGCCGGTACCACCAGTCTGCTTCTTGTGCGTGTAGTCGATGCGCTCGACGGCCTTGCGGATCGTCTCGCGGTACGCGACCTGCGGCTTGCCGACGTTCGCCTCGACGCGGAACTCGCGCTTCATGCGGTCGACGAGCACCTCGAGGTGAAGCTCGCCCATACCACCGATGATGGTCTGGCCGGTCTCCTCGTCGGAGTGCACCTGGAAGGACGGGTCCTCCTCGGAGAGGCGCTGGATGGCGACACCCAGCTTCTCCTGGTCACCCTTGGACTTGGGCTCGATGGCGACCTGGATGACCGGCGCCGGGAAGTCCATGGACTCCAGGATGACCGGGTTCTTCTCGTCGCTCAGCGTCTCACCGGTGGTGGTCTGCTTCAGGCCCATGACGGCGATGATGTCGCCGGCGCCCACCGAGTCGATCTCCTCACGCTTGTTCGCGTGCATGCGGTAGATCTTGCCGATGCGCTCCTTCTTGCCCTTGACGGAGTTCAGCACCGCGGTGCCGGCGTCCAGGCGACCGGAGTAGATCCGGACGAAGGTGAGCTTGCCGAGGTGCGGGTCGCTCGCGATCTTGAACGCCAGAGCCGACAGCGGCTCGTCGTCCGAAGGCTTGCGCTTGATCACGGTCTCGGGGTCCTTGGGGTCGTGGCCCTCGATGGCCTCGACGTCCAGGGGGGAAGGCAGGTAGCGGACGACCGCGTCGAGCAGGGGCTGGACGCCCTTGTTCTTGAACGCGGTGCCACAGAACACCGGGGTGACGGTGACGGAGTCGGCGCTGCCCTTGGAGGCCAGGGTGATGCGACGGATCGCCTCGTGCAGCTGCTCCTGGGTGGGCTCGGTGCCCTCCAGGTACAGCTCCATCATGGCGTCGTCGTTCTCGGCCACGGCCTCGAGCAGCTTGGCGCGCCACTCGTCGGCCTGGTCCTGAAGCTCGGCCGGGATGTCAACGATGTTGTACATCTCGCCCTTGGCGGCCTCTTCGGGGTACACGAAGGCCTTCATCGACACGAGGTCGACGACGCCCGTGAAGTCGGCCTCGGCACCGATCGGCAGCTGCATGACGATCGGGGTCGCGCCGAGGCGGTCCACGATCATGCTGACGCAGCGCAGGAAGTCGGCACCGGTGCGGTCGAGCTTGTTGACGAAGCAGATACGCGGCACGCCGTAGCGGTCCGCCTGACGCCAGACGGTCTCGGACTGCGGCTCGACGCCGGCCACACCGTCGAACACGGTGACGGCGCCGTCGAGGACGCGGAGCGAACGCTCCACCTCGACGGTGAAGTCGACGTGACCCGGGGTGTCGATGATGTTGATGGTGTGGTCAACATCGTTGAGCGGCCAGTGGCAGGTCGTCGCGGCGGACGTGATGGTGATGCCGCGCTCCTGCTCCTGCTCCATCCAGTCCATCGTGGCAGCGCCGTCGTGGACCTCACCGATCTTGTACGAGACGCCGGTGTAGAACAGGATCCGCTCAGTGGTGGTCGTCTTGCCCGCGTCGATGTGGGCCATGATCCCAATGTTGCGGACCTTGGCCAGGTCAAGCGAAGTGGTGGCCATAAGGCTCAGTCTTCTCTCGGTCTCGATGGGGGTAGCGACTACCAGCGGTAGTGCGCGAAGGCCTTGTTGGACTCGGCCATCTTGTGGGTGTCCTCACGCTTCTTGACGGCAGCGCCAAGACCGTTCGAGGCGTCGAGCAGCTCGTTCATGAGCCGCTCGGTCATCGTCTTCTCGCGACGGGCGCGGGAGTAACCCACGACCCAGCGCAGCGCGAGGGTGGCGGCACGACCGGGCTTGACCTCGATCGGCACCTGGTAGGTGGCGCCACCGACACGGCGGGACTTGACCTCGAGCGAGGGCTTGACGTTCTCCAGCGCGCGCTTCAGCGTGATGACCGGGTCGGCGCCGGTCTTCTCACGAAGACCCTCCATGGCGCCGTACACGATCCGCTCGGCGGTGGAACGCTTGCCGTCGAGCAGGATCTTGTTGATCAGCGACGTGACGAGAGGAGAGTTGTAGACCGGGTCGATGATGACCGGGCGCTTCGGGGCGGGGCCCTTACGAGGCATTCTTACTTCTCCTTCTTGGCGCCGTAGCGGCTGCGGGCCTGCTTGCGGTTCTTGACACCCTGGGTGTCGAGCGAGCCGCGGATGATCTTGTAACGAACACCCGGCAGGTCCTTCACACGGCCACCACGCACGAGCACGATGGAGTGCTCCTGCAGGTTGTGTCCCTCACCCGGGATGTAGGCCGTGACCTCGATGCCCGAGGTCAGACGCACACGTGCGACCTTCCGGAGCGCGGAGTTCGGCTTCTTCGGGGTGGTCGTGAACACACGCGTGCAGACGCCGCGGCGCTGGGGCGAACCCTCGAGCGCGGGCGTCTTGTTCTTCTCGACCTTGTCCTGCCGGCCCTTCCGGACCAGCTGCTGGATCGTAGGCACTACTTCTCCGGTTTCTGTGTGCCGTCGGTGAAACTAACCTGGAACGTCGCCGACCCACGCGGTCGGGTGTGTCGAATCCTGCGAGCCCGTACCGGAACGGCATGAGGAGCACGGATCACGGTGGCCGAAGACAGGCTCGCCATGCGGTTGAGGACACGCACACGAACCCAGGCACACCCCAGGCACAAGGTCTGAGCGTACCTACCTCACGGAGCTGGGTCAAAACAAATGGCGTCCGGCCCGGCCCGCCGGCCCGGCCGCCCGGCTTGTCCCGACCCGTACGGATGCCACGCGGCCCCGCGAGGAGGCCCCAGAGGCCCGTACGAGCCCTGCGGGCGGGTCGGAGACCCCCGGGGGCCGCCCGGGGCACCGCGGCGCGCTGTGACGGATCACACACCGGAGGGCGGCCACCCCGCGTACGGGGTGACCGCCCTCCGGTCGTATCAAGCGACCCGCTTACTGGTTGTACGGACCGTAGTCGTAGTCCTCCAGCGGAACGGCCTGGCCGGAGCCCGAGCCGAACGGCGAGTAGTCGATGTCGTCGTAGCCGACGGCCGAGTACATCGCGGCCTTGGCCTCCTCGGTCGGCTCGACCCGGATGTTGCGGTAGCGGGACAGACCCGTACCGGCCGGGATGAGCTTACCGATGATGACGTTCTCCTTGAGGCCGATGAGGCTGTCGGACTTGGCGTTGATCGCCGCGTCCGTCAGGACTCGGGTCGTCTCCTGGAAGGAGGCGGCCGACAGCCAGGATTCCGTCGCCAGCGAGGCCTTGGTGATACCCATCAGCTGCGGACGGCCGGAGGCGGGGTGACCGCCCTCGGTGACCACACGACGGTTCTCGGTCTCGAACTTCGAGCGCTCGACGAGCTCGCCCGGCAGCAGCTCCGCGTCGCCGGACTCGATGATCGTCACGCGGCGGAGCATCTGCCGGATGATGATCTCGATGTGCTTGTCGTGGATCGACACGCCCTGCGAGTTGTAGACCTTCTGGACCTCGCCGACCAGGTGGACCTGGACCGCGCGCTGGCCGAGGATGCGCAGCACGTCGTGCGGGTTGGTGGCACCCACGGTGAGCTTCTGGCCCACCTCGACGTGGTCGCCCTCGCCGACCAGCAGACGGGCGCGCTTCGAGATCGGGAAGGGGATCTCGTCGCTGCCGTCGTCCGGGGTGACGACGATCTTCTTGGTCTTCTCGGTCTCCTCGATGCGGACACGGCCCGCGGACTCGGAGATCGGGGCGACACCCTTGGGCGTACGCGCCTCGAAGAGCTCGACGACACGCGGCAGACCCTGGGTGATGTCGTCACCGGCCACACCACCGGTGTGGAAGGTACGCATCGTCAGCTGGGTACCGGGCTCACCGATGGACTGGGCGGCGATGATGCCGACCGCCTCACCGATGTCGACCAGCTTGCCGGTGGCGAGCGAGCGTCCGTAGCAGAAGGCACAGGTGCCGACCGCGGACTCGCAGGTCAGGACCGAGCGGGTCTTGACCTCCTCGACGCCGGCGTTCACCAGGGCGTCGATCAGGACGTCACCGAGGTCGACGTTGGCAGGCGCGATGACCTTGCCGTCGACGACGACGTCCTCGGCGAGCATGCGGGCGTAGACCGAGGTCTCGACGTCGTCCGTCTTGCGGAGGACACCGTCGGCACCCTTGACGGCGATCTTCAGCTTGAGGCCGCGGTCGGTGCCGCAGTCCTCCTCGCGGATGATCACGTCCTGCGAGACGTCCACCAGACGACGGGTCAGGTAACCCGAGTCGGCGGTACGCAGGGCGGTGTCCGCCAGACCCTTACGGGCACCGTGCGTGGAGATGAAGTACTCCAGAACGGTGAGGCCCTCACGGAAGGACGCCTTGATGGGACGCGGGATCGTCTCGTTCTTGGCGTTGGACACCAGACCACGCATACCGGCGATCTGACGCATCTGCATCATGTTTCCTCGGGCACCCGAGTCAACCATCATGAAGATGGGGTTCGTCTTGGGGAAGTTCTCGTTCATGGCCTCGGCGACCTCGTTGGTCGCCTTGGTCCAGATCGCGATGAGCTCCTGCGTGCGCTCGTCCTTGGTGATCAGACCGCGCTCGTACTGCTTCTGGACCTTCTCGTCCTGCTCCTCGTAGCCCTTGACGATGGCCTTCTTGGCCTCGGGCACGACGACGTCGGAGATGGCCACGGTGACGCCCGAACGGGTCGCCCAGTGGAAGCCGGCCGCCTTCAGGTTGTCGAGCGTCGCCGCCACGATGACCTTGGGGTAGCGCTCGGCGAGGTCGTTGACGATCTCGGAGAGCTGCTTCTTGCCGACCGAGTAGTCGACGAACGGGTAGTCCTCGGGCAGCAGCTCGTTGAAGAGCGCGCGGCCCAGGCTCGTCCGCAGCCGGAAGGTGTCACCCGGCTGGTACTCGGGCTCGCCCTCCTCGGCGACCGGCGGCACCCAGCCGCGCGGCGGGATGGTGCCCACCGGGAAGCGGATGTCGACGGACGACTGGAGCGCCAGCTCGCCGGCGTCGAACGCCATGATCGCCTCGGCCGTGGAGCCGAACGCGCGGCCCTCGCCCTTGGTGTCACGGAGTTCACCGTCGGTGGTCAGGAAGAACAGACCCAGCACCATGTCCTGGGTCGGCATCGTGACCGGACGGCCGTCGGCCGGCTTGAGGATGTTGTTCGAGGACAGCATCAGGATGCGGGCCTCGGCCTGCGCCTCCGCGGACAGCGGCAGGTGCACGGCCATCTGGTCACCGTCGAAGTCCGCGTTGAACGCGGTGCAGACGAGCGGGTGGATCTGGATGGCCTTGCCCTCGACCAGCTGCGGCTCGAAGGCCTGGATGCCGAGGCGGTGCAGCGTCGGCGCACGGTTCAGGAGAACCGGGTGCTCGGCGATGACCTCTTCCAGGACGTCGTACACGACCGTGCGGCCGCGCTCGACCATGCGCTTGGCCGACTTGATGTTCTGCGCGTGGTTCAGGTCGACCAGGCGCTTCATCACGAACGGCTTGAAGAGCTCCAGCGCCATGGCCTTCGGCAGACCGCACTGGTGCAGCTTGAGCTGCGGACCGACGACGATCACGGAACGCGCGGAGTAGTCCACACGCTTACCGAGCAGGTTCTGACGGAAACGACCCTGCTTGCCCTTCAGCATGTCGCTGAGGGACTTCAGCGGGCGGTTACCGGGACCGGTGACCGGGCGACCGCGGCGGCCGTTGTCGAACAGCGCGTCGACGGCCTCCTGCAGCATCCGCTTCTCGTTGTTCACGATGATCTCGGGGGCACCGAGGTCAAGGAGACGCTTGAGGCGGTTGTTGCGGTTGATCACACGGCGGTACAGGTCGTTCAGGTCGGAGGTCGCGAAGCGGCCACCGTCCAGCTGCACCATCGGACGCAGGTCCGGCGGGATGACCGGCACGCAGTCGAGCACCATGCCCTTGGGCTTGTTGCTGGTCTGCAGGAACGCGGAGACGACCTTGAGGCGCTTGAGCGCACGGGTCTTCTTCTGGCCCTTGCCGGTACGGATGATCTCGCGGAGGCGCTCGGCCTCCTCGTCGAGGTCGAAGGACTCCAGGCGCTTCTGCAGCGCGGCGGCGCCCATGCAGCCGTCGAAGTACGTGCCGAAGCGGTCACGCAGCTCGCGGTAGAGCAGCTCGTCGCCCTCCAGGTCCTGGACCTTGAGGTTCTTGAAGCGGCTCCACACCTCGTCGAGGCGGTCGATCTCGCGCTGCGCACGGTCGCGCAGCTGCTTCATCTCGCGCTCGGCACCCTCGCGCACCTTGCGGCGCACGTCGGCCTTGGCGCCCTCGGCCTCCAGCTCGGCCAGGTCGGTCTCGAGCTTCTTGGCGCGGTTCTCGAGGTCCGAGTCGCGGCGGTTCTCGATCTGCTGGCGCTCGACGGAGACGTGGGCCTCCAGGGACGGGAGGTCGCGGGTGCGGCGCTCCTCGTCGACGAACGTGATCATGTACGCGGCGAAGTAGATGACCTTCTCGAGGTCCTTCGGCGCGAGGTCCAGCAGGTAGCCCAGGCGCGACGGGACGCCCTTGAAGTACCAGATGTGGGTGACGGGAGCGGCAAGCTCGATGTGACCCATGCGCTCGCGGCGCACCTTGGCGCGCGTGACCTCGACGCCACAGCGCTCACAGATGATGCCCTTGAAGCGGACACGCTTGTACTTGCCGCAGTAGCACTCCCAGTCCCGGGTCGGACCGAAGATCTTCTCGCAGAAGAGTCCGTCCTTTTCGGGCTTGAGGGTGCGGTAGTTGATGGTCTCCGGCTTCTTGACCTCGCCGTGGGACCAGGTCCGGATGTCGTCCGCGGTGGCAAGGCCGATCCGCAGCTCGTCGAAGAAGTTGACGTCGAGCACTTGTCGTCAATCCCTCTTTCGGGGGTTCGAGCCCCCTCGCGTCACGCGAGAAATCGGGGCACTTCAGCAATGGTCTGAACGGGTCCGGGGAGAGCCGGCCGGATCACGGGGATCCGGCCGGCCAACCCGTCAGACCTCTTCGACGCTGCTCGGCTCGCGCCGGGACAGGTCGATACCGAGCTCCTCCGCCGCGCGGAAGACGTCCTCGTCCGTGTCGCGCATCTCGATGGACATGCCGTCCGAGGACAGCACCTCCACGTTGAGGCAGAGCGACTGCATTTCCTTGATGAGCACCTTGAAGGACTCGGGAATGCCCGGCTCGGGGATGTTCTCGCCCTTGACGATCGCCTCGTAGACCTTCACGCGGCCGGTGACGTCGTCGGACTTGATCGTCAGCAGTTCCTGGAGGGCGTAAGCGGCGCCGTAAGCCTCAAGGGCCCACACCTCCATCTCACCGAATCGCTGCCCACCGAACTGCGCCTTACCACCCAGCGGCTGCTGCGTGATCATGGAGTACGGACCGGTCGAACGGGCGTGGAGCTTGTCGTCGACCAGGTGGTGCAGCTTGAGGATGTACATGTAGCCGACCGAGACCGGGTCCGGGAACGGCTCGCCGGAGCGGCCGTCGAACAGCTTGGCCTTGCCGGAGGGCTGCACCAGACGGTCGCCGTCGCGGTTGGGGATCGTGGCCTCGAAGAGACCGGAGATCTCGTCCTCGCGCGCACCGTCGAAGACGGGCGTGGCGACGTTGGTGCCGGGGGCGACCTGGTCGGCGCCGATGGCCTGCAGGCGCTTGGCCCACTCGTCACCGAGGCCGGAGACGTCCCAGCCGCGGCTGGCGAGCCAGCCGAGGTGGATCTCCAGGACCTGTCCCGGGTTCATTCGGGACGGGACACCCAGCGGGTTGAGGATGATGTCGACCGGGGTGCCGTCCTCCAGGAACGGCATGTCCTCGATCGGCAGGATCTTCGAGATGACGCCCTTGTTGCCGTGGCGGCCGGCGAGCTTGTCACCGTCGGTGATCTTGCGCTTCTGCGCGACGTAGACGCGGACCAGCTGGTTCACGCCCGGCGGCAGCTCGTCGCCCTCTTCGCGGTCGAAGACGCGGACGCCGATGACCTTGCCGATCTCGCCGTGCGGCACCTTCAGCGAGGTGTCACGGACCTCGCGCGCCTTCTCACCGAAGATCGCGCGGAGCAGGCGCTCCTCGGGGGTCAGCTCGGTCTCACCCTTGGGCGTGACCTTGCCGACGAGGATGTCGCCGGCGACGACCTCGGCACCGATACGGATGATGCCGCGCTCGTCGAGGTCGGCGAGGACCTCCTCGGAGACGTTCGGGATGTCCCGGGTGATCTCCTCGGGGCCGAGCTTGGTGTCACGGGCGTCGACCTCGTGCTCCTCGATGTGGATCGAGGAGAGGACGTCGTCCTGCACGAGGCGCTGCGACAGGATGATCGCGTCCTCGTAGTTGTGACCCTCCCACGGCATGAACGCCACGAGCAGGTTCTTGCCGAGCGCCATCTCACCGTTCTCGGTGGCCGGACCGTCGGCGAGCACCTGGCCCTCGATGACCCGGTCGCCCTCGGAGACGACGACCTTCTGGTTGACCGAGGTGCCCTGGTTGGAGCGCATGAACTTGGCGATGCGGTACGTGGTGTACGTGCCGTCGTCGTTCGTCACGGTGATGTAGTCCGCGGAGACCTCCTGGACCACACCGTCCTTCTCGGCCTTCAGCACGTCACCGGCGTCGGTGGCGCAGCGGTACTCCATGCCGGTGCCGACGAGCGGGGCCTCGCTCTTGATGAGCGGAACCGCCTGGCGCATCATGTTCGCGCCCATGAGGGCGCGGTTGGCGTCGTCGTGCTCCAGGAACGGGATCATCGCGGTGGCGACGGACACCATCTGGCGCGGCGAGACGTCCATGTAGTCGACCTCGTCACCGGGGACGTAGTCGACCTCACCGCCGCGGCGGCGGACCAGCACGCGGGGCTCGGTGAACCGCAGCTCGTCGGAGAGCGTCGCGTTCGCCTGGGCGATGACGAAACGGTCTTCCTCGTCGGCGGTGATGTAGTCGACCTCGTCGGTGACCTGGCCGTCGACGACCTTGCGGTACGGCGTCTCGATGAAGCCGAACGCGTTGACGCGGCCGTACGAGGCGAGCGAACCGATCAGACCGATGTTCGGGCCTTCGGGGGTCTCGATCGGGCACATGCGTCCGTAGTGGGACGGGTGCACGTCACGGACCTCGAAGCCGGCCCGCTCACGGGACAGACCACCCGGGCCAAGAGCCGACAGGCGGCGCTTGTGGGTGAGACCCGACAGCGGGTTGTTCTGGTCCATGAACTGCGACAGCTGGCTGGTGCCGAAGAACTCCTTGATGGAGGCGACGACCGGCCGGATGTTGATCAGGGTCTGCGGCGTGATCGCCTCGACGTCCTGGGTCGTCATGCGCTCGCGCACGACGCGCTCCATACGGGCGAGACCCGTACGGACCTGGTTCTGGATGAGCTCGCCGACGTTGCGCAGACGGCGGTTGCCGAAGTGGTCGATGTCGTCGGTCTCGACGACGATCGTGCGGCCGGACTCGCCCACCGTCTCGGTCTCACCGGCGTGCAGCTTGACCAGGTACTTGATGGTCGCGATGACGTCGTCGGTGGTGAGCACGCCGGCGTCCAGCGGCTCGTCGGCGCCGAGCTTCTTGTTCACCTTGTAGCGGCCGACCTTCGCGAGGTCGTAGCGCTTCGGGTTGAAGTAGAGGTTCTCGAGCAGCGTCTGAGCGGCCTCGCGGGTGGGCGGCTCGCCCGGGCGGAGCTTGCGGTAGATGTCGAGCAGCGCGTCGTCCTGGCCCTGGGTGTGGTCCTTCTCCAGGGTGGCGCGCATGGACTCGTACTCGCCGAACTCCTCCAGGATCTGCTCGGTGGTCCAGCCGAGAGCCTTCAGGAGGACGGTGACGGACTGCTTGCGCTTGCGGTCGATGCGGACACCGACCATGTCGCGCTTGTCGATCTCCATCTCCAGCCAGGCACCCCGGGACGGGATGATCTTGGCGGAGAAGATGTCCTTGTCGGACGTCTTGTCGATCGAGGAGTCGAAGTAGACACCCGGCGAGCGGACCAGCTGCGACACCACGACACGCTCGGTGCCGTTGATGACGAAGGTGCCCTTGTTGGTCATGAGCGGGAAGTCGCCCATGAAGACCGTCTGGGACTTGATCTCGCCGGTCTCGTTGTTGGTGAACTCGGCCGTGACGAAGAGCGGGGCGGCGTACGTGAAGTCGCGCTCCTTGCACTCGTCGATCGAGTTCTTCGGGGGCTCGAAGCGGTGGTCGCGGAACGTGAGCGACATCGACCCGGAGAAGTCCTCGATCGGCGAGATCTCCTCGAAGATCTCCTCGAGGCCGGACTTGGTGGGGACGTCTTGTCCACTGTCCAGAGCAGCCTCGACGCGAGCCTTCCAGGCGGCGTTGCCGAGGAGCCAGTCAAAGCTCTCGGTCTGCAGCGCGAGGAGGTTCGGAACCTCGAGGGGCTCCTTGATCTTTGCAAAAGAGATGCGCAGCGGGGCGGTGCTGGCGCCGTTGTTCGTATTCGCGGTCGAGGCGTTGCGCGAGGCGGCCAAGAGGGGGTCCTTCCGAGGGCTCGGACTCACTACGCGCGTACCGGTCCCAAATTGGACATGAGGGGAGAAATCCCAGTTCAGGGAAGTCTCGGCCCACGATGCTCAAGATGGGTATGCCCCTGGTGACGGGCAGGAGGCAGCTAACAGGCAGCGCAAAGGGTCAGTGTAGCCAAGTGCCACACTGATGTCCAGTCGGGGTTTTCAGAGACCCACGTTGCTCTCAACAGCTCTTCTCAACACCCTTGTCTCAGCCCTGCGCGAGGTGCGCCCTTCTTTACTGCCCGCTTCGCCGTCGATCCATGCCTCGGATTCGGATCGATTCGGCGCCGCGCCTTGAGAATTGCGCGCCGCGTGCGGTTCGTCAAGGGGCCCCTCGGCCCCGCCGGCCCTCGGGCCCCGCGGCCGCCGCCCTCGGCGGCTGCCACGCACCCCGCGAGAGGCGCACGGCGAAGATCACCATACTCGTCAACGCGAGAAGGGCAAGACACCCGCCCCCGGTACGCCGAAAGGCGACCACCCGTTCGGGTGATCGCCTTTCGCGATGTGACTCCGCGCCTCGCGGCACGGGTGTCCTGAGGAGTCAGAAGACTCGCAGGGTCACTTGACCTCGACGGAGGCGCCGGCGCCCTTGAGGGACTCGGCAGCCTTGTCCGCGGCGTCCTTCGCGACCTTCTCGAGGACGGGCTTCGGGGCGCCGTCGACGAGGTCCTTGGCCTCCTTCAGGCCGAGGGAGGTCAGCTCGCGCACGACCTTGATGACCTGGATCTTCTTGTCACCGGCGGCGGTGAGGATGACGTCGAACTCGTCCTTCTCCTCCTCGGCCGGGGCAGCCGGGCCACCCTGGGCCGGGCCCGCGACGGCGACGGCCGCGGCGGCGGTGACGTCGAACTTCTCCTCGAAGGCCTTCACGAACTCGGCGAGCTCGATGAGGGTGAGCTCCTCGAACTGAGCGAGCAGGTCTTCCTGGGACAGCTTCGCCATGACAGGCGTCCTTCCACTATTCGGCAGGTGCCGGATGTATGTGTCGGCGGGCGTACACGGTGCCCGCTGGACCGCTGAGCGTGATTACTCGGCGGCCTCGGCGGGAGCCGGCGTACCGGCACCGCCCTGCTCCTCCAGCTTGACGCGAAGCGCTTCCGCGGTGCGGACGAACTTCGACGGCAGCGCCTGGAAGAGCTGCGCAGCCTGGGTCTGCTTGCCCTTCATGGCACCGGCCAGCTTGGCGAGCAGAACCTCGCGGGACTCGAGGTCCGCGAGCTGCTTGATGTCATCGGCGGACAGCGCCTTGCCGTCAAGGACACCGCCCTTGATGATCAGGTTCGGGTTGTCCTTGGCGAAGTCACGAAGACCCTTCGCCGACTCCACCGGGTCACCGGTGACGAAGGCAACCGCCGTCGGACCTGCGAACAGGTCGTCCAGCGTGTCGATCCCGGCCTCGTTGGCCGCAATCTTGGTCAGCGTGTTCTTCACCACGGCGTACTGGGCGTTCTCACCGAGCGAACGGCGCAGCTGCTTGAGCTGTGCAACGGTGAGACCCCGGTACTCGGTCAGCACGGCGGCGTTCGAGCTGCGGAACTGATCCGCGAGCTCGGCTACCGCAGCAGCCTTGTCGGGCCTTGCCATAGCGTCGGCCTCCTTCCGGGTGATGAGGACCGCTCAAAAGGACCCGGAAAGACGAAACGCCCCGGCGCAGGCGCCAGGGCGTAGCTCGACCGAAACGAAGTCCGGGAGCTTTCCACAGTCACCTGCGCAGGTCGTCCGTATCAACGGAGCCTTCGGTTGCCGACCCCTTGCGGAGTCAGGACAACGACCAGCGGTCTTTGGCTTCTGCAGAAGCGTACGCGACTCGAGTCGCGCCGGGCAAATCCGTCCCGCCTCGAGACGGTTCCGGGAGGTTTGAACGCACCCGGACCGGGTCAGGCAGTCGCTCCCTGCTGCTGCTTCATCAGCTCGGCGAAGTCGATGGTCTCGGCGGCCGGCGGACGCTCGACCGAGACCTTGGTGCCGTAATCGCTGTAGTACACGGTGGAGTTGAGCTCACCGGTCTTCATCTCGCCGCGCTCGGTCTTCTTCACCAGGAGGTCGTTCTCGTCGACCCAGATGTCGACGGTCTCCGTGGTGATCCCCGCGTCGGCCAGCTGCTTCTTGAAGGCGGCGAGCTGGTCGGCGTCGAGGCTGCTGTTCTTGGCGGTCAGGGCCGCGACGTCGACGGTGCCCGAGTAGTGCGTGGTGCTGACGCCCCGGACGTCCTCCTGGCCGACCTTCTTCACGTCGCCGGAGGCCAGCAGCGACTTCACCCCCTGCTCCGGGGTGCTGTTCTGCATCTGGTCCTTCATGGCCGCACCGGAGGCGCCGGCCACCTTGGCGAGGTCGTCGTAGCTGTAGCTGATCCAGCGCTTGCCGCCGGTCTGCCGGGCCATGGCCTCACCCATGTCCGCCGCGTACCCGTCCTTGAAGTAACGGGCCTCCATCGTGCCCGTGCCGCCGAATTGCTTCATGGCGTCGGCCATGGTGCCGCCGGTGTAGGTGATCTGCATGGTGCCGGTGATCCCGTCGGACCAGTCCATGACACCCGACTGCTTCATGGACATCGCGCTGCCCATGGTGGTGTCGCCCTCGACCCGGGCCGAGTGCGCCTGGCCGGTCTTCTTCTGGACGGCGACCAGCGCGGCGATCGGGTCGACCTTCACCACGGAGCCGCCGCGGCTCTCGCTCTTGCCGGAGCCCTTGCTCGTGCCCCCGTCGTCGGATCCGCCACAGGCCGCGACCGAGGTCAGCGCCGCCACCACAGCCACGGACAGGCCCACACGCCGTACGGTATTGCTCAACATCTGCTGTTCCACCCCTCGTTCGACTTCGGCCGCCCACGCTAACGCAGGACACCGACAGTCATGTCCACGTACGAATGAGGACGGGCCCCGCACCTCGAAAGGTTGCGGGGCCCGTCCCATGTCACACGTGACGCGGCGGTCGTACGAGCGCGAGGGCTCAGACGGCGGCCGGGTCCTCCTCGACGAGGAGGTTACGGGTGCGGTTGGCGTCCAGCGGGATGCCGGGGCCCATCGTGGTGGCCAGCGCGGCCTTCTTGATGTAGCGGCCCTTGGCGGCGGACGGCTTCAGACGGAGGACCTCTTCCAGCGCCGCTGCGTAGTTCTCCACCAGCTTGGTCTCGTCGAAGGAGACCTTGCCGATGATGAAGTGCAGGTTCGAGTGCTTGTCGACGCGGAACTCGATCTTTCCGCCCTTGATGTCGTTGACAGCCTTCGCGACATCGGGGGTGACGGTGCCGGTCTTCGGGTTCGGCATCAGACCACGCGGACCGAGCACGCGGCCGAGGCGGCCGACCTTGCCCATGAGGTCCGGGGTCGCGACGACGGCGTCGAAGTCCAGACGACCCTTCGCCACCTCGTCGATGAGCTCGTCGGAGCCGACGATGTCGGCGCCGGCGGCTTCCGCGGCCGCAGCACGGTCACCGGTCGCGAAGACCAGGACCCGGGCGGTCTTGCCGGTGCCGTGCGGGAGGTTCACGGTGCCGCGGACCATCTGGTCGGCCTTGCGCGGGTCGACACCCAGGCGGAAGGCGACCTCGACGGTGCCGTCGAACTTCGTGGAGGCGGTGTCCTTGGCGAGACGGACGGCCTCGAGCGGGGCGTAGAGGCGCTCCCGGTCGATCTTGGCGTCCGCAGCGCGGAGGTTCTTGCTGCGCTTCACTTCTACTCCTGATGGTTTCAGAGTGTGGAGTCGTGGTGCGGACCAGCGCTTGGTCCTACCACTGAGGGGTGGGGCTGAATCAGCCTTCGACCGTGATGCCCATGGAGCGGGCGGTGCCGGCGATGATCTTCGACGCGGCGTCGAGGTCATTGGCGTTCAGGTCGGGGAGCTTCGTCGTGGCGATCTCGCGGACCTGGGCAGCCGTCAGCTTGGCGACCTTGGTCTTGTGCGGCTCGCCGGAGCCCTTCTCCACACCCGCGGCCTTGAGGATCAGCTTGGCGGCCGGCGGAGTCTTGGTGATGAAGGTGAAGGAGCGGTCCTCGTAGACCGTGATCTCCACCGGCACGACCATGCCACGCTGCGACTCGGTCGCGGCGTTGTAGGCCTTGCAGAACTCCATGATGTTGACGCCGTGCTGACCCAGTGCGGGGCCGACCGGCGGGGCCGGGTTGGCCGCACCGGCGTTGATCTGGAGCTTGATAAGCCCCGTGACCTTCTTCTTCTTGGGAGGCATGTGCTCTCTCCGGGTCCTAGTGAGAGTTTTCGCCGTCATCCGGTCATCCGGATGCAGGCATACCGCACAACGATAACGGGTATAGCTGCGCGACCAAAAACCGAGCAGGTCAGACCGGCTGCGACAGCCTGTCTGACCTGCTCGGTAGGCATGTGTCCAGAAGCGGGCGGAAAGCTCAGTTCTTCTGGATCTGGTCGAAGCTCAGCTCGACCGGCGTCTCGCGACCGAAGATCTCGACGAGGCCCTTGACCTTCTTCGAGTCGGCGTTGATCTCGTTGATCGTCGCCTGCAGCGTCGCGAACGGGCCGTCGGTGACGGTGACCGAGTCGCCGACCTCGAAGTCCAGCACCTGGACCTCGACCTTGCGGGCCGGAGCCGGCCTGCCCTCGGCCTCGGCGGCCTCACGGGCGGCCTTCTCCTCGGCCTCCGGAGCGAGCATCTTGACGATCTCGTCCAGCGTCAGCGGGTACGGGTCGTAGGCGTTGCCCACGAAGCCGGTGACACCGGGGGTGTTGCGGACGACGCCCCAGGACTCGTTCGTCAGGTCCATGCGCACCAGGACGTAGCCCGGGAGCTTGTTCTGGCGGACGTTCTTGCGCTCGCCGTTCTTGATCTGGACGATTTCCTCCTCAGGCACCTCGGCCTGATAGATGAACTCCTCCACGTTCAGCGAGACGGCGCGCTGCTCCAGGTTGGCCTTCACACGCTTCTCGTAACCGGCGTACGTGTGGATGACGTACCACTCGCCCGGCAGACCGCGGAGCTCCTCGCGCAGAGCGGCGACGGGGTCGACGGGCTCGGCCGGCTCGGCCTCCTCCTCGTCGGCCGCGTCCGCGATCTCCTCGTCGGCCGCGTCCTCGGTCTCCTCGGCGGCGTCCTCGGTCTCCTCGGACGCCTCGCCGAGGGCCTCGGGGGCCTCGTCGGCGTCGGCCTGGTCCGACTCCTCGGCGTCCGCCGCCTCGACGATGTCGAGCTCGTCCTCGGCGGACTCGAAGGCGCCCGCCGTCGGCTCGACGGCGTCGTTCAGGTTCGGGTCAGACACGGTGGCTTCTTCCTGGATACATATGGGTGGAACATGCGAAAGGGGCGCCCAGCAGGCGCCCTTCGCGTGGATCAGCCGAAGACGTACTTGACGACCCGCGCGAATCCGAAGTCAATCACGGTTACCAGACCAATCATGACGACTACGAACGCAATCACCACACTGGTGTATGTCGTCAGCTGGTTGCGCGTCGGCCAGACGACCTTGCGCAGCTCCGCGATGATCTGGCGGTAGAAGAGCGCGAGACGGCCCAGGGGGCCCTTCTTGCCGCGCTTGCCGCCCTTCCGCGTCTTCTTCGACTCGGGGACTTCGTCCTCGGCATCAGGCTTGTCGATGGAGCCCACGGCGTCCGTCACGCTTCTCACCTGATTCCGGGTCATGGCCGTGCCGCGCCCGGTGGAGCCGCACGGCGGTGCATTGAAGTACGTACATGCGCACACATCCTGGCGAAGGAGTGTGTAGCAGGGCCGGAGGGACTTGAACCCCCAACCGCTGGTTTTGGAGACCAGTGCTCTACCAATTGAGCTACGACCCTTTGTGGTTCCACCAACCTACCGCATGTTCCCGGATGACCCGAGTGCAGGAACGGTGCGGCTGGTGAAGGCCAACGACAGGAGAGTGTACGTGCTCAGCGGCCCCGCGTCGAACAGAAAGCTCCTGATCGCTCCTGGTCTCTTCGTGTCCGCATGCTGTCCGAGTGCTGTCCGCTCCCTGAAACCCCTGTGCCGACGGGGAAAACGGTCTGCGAGCATGGGGGCATGAGCGCTGCTACTTCTCCGTCCGAGAGCCGGGTCTCCGCCCGCATCGGGGCCATCTCCGAATCCGCCACCCTTGCAGTCGACGCCAAGGCCAAGGCCCTCAAGGCCGCCGGCCGTCCGGTGATCGGCTTCGGTGCCGGCGAGCCCGACTTCCCGACGCCCGGCTACATCGTCGACGCCGCCGTCGAGGCCTGCCGTACCCCGAAGTACCACCGCTACACCCCGGCGGGCGGGCTCCCCGAGCTCAAGGCCGCCATCGCGGAGAAGACGCTGCGCGACTCCGGGTACGAGGTCGACGCCTCCCAGATCCTGGTGACCAACGGCGGCAAGCAGGCGATCTACGAGGCGTTCGCCGCGATCCTCGACCCGGGCGACGAGGTCATCGTCCCGGCGCCCTACTGGACCACCTACCCCGAGTCGATCCGCCTGGCCGGCGGTGTCCCGGTGGAGGTCGTGGCCGACGAGACCACCGGTTACCGGGTCTCGGTGGAGCAGCTGGAGGCGGCCCGTACCGAGCGTACGAAGGTCGTCCTGTTCGTCTCCCCCTCCAACCCGACCGGCGCGGTCTACAGCGAGGCCGACGCCGAGGCGATCGGCCGCTGGGCCGTCGAGCACGGCCTGTGGGTGATGACCGACGAGATCTACGAGCACCTGGTCTACGGCGACGCGAAGTTCACCTCGCTGCCCGCGATCGTGCCCGAGCTGCGCGACAAGTGCATCGTGGTCAACGGTGTCGCCAAGACGTACGCGATGACCGGCTGGCGCGTCGGGTGGATCATCGGCCCCAAGGACGTCGTGAAGGCCGCGACCAACCTCCAGTCGCACGCCACGTCCAACGTCGCCAACGTCTCCCAGGCCGCCGCGCTCGCCGCCATCTCCGGGAACCTGGACGCGGTCGCCGAGATGCGCACCGCCTTCGACCGGCGCCGCAAGACCATCGTGCGGATGCTCAACGACATCGACGGCGTGTTCTGCCCGGAGCCCGAGGGCGCGTTCTACGCGTACCCCTCGGTGAAGGAGCTGCTCGGCAAGGAGATCCGCGGCAAGCGCCCGCAGACCTCGGTGGAGCTGGCCGCGCTGATCCTGGACGAGGCCGAGGTGGCGGTCGTCCCGGGCGAGGCGTTCGGCACGCCGGGCTACCTGCGCCTGTCGTACGCGCTGGGCGACGACGACCTCGTCGAGGGCGTCTCGCGGATCCAGAAGCTGCTCGGCGAGGCGAAGTCCTGACACGTCGCCACGCGACACAAGCGGGGCCCCGGCAGTGCCGGGGCCCCGCTTGTACGTTCAGGCAAGCGCTCGTTCGGTGAATTCGGCTGCCTGGTCCGAGATCCTTGCGGCAGGATCTTGGAGTGACTCCTCCCCCTGCGAAGGGGGTTTCTCGTATGCGCACGCAGGCCATACGACGGACAAGCCCTGCCCGCGGCCTCTCGGCACAGTGCGGAGCGCGACAGCTACAGAAGGTGATCGGGCATGGATCGTGACGTCCGGCTGCTGCCCAAGGCCCACCTGCACCTGCACTTCACCGGGTCGATGCGGCCCACGACGCTGCTGGAGCTCGCCGACAAGTACGGCGTGCGGCTGCCCGAGGCCCTGACCGGCGGCGAGCCGCCCCAGCTGCGTGCCACGGACGAACGGGGCTGGTTCCGCTTCCAGCGGCTCTACGACATCGCCCGGTCCTGTCTGCGGTCCCCCGAGGACATCCAGCGCCTGGTGCGCGAGGCCGCCCAGGAGGACGTGGCGGACGGGTGCGGCTGGCTGGAGATCCAGGTCGACCCCACCTCGTACGCGCCTCTGCTCGGCGGGCTGATTCCGGCGATCGAGATCATCCTGGACGCGGTGGACGCCGCCTCGCGCGGGACCGGGCTGCCGATCCGGGTGGTGATCGCGGCGAACCGGATGAAGCACCCGCTGGACGCCAGGACCCTCGCGCGGCTCGCCGTACGGTACGCGGACCGGGGCGTCGTCGGCTTCGGGCTGTCCAACGACGAGCGGCGCGGCATGGCCCGTGACTTCGACCGGGCCTTCGCGATCGCCCGGGAGGGCGGTCTGCTGGCCGCTCCGCACGGGGGCGAGCTCTCGGGCCCGGCCAGCGTGCGGGACTGCCTGGACGACCTCTACGCGGCCCGGGTGGGGCACGGTGTGCGGGCGGCCGAGGACCCCCGGCTGCTGCGCAGGCTGGCGGAGGCCGGGGTGACCTGCGAGGTGTGCCCCGCGTCGAACGTGGCGCTCGGCGTCTACGAGAAGCCCGCCGACGTACCCCTGCGGACCCTGTTCGACGCGGGCGTGCCGATGGCGCTCGGCGCGGACGACCCGCTGCTGTTCGGCTCCCGGCTGGCCGCGCAGTACGACCTGGTGCGCCGCCACCACGCGTTCACGGACGAGGAGCTGGCCGAGCTGGCCCGTCAGTCGGTGCGGGGTTCCTCGGCGCCCGAGCCGGTGCGGGCGGAGCTGCTGGCGGGGGTCGACGCCTGGCTGGCGGAGCCGGTGGCCTGAGGCGCGGGTCCGGCTACGTCCCCAGGCCCTGCAGGAGGGTCCTGGCCAGGGACGCGGCGAAGTCGTCCAGGGACTGGGGCGGCTCGCCGGTGGCGGTGGCGTGGTAGGCGAACGCGCGCTGGGCGCAGGCCCCCAGGAGCAGCGAGGCGGCCGCGTAGGTGTCGGCACCCGGCCGGACGCGGCCGGCGGTCTGTTCGGCCCGCAGGTAGTCGGACACGCCGCGGATCGGCAGGTGGGGGCCGCGGCCCAGCTCGCGCATGGCCGCGTCGTGGCGCTCCTTGAGCCTCGGTTCGGCGTACAGCGAAGCGGCGATCGGGAAGCTCTGCTCGTAGAACAGGGCGGCCTGGCGTGCGATGACGGTGAGGTTCTCCTCGACCGAACGGACGCCCGCGCCGGGGCCGGGGAGGAGCTTGTACAGATCGATCTTGGGCAGCCGCTCCTGGAGGACCACCACGAACAACTCCTCCTTGCTGAGGAAGTGCTTGTAGAGCGCGGCCTCCGAGCAGCCGGCCGCCCTGGCGATCTCCTTGGTGGTGGTCCGGGCCAGGCCCTTGGTGAGCATGAGCTCGTGGGCGGCGTCGATGAGGCGGACGCGGGCCGGCTTCTGCTCCATGGGCACTCCGATAAGGCTTGACGGGTGGGTGAGTACCCACCCACCCTAGGGGTGAGTGAATACTTACCCACCTGGGGAGGGGTGTGCCATGAAGCTCACGGTGTTCGGTGCGACGGGCGGTATCGGCCAGGAGATCGTCCGCCAGGCGGTGGCCGCGGGGCACGAGGTGACGGCGGTGGTCCGCGATCCCGCCCGGCTCGCCGTCCCGCTCCCGGACGTCACGGTGCACACCGCCGCCCGGGTCGACGACCCGGAGGCGCTGCGCGGGGCGGTGGCCGGCCGGGACGCGGTCCTCTCCGGCCTCGGCCCGCGGGGCCGGAAGGCTGACGGGATCGCCGAGCGGCTGACCCGCGCCGTGCTGACGGCCATGGAGGCGGAGGGCACCCGGCGGCTGCTGGTGGTCAGCGCCGCCCCGGTCGCCCCGGCGCCCGCCGACGAGCCGCTGCTGGACCGGATGATGCTCTCGGTGATCGGCGCGGTCCTCAAGGAGGTGTACGCGGATCTCACCGCGATGGAGGCGGCGCTCGCGGCGTCGGCCACGGACTGGACGTCGGTACGCCCGCCGAAGCTCACGAACGGGCCGCTGACGGGCACCTACCGGACGGTGGTGGGCGGTAATCCGCGCAGCGGCCGGTCCATCTCCCGGGCCGACGTGGCGCACGCGATGCTGGCGCTGACCGACGACCCGGCGGCGGTGAGGCAGGGCGTGGGCGTGGCGTACTGAGCGGGCCCCGCCCCCGCGGGAACTACAGGCTCACGCCCACGGTCACCGGTTCGTTGACGAGGGTGACGCCGAAGGCCGCGTGCACCCCGGCGACGACCTCGCGGGCGAGGGCGAGCAGGTCCTCCGTGGTCGCCGCGCCCCGGTTGGTGAGGGCGAGCGTGTGCTTGGTGGAGATGCGGGCGGGTCCGGTGCCGTAGCCCTTGGTGAAGCCGGCCCGGTCGATGAGCCAGGCCGCGGAGGTCTTGGTGCGTCCCTCGCCGGCGGGGAAGGCGGGGGGCGCGGCCTCGGGGCCGAGCCGGTCCGCGACCCGGGCCAGGAACGCGTCGAACTCGGCCTGTTCCAGGATCGGGTTGGTGAAGAAGGACCCGGCCGACCAGGTGTCGTGGTCCTCGGGGTCCAGGACCATGCCCTTGCCGGCGCGCAGCCGGAGCACGGTTTCGCGGGCGGCTGCCGCGGGAACGCGTTCCCCCTCCTCGACGCCCATGGCCCGCGCGGTCTCGGGGTACTTCAGGGGCGCCGAGAGTCCGCCGGACTCCTCCAGGCCGAAGCGGACGCGCAGCACCACGTACCGGTCGGGTTCGGCCTTGAAGCGGCTGTGCCGGTAGGAGAACGCGCACTCGGAGTTGGGCAGGACGACCGTTTCCCGGGTGCGGCGGTCGTAGGCGACGACCTCCGTGATGGTGGAGGACACCTCCTGTCCGTACGCGCCGACGTTCTGGATCGGGGTGGCGCCCGCCGAGCCGGGGATACCTGCCAGGCATTCCAGGCCCGCGAGGCCGGCCTCCACCGTGCGGGCGACGGCGTCGGTCCAGACCTCGCCCGCGGCCAGTTCCAGGGCGCCGCCGTCCAGCACGAAGCCCTTGGTGGCGATGCGCAGGGCGGTGCCCTCGAAGCCCTTGTCCCCGATGACCAGGTTGCTGCCGCCGCCGATGACCAGGAGCGGGGTGCCGCTGTCGTCGGCCTCGCGCACGGCCCGGACCACCTCGGCGTCCGTGGTGGCGGTGAGGAGGCGGGTGGCGGGGCCGCCGAGCCGGAAGGTGGTCAGGGGGGCGAGGGGAGCGTCGTGAAGTTCCTGCACGGGGACAAGAGTACGGTCCGTGGCCCCGCCGCTGGGCGGGGCCACGGACCGTATCGCGGGCACGGAACGCGTCAGGCGGGTACGGAGACCTGCTCCGCGGCCTGCGCCGTCTCCTGGGCGGGCCCGGGCGCTCCGGCGGCGCGGCGGCCGGGGATCATCAGGGCGACGAGCGCGGCCAGGGCGACGACTGCGGAGCCGATCCAGACCGCCGGCACGGTGCCGTCCGTGAAGGACTGCGCGGAGCCGAGGCCGCCCTGTGAGGCGAAGACGGTGGTGAGCACGGCGACCCCGAGGGCGCCGCCGACCTCGCGCAGGGCGTTGTTGGCGCCGGACGCGATGCCCTGCTCCCCGGGGCGGACGCTGGACATCACCAGGCCGGCGGCCGGTGCGAAGTACAGGGCCATCCCGATGCCGCCGACGATCAGGCCGGGCAGCTGCGAGACGTAGGAGGCGTCCGGGGCGATGGCCAGGGCGAACAGGGCGAGTCCGGCCGCCTGGAGGGCGAGACCCGTGACGACCACCGGACGGCCGCCGAACCGGTCGGAGAGCATCCCGGCGATGGGTGCGACGAGCATCGGCATCCCGGTCCAGGGCAGCATCCGCAGCCCGGCCTCGGTGGGCGAGTAGCCGAGGACGCCCTGGAGGTACTGGCTGAGCAGGAAGATCGAGCCGAACATCCCGAGGTACATCAGCATGCTGGAGATGTTGATCCCGAAGAAGCCGCGGTCCCGGAAGAGGCGCATGGGCAGCATGGGCTTCCGGCCGCGGAAGCCGTGGCGGACGAAGGCGCCGATGAGCGCGGTGCCGGCGAGGAGCGAGGTCAGGACGGTCGGGCTGGTCCAGCCTTCGGCGTTGGCGTTGACGAGGCCGTAGACGAGGCCGAAGAGGCCGCCGCTGACCAGGAGGGTGCCGGGGATGTCGAGCCGGGCCCCGGGGGCGTACGACTCCGCGAGGCGGAAGCGGGCGAGGGGCAGCAGGAGCAGGCCGACCGGCACGTTGAGCCAGAAGATCCACTGCCAGGAGATGTGCTCGGTGAGGCTGCCGCCGATCAGGGGCCCGCCGGCCACGGCGAGGCCGGTCGCGGCGCTGAAGATGCCGAGCGCCATGCCGCGGCGGGCCGGTTCCACGGCGGCCGTGAGCAGGGTGAGCGTGAGCGGCATCATGATCGCGGCGCCGACGCCCTGGACCGCGCGGAAGGCGATCAGCTCGTTGATGCCGGGCGAGAGGGCGGCCGCGGCGGACGCGCCGGTGAAGACGGTGAGCCCGGCGAGGAAGAGCCGGCGGCGGCCGAAGCGGTCACCGAGGGCGGCGCCGAACATCAGCAGGACGGCGAAGGTGAGCGTGTAGGCGTTGACCGTCCACTCCAGCTCCTCCATCTCTCCGCCGAGGCTCTCGCGGATGGACGGCAGGGCGGTGGTGACGACGAGGTTGTCGAGGGCCGCCATGAAACCGGCGACGCTGGTGATGACGAGGGCCCAGGCCGCTCCCGCGCGGCCGGTCGTTCGCTGATTCACTTTTCCCCCTGAGGGTTAGTTATTGATTACTAACTTTTCTGGGCAGAAAACCGGGCCGGGCCCGGGTGGGACGTTTCAGTCGACCGGCTGAGCGGAGGCGTAGAACCCGGACCACATCCGGTGTCCGGCCGGAAAGCCGAGCGAGGTCAGCGTGTTGGCGAGCATGCCGTACGCGAGGAAGGTGGTGGCGCCGTCCACCTCGGCGCCGAGCGCGAGGTTGACGGAGTCGAACAGCTCCAGCCAGGCGGCCCGCACCGACTCGCCGAAAGCGTGATCACCGGCCGCCTCCGCGGCGGCGACGGCCGCGTAGACCTGCATCTGCATCAGCAGCTTGTCGGGGTCGTCGGCGATCAGCCGCTGGTAGGCCCTGGCCATGGAGTGGAGCACCTCTTCGCCCTCCAGCCCCTCGGCGGCCTCCTCGAAGACCCGCCGGGTGTCCGCCAGGCAGCGCCCCGCCGCCGCGAGGAACATCGCCTGCTTGCTGGGGAAGAGGCGGAAGAGGTACGGCTGCGAGACACCCACACGCCTGGCGATCACCTCGGTGGAGGTGGCGCTGTACCCACCGCGGGCGAACTCGGTGATCGCCGCGCGGATGACGCTCTCGCGTCGCTCCTCTGCACTCATCCTTGCCATGCCGTTAAGTTAGTACTCAATCACTAACTTCGTCAAGCAGGACACGGGGAGGAGTTGCGGGGGGCTACGGGTGAGGGGCACGGCCCCCTGGACCGTGCCCCTCACCTCGGCTGTCCGCGCCGGTTTCAGGCGAGCTGCACCACGGCCCGGGACATGCCCAGGACCTTCTTGCCGTCACTCATGACCGTCAGGTCGACCCGCACCCGCCGGTCGTCCAGCAGGGCGGCCACCTTGCCGCTGACCTCGATCTGCGCACCCTTGTCGTCGTCGGGGACCACGACGGGCTTCGTGAAGCGCACGCCGTACTCGACGATCACGCCCGGATCACCGGCCCAGTCCGTGACCACCCGGATCGCCTCGGCCATCGTGAACATGCCGTGCGCGATCACATCGGGCAGCCCGACCTCGCGCGCGAAGCGCTCGTTCCAGTGGATCGGGTTGAAGTCGCCCGAGGCACCCGCGTACTGCACGAGCGTCGCCCGGGTGACCTGGAAGGACCGCGCCGGCAGCTCCGTACCGACCTCGACCGCCTCGTAACTCACCTTCGCCGTCATCACGCCTCCTCGGCGGCGCGCGCCACCAGCTTCGTCCAGGCGGTCACGACCAGCTCACCGGACTCGTCGTGGACCTCGCCGCGGACGTCCAGGATGTCGTTGCCCGCCATCGACTTCACGGCCTCGATCGTCGAGGTGACCGACAGCCGGTCCCCCGCGCGCACCGGGCGGACGTAGACGAACTTCTGGTCGCCGTGCACCACCCGGCTGTAGTCCAGGCCCAGCTGGGGGTCCTCGATGACCTGACCGGCGGCCTTGAAGGTGATCGAGAACACAAAGGTCGGCGGCGCGATCACGTCGTCGTGGCCGAGCGCCCGGGCGGCCTCGGGATCGGTGTACGCGGGGTGGGCGTCGCCCACGGCCTCGGCGAACTCGCGGATCTTCTCCCGTCCGACCTCGTACGGCGCGGTGGGCGGATAGGTCCGTCCCACGAAGGACTGGTCGAGCGCCATGAACTCGCAACCTCCTGATGAAAGAACGACTGGGCCGGCCTGTGACGGCATCCGGCCCCATTCAACGGCAAACCCGCACAACGACACGAGGCCGCCCCCCGGAGGGGACGGCCTCGTGTACGAGCCTGATTCAGCGCGTTTCGCGGTGCGCAGTGTGCGAGTTGCAGCGCGGGCAGTGCTTCTTCATCTCAAGACGGTCCGGGTTGTTACGCCGGTTCTTCTTGGTGATGTAGTTCCGCTCCTTGCACTCCACGCAGGCCAGCGTGATCTTCGGGCGGACGTCGGTGGCAGCCACGTGAGTGCTCCTTGGACGGACGATGGACGGATGAACGCAGAAAAGAGTAGCCGATCGAAGGACCGACCCCACAATCGGCTACTTTTAGTAGCGGTGACCGGACTTGAACCGGTGACACAGCGATTATGAGCCGCTTGCTCTACCGACTGAGCTACACCGCTTTGATGACGAGGCCCCCCGCCGAAGCGGGGTTTCCCGATCACCAGAGCCCCAATGCGGAATCGAACCGCAGACCTTCTCCTTACCATGGAGACGCTCTACCGACTGAGCTATTGGGGCGAGCGAGGAAGACATTACACGCTCAGTCGCCGATCGCCCAAATCCGTTTCCCGGCCACCGGCCGACCCCGCCCCGTACCCGGCTCCGGACCCCCTCACACCGCTGATCAGCAAGGCCTCACCGGTACGACTATTGCGCTCCTCCTCGAACCGGGCCGGGCACACCCCTAGGCTCTACTCACTCTGCGTGATCTTGACCCCTTCCCAGGAGCGCGATGCCCGACAGCCAGCCGTGGCAGCCCGACGACCACGCGGCCGAGACCGCAGGCGGCCCGGAGAGTTCCGCACTGACCCTCTGCGGCGCCCGCCTCGCCGACGGCCGCGTCGTGGACGTACGGGTCTGCGGCGGCCGTATCGAGGCCGTCGGCACCGCGGGCAGCCTCACCGCCCCCGGCGCCCGGCTCGACCTCCGCGGCCACCTGCTGCTCCCCGCGCCCGCCGAACCGCACGCCCACAGCGACACCGCCCTCACCGCCGACGGTGCCGGCCCCGCCTCCCAGCACCCCGAGGACGTCCAGCGGCGCGCCACGGAGGCCGCGCTGCTCCAGCTCGGCCACGGGGCGACGGCCCTGCGCTCACACGTACGGATCGGCGACATACAGGGCCTGGCGGCGCTCGAGGCCGTCCTGCAGGCCCGGCGCTCCTTGCGCGGCCTGGCCGAGCTGACTCCGGTCGCCGTCCCCCGGCTGCTCACCGGCGTGGCCGGGGCGGGCAACCTGGCCATGCTCCGCGACGCCGTGAAGATGGGCGCCGGCGCGGTCGGCGGCTGCCCGGACCTCGACCCGGACCCGTCCGGATACGTCGAAGCCGTCCTGGAGATCGCCGCCGAGCACGGCTGCCCCGTGGACCTGCACACGGACGGTGACGACCCCGCCCGGCTGGCCCGGTTCGCCGCCCTGGCCGGCGGTCTGCGCCAGGAGGTCACCATCGGCCCCTGTGCCGGCCTCTCCCGCCTCCCCGACGACGCGGCGGCCCGGATCGCGGGCCGGCTGGCCGCGGCCGGCGTGAGCGTGACCTGCCTCCCCCAGGGCCCCTGCTGCGGCGCGGAACACCGGGGCGCCGCCCCCGTACGGCTGCTGCGCGACGCCGGCGTCCGGGTCGCGGCCGGCGGCGGGGCCCTGCGCGACCCGGCCAACCCGGTGGGGCGCGGCGACCCGCTGGAGGCCGCCTTCCTGCTGGTCTCGCACGGCGGACTGCGCCCCGCGGACGCCTACGCGGCGATCTCCGCCGAGGCCCGGCACGTCATGGGGCTCCCCGAGGTCCGTGTCGAGGCGGGCTTCCCCGCCGAACTG
The DNA here is from genome assembly GCF_040632605.1 of Streptomyces sp. NPDC019224. Classification (NCBI taxonomy): domain Bacteria; kingdom Bacillati; phylum Actinomycetota; class Actinomycetes; order Kitasatosporales; family Streptomycetaceae; genus Streptomyces; species Streptomyces sp. NPDC019224. The sequence goes on along the minus strand of NZ_JBEYCF010000001.1, from coordinate 83,598 downwards.
CTCGCCGTACGCGGAGAAGGGCTCGCCGGGGCGCTGTCGCTGGCGTACAGCCGGATCGTGGTGCACCGGGGCCGGGTGGTCGCCCGCACCAGCGCGGTGCGCGAGTACTGCGGCGCGGAGGCCGGCGGGCCCGGGCTGCCCCGCCAGGGACGGCCGGAATCCACCGGCGGGCCGTGAGCGTCGCGGCGCGCTCCGGCGTACCGTCGATTGCATGCGCATTGTCATCGCAGGTGGACATGGTCAGATCGCGCTGCGGCTGGAGCGGCTGCTCGCTGCACGCGGGGATGAGGCGGCCGGCATCATCCGCAATCCCGGACAGAGCGAGGACCTGAGGGCGGCGGGCGCCGAACCGGTGGTGCTGGACCTGGAATCGGCCACGGTCGAGGAGGTCGCCGAGGTACTGCGCGGCGCCGACGCGGCGGTCTTCGCGGCCGGTGCGGGCCCCGACAGCGGTACGGCCCGCAAGGACACCGTGGACCGGGGTGCGGCCGTGCTGTTCGCGGATGCGGCGGAACGGGCGGGGGTGCGGCGCTACGTGGTGGTCTCGGCCATGGGCGCCGACCCGGACCACCCCGGGGACGAGGTGTTCGACGTGTATCTGCGGGCGAAGGGGGCGGCGGACGCGGACGTGCGGTCCAGGTCCGGACTCGACTGGACGATCCTGCGGCCCGGGATGCTCACCAACGACGCGGGCACCGGCCAGGTCCTGCTCGCCGCGTCGACGGGCCGGGGCCCGGTGCCGCGCGACGACGTGGCGGCGGCGCTCGTGGAGCTGCTGGACACCCCGGCCACGGCGGGCCTGACCCTCGAGCTGATCTCGGGCAACGTGCCGCTGGCGGTCGCGGTGAAGGACATCGCCGGGAACTGACCCGGACAACGAAGAAGGCCCCCGTCCGGAGGACGGGGGCCTTGCTCGTGGCGGCGCCAGGGTTCGAACCTGGGTAGGCTGAGCCGGCAGATTTACAGTCTGCTCCCTTTGGCCACTCGGGCACACCGCCAAGGGATGCCGCCTTCGAGTCCCGCTTTCCCGCGGTGCTCTCTGGCAACGACGTAAACAATACCTGATGACCGAGGGTGCTACGCCACCGGATTGTTCGGAGGCCCGCACGGCCCCGGGTGGCTAGGCTTTGCCGGGCGGCAGGGCCCGCGCGTCACGCGGCCGCTGCGCCAGGCACTTCCTTTCCAGCACCCCCGATCCAAGGAGCCACACGTCATGGCCGACTCCAGTTTCGACATCGTCTCGAAGGTCGAGCGGCAGGAGGTCGACAACGCCCTCAACCAGGCCGCCAAGGAGATCTCCACCCGCTACGACTTCAAGGGCACGGACGCGTCGATCGCGTGGTCCGGCGAGAAGATCCTGATGCAGGCGAACGGCGAGGAGCGGGTCAAGGCCATCCTCGACATCTTCCAGTCCAAGCTGATCAAGCGCGGGATCTCGCTGAAGTCGCTGGACGCCGGTGAGCCGCAGCTGTCCGGCAAGGAGTACAAGCTGTTCGCCTCGATCCAGGAGGGCATCTCCCAGGAGAACGCCAAGAAGGTCGCGAAGATCATCCGCGACGAGGGCCCCAAGGGCGTCAAGGCCCAGGTCCAGGGCGAGGAGCTGCGGGTCACCTCGAAGAGCCGGGACGACCTGCAGGCCGTACAGGCCCTGCTGAAGGCCCAGGACTTCGACTTCGACGTCCAGTTCGCGAACTACCGCTAGAACACTGCGGTCCGGGCGCGGAGCGCTTCGTTCCGCACCCGGACTGCATGTCCGGATACCGCCGGTCGCGCGGGTTCGGGCGCAGCAGACTGGTCCGTGGCGGTCGGCGTTCCGGCCGGTCGCGCGGACGAGGAGAGGGACCAGCCATGACCATGTACGCGACGGTCGACAGCCCGCTGGGTGAACTGCTGCTGGTCGGGGAGGAGGTCCCCGGCACGGCGGACATCGCGCTCGCCTCGCTCTCCCTGCCCGGCCAGAAGGGCGCCGCGGTGGTCCAGGAGGGCTGGGTGCACGCGCCTTCGGCTTTCGCGGGGGCGGCCGCTCAGCTGCGGGAGTACTTCGAGGGGCGCAGGACGCGCTTCGAGCTGGTGTACGCGGAGGGCCGGGGCACGGAGTTCCAGCGGCGGGTCTGGGCGGCGCTGGACGCCGTTCCGTACGGGGAGACGGTCTCCTACGGGCAGATCGCCGGGCGGGTCGGCGCGAGCGGGGCCGGGGTGCGGGCCGTGGGCACGGCGATCGGGCGCAACCCGCTGCTGGTCGTGCGGCCGTGCCACCGGGTGATCGGCGCGGACGGCGCGCTGCGCGGGTACGCGGGCGGGCTGGAGCGCAAGGAGCGGCTGCTGGGGCTCGAAGGCGCCCTGGCCGCGCGCTGATGGACGGGCTCTTCCCCCGGCCGCGCACGGTCGTGGCACCGGGGGCGGTACATGTGCCCGACTGGCTGCCGCCGGAGCGGCAGCGGGAGTTGGTGGCAGCGTGCCGCGCGTGGGCGCGGGGGCCCGTACCGCTGCGGCACACGGCGTTGCCGGGCGGGGGCGTGATGTCGGTGCGGACGGTGTGCCTGGGGTGGCACTGGCAGCCGTACCGCTACTCGCGTACGGCGGACGACGTGAACGGCGCGCCGGTGGCCCCCTTCCCGGGGTGGCTGGCGGAGTTGGGGCGGGCGGCGGTGGCGGAGGCGTACGGATCCGAGGGCGGCGCGGAGGCGTACGAACCGGATGCCGCGCTGGTCAACTTCTACGACGGCACGGCCCGGATGGGCATGCACCGGGACAACGAGGAGCGGTCCGGGGCGCCCGTGGTGTCGCTCAGCATCGGCGACACGTGTGTCTTCCGCTTCGGCAACGCGGAGGGCCGGGGCAGGCCCTGGACGGACGTGGAGCTGGCGTCCGGGGACCTGTTCGTGTTCGGCGGGCCGTCGCGCCGGGCGTTCCACGGGGTGCCGTCGGTCCGGCCCGGCACCGCCCCTCCCGGGACGGGGATGAGCGGCGGCCGGCTCAATGTGACGTTGCGTGAGACGGGGTTGGGGGCCGGGCGTCAGTGACGTTCGCGGGAGTCGCCGAAGAGCAGCCGGTAGGCGATCAGCAGGACCAGTGAGCCGCCGATGGCCGCGACCCAGGTCGACGGGTCGAAGAAGTCCTTGGTGATCTCGCGGTCCAGGAAGCGCGACGATATCCAGCCGCCGAGGAAGGCGCCGACGATGCCTATGAGGGTCGTGCCCACCAGGCCGCCGGGGTCGCGCCCCGGCAGCAGGATCTTGGCGATGACGCCGGCGACGAGCCCGAGAATGATCCAGCCGATAATGGTCATGCGTGCGAACCTACCCGTCCCTCTGTCCTGGAATCCAAGACGTCCGTGAGGGACGGACGGTTGCACGAAGGGGCTGCGGCGGGGCGTGGGGCCGGGGGCTCCTACCAGCCGGCGAACTGCTCGTCGGTCCTGACGATCTCCTTGCCGAAGGGCATCAGGGAGACCGGGATCAGCTTGAAGTTCGCGATGCCCAGGGGGATGCCGATGATCGTGATGCACAGCAGGACGCCCGTGGTGATGTGACCGAGCGCCAGCCACCAGCCGGCGAGGATCACCCAGAGCACGTTGCCCACGCAGGACGGTGCGCCCGCGTCCCGGCGGTCGACGACCCGGTGGCCGAAGGGCCACAGGGCGTACAGGCCGATCCGGAAGGCCGCCAGGCCGAACGGGATGCCGATGATCGTGATGCACAGCAGGAGGCCCGCGAGCAGATAGCCGAGGAACATCCAGAAGCCGCACAGGACCAGCCATATGACGTTCAGGATTGTCTTCATGGGCGATGACCTGCCATCTTCTCGAGTCGGGCGATGCGCTCCGCCATCGGCGGGTGGGTCGAGAACATCTTGGACATACCCCGCCCCGCGCGGAAGGGATTGGCGATCATCATGTGACTCGCCGTCTCGATCCGCGGCTCCGGGGGCAGCGGGAGCTGCTGCGTGCCGGTCTCCAGCTTCCGCAGGGCGCCGGCCAGGGCCAGCGGGTCGCCGGTCAGTCTGGCGCCCGAGGCGTCCGCCTCGTACTCCCGGGAGCGGCTGACGGCCAGCTGGATGACGGACGCGGCGAGCGGTCCCAGGATCATGATCAGCAGCATGCCGAGGAGGCCCGGGCCCTCGTCGTCGTTGGAGCGGCCGACCGGTATCAGCCAGGCGAAGTTGACCAGGAACATCACGACGGAGGCCAGGGCGCCGGCGACCGACGAGATCAGGATGTCCCGGTTGTAGACGTGGCTCAGCTCGTGACCGAGGACGCCGCGCAGCTCCCGTTCGTCCAGGAGCCGCAGGATGCCCTCGGTGCAGCAGACCGCCGCGTTGCGCGGGTTGCGGCCGGTCGCGAAGGCGTTGGGGGCCTGGGTCGGGGAGATGTAGAGGCGGGGCATGGGCTGGCGGGCGGACGTGGAGAGCTCGCGGACGATGCGGTAGAGCTGGGGCGCCTCGAACTCGCTCACCGGGCGGGCGCGCATGGCCCGCAGCGCCAGCTTGTCGCTGTTCCAGTACGCGTAGGCGTTGGTGCCCACCGCCACCACGAGGGCGACGATCAGGCCCGTACGTCCGAAGAAGCTGCCGATGACGATGATGAGTGCGGACAGGCCCCCGAGGAGTACGGCGGTTCTCAGCCCGTTGTGCCGGCGGTGCACGGTACGCCCTCCAAATCCTGCAGCAGGGGAACCCTTGCTGGGTCGGGCTCCACTCCCAGTGGAGCCTCCCGTACTGGTCAACGCCAGGCGAGGAGAGCGAGTTCCCTGGTGCGGACGGTCGGACGGCCCGGTCGTCCCGGCCGTGCGCGCGAGGGCGGGCTCTGGGCCGTACGGGTGGAGGGGGCGCGGCGCGCTCAGTGCTGGGCGGGGAGCTTCGCGAGTGCCAGGGCCTCGGGGTCGGGCTCGACCTCGCTGGTGCAGTGGGCGCAGCGGGAGGCGATGGCCGGGATCGGGGTGTAGCAGCGGGGGCAGTCGCGCAGGGCGGCCTTGATGTCGACCGGCTCGTCCGCCTTCTTGGCGGTGAAGCGGTCCTGGACCTTGGCCATCGGCATGACGACGCCGAAGTAGAGGACCGCGGCGGTGATGAGGAAGGCGATCGCGGCGGCGATGAACAGGCCGTACGGGAATTTCACACCGTCGACCGTGAAGTGCGCATTGCTGAAGTCGCCGGTGCCGCGCGTGATGATCCCGATCAGCGGCACGATGAAAGCGTTGCTGAAGCCGGTGACGACCGCGGTGAAGGCGGCTCCGACGGCGAGACCGACCGCCATGGAGATGACGTTTCCGCGCAGGATGAAGTCCTTGAACCCGCTCAGCACTGCTCTGGCTCCTCTGTGGTGATGTGAACGTCGTACCGCGTCGCGCGGCCCCGACCTTGCCCTGTGCGGGCGGCCCGGGGCAAACCGATCTTGCCGCCACTCGAACAGGCGATCGATGTCAGAAGAGGTTGTCGGCGGCGAATCCGAGGACGGTCTGCGGGGCGCCCGACAAGGCGACTCCGGCGGCGGCGGTGAGGACGATCGCCGCGGTCAGGGACGCCGGGACGCGGTGCCGTACGGCGGGCACGGTCTCCTCCGTCTCCTCGGGCGCGCGGAAGAGGGCGGCCGTCCACCGGAGGTAGTAGTACAGCGCGACGACGACGTTGACGGCCATCACGACGGCGAGCCAGCCGAGACCGGCGTCGACGGCGGCGGAGAAGACCGTGACCTTGGCGAACAGGCCGATGATGCCCGGCGGCAGGCCGGCCAGGCAGAGCAGGAAGAAGGCCAGCGCGAGGGCGGCCAGGGGGCGGGTGGCGTACAGGCCGCGGTAGTCGTCGAGGCGGTTGCCGGGGTGGGTACGGGCGACCAGGGCGGCCACCGCGAACGCGCCGAGGTTCACGACGGCGTACATCAGGGCGTACGCGACGGTGGAGCCGATCCGGCGGTCCCCGGCGTACGCGGCGGCGGCTACGGGGACGAGCAGGTACCCGGCCTGGGCGACGGAGGACCAGGCGAGCAGGCGTACGGCGCTGCGCGCGCGGGAGGCGTTCTGGCGCAGCGCGGCGACGTTGCCGACGGTCATCGTGAGCGCGGCGAGGACCGCGAGGGCGGGGCCCCACACGTCCGCGTACGCCGGGAAGGCGACCACGGTGACGAGGATGAGGCCGGAGAAGCCGACCGCCTTGCCGACCACCGAGAGGTAGGCGGCGATGGGCAGGGGGGCGCCGACGTAGGTGTCGGGCACCCAGAAGTGGAAGGGCGCGGCGGCCGTCTTGAAGGCGAAGCCGACGAGGGTCAGGGCGACGCCCGCCCCGGCGAGGGTGGAGAGCCGGGGGTCGACGTGGCCGAGGCGGCCGGCCAGGTCGGTGAGGTGGAGGGTGCCGGTGGCGGCGTACACGAAACTGACGCCCAGGAGCATCACGGCGGTGGCGACGACCGACGACAGGAAGAACTTCAGCGCGGCCTCGGAGGAGCGCCGGTCGCCGCGCTTGATGCCGACGAGGGCGAAGGCGGGCAGCGAGGCGACTTCGAGGGCGATGACCAGGGTGGCGAGGTCCCGGGCCGCGGGCAGCAGCGCGGCACCCGCGGCGGACGACAGCAGCAGGAACCAGAATTCGCCGGCCGGGAGTTTACGGGTGTCGCCGATGGAGAGCAGCGCGGTGAGCAGGGCTCCGCCGAGCACGAGGGCCTGGATGACCAGGGTGAAGTGATCGGCGGTGTAGCTGCAGGCGCGGCTGCCGTCGGTGAGGCAGAAGGTGGAGCGGTCGCCCTCGTGGAGCGGGATGATCAGGGCGAGCGCGGCGACGAGTCCGGCGACGGCCCCGTGGCCGAGGAGCGGTTTGCGGGCCTCGGGGACGAAGAGGTCGGCGACCAGGACGACGAGGGCGACGGCCGCGACGGTGACCGGGGGCGCGATCGCGAGCCAGTCGACTGACTGGACGAGGCTGGTGGTGCTCTCTGCCGCTGTGGTCACGACTTGCCTCCCGCGAGGAGCTTCTGCACGGCCGGGTCGGTGAGGCCGAGGAGGACGGCGGGCCACAGGCCGGCGAGGACGGTGAGGGCCGCGAGGGGGGTCCAGGCGGCGAATTCGTAGCTCTGCACGTCGGCGATGGGCCGCGGTTCGCCGGGGGGCGCACCCATGCAGACGCGGCGGACCACGATCAGGAGGTACGCGGCGGTGAGCAGGGTGCCGAACGCCGCGACGGACATGAACGTCAGGAAGGCGGGCCGGCTCAGCCCCGCGGCCGGGTCGAACGCGCCGAACAGGGCGAGCATCTCGCCCCAGAAGCCGGCCAGGCCGGGCAGGCCGAGGGAGGCGACCGCGGCGAACGCGAGGAGGCCGCCGAGTCGGGGCGCGCGGCCGTAGAGCGCGGCACCGGTGGCCCCGGCGAGGGTGTCGAGGTCGGCGGTGCCGTACCGGTCCTTGACCGCGCCGACCAGGAAGAACAGCAGGCCGGTGATGAGCCCGTGGGCGATGTTGGCGAAGAGCGCGCCGTTGACGCCGGTGGGGGTCATGCTCGCGATACCGAGGAGGACGAAGCCCATGTGGCCGACGGAGGAGTACGCGATGAGCCGCTTCAGGTCGCCCTTGGCGCCGGGCCGGGCGAGGGCCAGGCAGGCGAGCGACCCGTAGACGATCCCGGCGGCGGCGAAGGCCGCGAGGTACGGGGCGAAGGTGTGCATCCCGTCGGGGGCGACCGGGAGCAGGATGCGGACGAACCCGTACGTGCCCATCTTCAGCAGGACGCCCGCGAGGAGCACGGAACCGACGGTCGGGGCGGCGGTGTGGGCGTCGGGCAGCCAGCTGTGCAGCGGCCACATCGGGGTCTTCACGGCGAGCCCGATGCCGATCGCGAGAACGGCGGTGACCTGCACGGACGAGGTGAGCCCGCGGCCGTTGTCAGTGGCGAGTGCCACCATGTCGAAGGTGCCGCTCTTCAGTCCGATGAGGAGCAGGCCCAGCAGCATGACGACCGAGCCGAGCAGTGTGTAGAGGATGAATTTCCAGGCAGCGGCCTGCCTCCCCGCACCGCCCCATCGGGCGATGAGGAAGTACATCGGGATGAGCACCATCTCGAACGCCAGGAAGAACAGGATCAGGTCGAGGACGGCGAAGGTGGCAAGGGTGCCGGACTCCAGGACGAGGACCAGCGCGACGAAGGCCTTCGGGGAGGGGCCGTCGGGGAGCTTGAAGTAGCTGTGGAGCGCGCAGAGGAAGGTCAGCAGCGCGGTCAGTACGAGCAGGGGGAGCGAGATGCCGTCGATGCCGAGGTGGATGCGTACGTCCAGCGCCGGAATCCAGCTGATGTCGGTGCTGGCCTGCATCTTCGACGGGTGGTCGTGGTCGAAGCCGGCGGCCAGCACCAGGGTCGCCAGGAGGATGACCCCGGTGACGGTCACGCCGTGGCGAAGCACGGCCTGGTCGGGGCTGCGGCCCTTCAGCCCGGGCGGGGCGGGGAGCAGGGCGGCGACGGCGCCGATGAGCGGGACGACGACGACGAACGCCAGAAGGAACTGCATCACGGATGCGCTGATATCGATCACGGCTCAGGACCCCGCGTTGACGTTGGCGAAGACGACGGCGGCGACCGCCAGGACCAGGGAACCGGCCAGCAGGGCGCTGAGGTAGGTCTGCACGTTGCCGGTCTGGGCGCGGCGGACGGCGGTGCCGAGCCAGCGTGCGCCGGTGGCGGAGCCGCGTACGTAGGTCTCGACGACCTCGCGGTCCAGGAAGCGGATGAGGCGTGCGGCGGCCTGGACGGGGCGGACGAACAGCGCCGCGTACAGGGCGTCGAGGTGGAAGCCGGTGGCCGCGTGGCGGTGGAGCGGGCCGAGCAGCAGGCGCCCGGGGTCGGCGGGGTCGGGGGCGTCACCGGCCGGGCCGTAGGCGGCGGTGCGGGCCTCGATGGCCTCGATCTCGACGAGGGCCGGTTCCGCGTCGGGGTGGGCGACGACCGAACCCATGGGGACGCGGGCTGCGAGTGCGGTGGTGTGGCGCCAGGCCCCGTAGGTGACCAGGCCGCCGACGAGGCCGACCCCGGTGGACAGGACGGCGGTGGTCAGCGAGGGGACGAGGCGGTGGCCGTCGAACCAGTCGCCGATCACGCCGACGGTCAGCCCGAGGGCGATGGTCGGGACGGCCAGCACCCACAGGACGGCGGTCATGGCGATGGGCTGCCTGCCGTGGTCGGGGGCCTCGGCGCCCCGGCCCCGGAAGGCGAGGAGCCAGAGCCGGGTGGCGTAGGCGGCGGTGAGCACGGCGGCCAGCAGGCCGGCGACGAGGACCGTCCAGCCGGCGGCGGCGGGGGCGACGTGCCGGTCACCGAGCGCGGTGTGCTCGGCGGCGACGAGGACGGCTTCCTTGGAGAAGAAGCCGGCGAACGGGGGGATGGCGGCCAGCGCGAGCAGCGCGACGGTCATCGTCCAGTAGGCGTCCGGGATGCGCCGGGCGAGGCCGCTCATCCGGGACATGGCGGCCAGTGAGTTGGTGCCGGCGGCGTGGATGACGACGCCGGCCGCGAGGAAGAGGACGGCTTTGAAGGCACCGTGCGAGACGAGGTGGAAGACGGCGGCGCCGCGGTCGCCGACGGCCAGGGCGCCGGACATGTAGCCGAGCTGCCCGATGGTCGAGTAGGCGAGGACGCGCTTGATGTCGTCCTGGGCGAGGGCGGCGAGCCCGGATCCGATCATCGTGACGGCCGCCATCACGGCGAGGACGGTGAGGGCGGCGCCGGACGCGGCGAAGACGGGGAGGAGCCGGGCCACGAAGTAGATGCCGGCGGCGACCATCGTCGCCGCGTGGATCAGCGCCGAGACGGGGGTGGGGCCGGCCATGGCGTCGGGCAGCCAGGTGTGCAGGGGGAACTGCGCGGACTTGCCCGCGACCCCGGCCAGGAGCAGGAGCGCGATGAGGGTGGGGTGATCGAGGCCGCCGTGGGCGACGGCGCCCAGGACGCGGGTGATGCGGAAGGAACCGGCGTCGGCGGCGAGCGCGAACAGGCCGATGAGGAAGGGGACGTCGCCGAGCTTGGTGACCAGGAACGCCTTCAGCGATGCGGCGCGCGCCTCGGGCGTCTCCCAGTAGTGGCCGACCAGGAAGTACGAGCAGATGCCCATGACCTCCCAGCCGACCAGGAGCACCATCAGGTCGCCGGAGTAGACGACGAGCAGCATCGCGGAGGTGAAGAGGGAGACGAGCGCCGCGTACGAGGGGTAGCGGGGGTCGTCGCGCAGGTACGCGGTCGAGTAGATCTGCACGCAGCTCGCGACGAGGGCGACCAGCACGGCGACGAGGACGGCGAAGCCGTCGAGGTGCAGTGCGAGGTCGATGGGGACGGAGCCGGTGGGGGTCAGCTGGGTCGCCGCGTCGATGGCCCGGCCGCCGCCCTGGCGCCCGGCGACGACGGCGGCGAGGACGAGCGAGGCGAGGGAGGGCAGGACGGCGAGCGGGCGGACATAGCCGGGCGCGGTGCGGCCGGTGAGCAGACCGGCCGCCGCGCCCAGGAACGGGAGGAGGGGGACGAGGACGGCGAGGGTCGTGGTGGTCACGCGGTGGCCTCTGCCTTCTTTGCCTTCCCTGCCGCAGCAGTGGCCTGGTCTTCGGGGCGGGCGCCGGTGCCCGCGGGGTCGTCGCCCTCGTCGTCGCCGGCCGGGACGGTCTCGGCCTCGTCGGTCTCCGCGGTGTCGCGGAGGCGGTCGACGGCGGAGCTGCCGCGGTTGCGGTACACGGCGAGGACGATCGCCAGGCCGATGCCGATCTCCGCCGCCGCGATGGCGATGGTGAACAGAGTGAGGGCCTGGCCGGAGTGCAGGCGGTCGCGGAGCCAGACGTCGAAGGCGACCAGGTTGAGGTTGACGGCGTTGAGCATCAGCTCGACGGACATCAGGACGAGGATCGCGTTGCGGCGGGCGAGGACTCCGTACAGCCCGGTGCAGAAGAGGAGGGCGGCGAGCACGGCGGGATAGGCGAGGTGCATCAGCGCTTGTCCTCTCGGGGTGCGGCGGCGGAGGCGGGGGCCCCGGACGCGGCGGCCCCGGACGCGGCGGCCCCGGACGCGGCGGCCCCGGACGCGGCGGCCCGGCCCTTGCGGGAGAGGACGATCGCGCCGACCAGGGCGGCGAGCAGCAGGACGGAGAGTGCTTCGAAGGGGAGCACCCAGTTCCGGAAGAGGAAGGAGCCGGTGGCCTTCGTGGAGCCCTGGGCGGGCCCGTCCAGCTCGATCCACGTCGTGCGGAACGCGTCCACGACGACCCAGACGAGGGTGCCGGCCGAGGCGGCGGCCACCGCGAGGGCGGCCCACCGGTTCTCCGAGTCGGCGTCCGGGGAGCGGCCGATCGGGGCCCTCGTGAGCATCAGCCCGAACAGGAGGAGGACGACGACGGAACCCACGTAGATCAGTACCTGCACCCAGGCGATGAACTCCGCCGTGAGCAGGAGGTACTCGACGGCGAGGCCGCCGAGCGCCACGATCAGCCAGAGGGCGGCGTGCACCAGCTGCCTGGTCGTGACGGTCACCAGGGCCGCGCCGAGGGTGGCCACGCCCACGAGGACGAAGGCGATCTCGACGCCGGTCGGGGAGAGGAAGCCGGGGTGGGCGGTCGCGGCCGCCGCGGTGGCGGTGATCACTCCTGTCCCCCCTTGTCCGTCTCGTCCGTCGCGGCGCGTTCCTGCTCCTGCTCCTGCTCCTGCTGGGCACGGAGTTTGTCGGCCGTCTTGCGGGCGGCGGCGATCTCCTTCGGCTCCTCGGCGCGCGGGTCGAGGGCGGGCGGCTCCGGAACCGTCCACATCCACTCGCGGAGCTTGTCGCGCTCATGGGTGAGGTCGAGGATGTCCGTCTCCGCGTACTCGAACTCCGGCGACCAGAACAGCGCGTCGAACGGGCACACCTCGATGCAGATGCCGCAGTACATGCAGAGCGAGAAGTCGATCGCGAAGCGGTCCAGCACGTTGCGGCTGCGTTCGCGGCCGCCCGGCACCGCGGCGGGCACCGTCTCCTTGTGCGAGTCGATGTAGATGCACCAGTCGGGGCACTCACGGGCGCAGAGCATGCAGACGGTGCAGTTCTCCTCGAACAGCGCGATGACGCCGCGGGAGCGGGGCGGGAGTTCGGGCTGCACGTCCGGGTACTGGGCGGTGACGGTCTTCCTCGTCATCGTCCGCAGGGTGACGGCGAGGCCCTTGGCCAGACCTGAGCCGGGGATCGGGGGCACTAGTTGATCGCCACCTTCACGATGCCGGTGAGCGCGATCTGCGCGAGAGCGAGCGGGATGAGAGTGGTCCAGGCGAGCTTCTGCAGCTGGTCCTCGCGCAGGCGCGGGTAGCTCACGCGCAGCCAGATCACGACGAACGCCAGGATGCCGGTCTTCAGCAGGGTCCAGACCCAGCCGAGTCCGTCGGCGCCCAGCGGGCCGTGCCAGCCGCCGAGGAACAGCACGGTGGTCAGTCCGCACAGCACGACGATGCCGGCGTACTCGGCGAGCAGGAACAGCGCGAAGCGGAGGCCGGTGTACTCGGTGTACGCGCCGAAGATGATCTCCGAGTCGGCGACCGGCATGTCGAACGGCGGGCGCTGGAGTTCGGCGAGTCCCGCCACGAAGAAGACCAGGGCGCCGATGATCTGCCAGGGCAGCCACCACCACTCGAACGCGTCGAGGATGCCGGGCAGCGACACCGTGCCGGCCGCCATCGCCACCGAGGCGGCGGCGAGCAGCATCGGCAGCTCGTACGCGAGCAGCTGGGCGGCGGTGCGGAGGCCGCCGAGCAGGGAGAACTTGTTGGCCGACGCCCAGCCGGCCATCAGCGAGCCGAGTACGCCCACGCCCATCACCGCGAGCACGAAGAAGATCCCCGCGTCGATGACCTGGCCGACCGCGCCTTCCCCCGGGCCGACCGGGATCGCGACGAGCACGAGCAGGTACGGGAGCAGGGCGACGGCCGGCGCGAGGCGGAAGACCTTGCGGTCGGCGCCGGCGGGGACGATGTCCTCCTTCTGCGCGAACTTCACGCCGTCGGCGACGAGCTGGGCCCAGCCGTGGAAACCGCCGGCGTACATGGGGCCCAGGCGGCCCTGCATGTGGGCCATCACCTTGTGCTCGGTCTGGCCGACCACGAGGGGGAGGACCATGAAGACGGCGAAGACGACGACGATGCGGAGGGCGACGTCCAGTGCGTCGTTCACTCGGGATCGCCTCCGTTGTCGGGGGTGGGGTCGTCGGGCGTGGGTTCGGCGTGGGCGTCGTCGGGGGTGGGGGTGTCGCTGCGCTGGGCCTCTCGCCCGCCCGCCCCTTCTCGAACGGGGGGCTCCGCCCCCGTGCTCCCGCTCCTCAAAGGCCGGAGGGGCTGAGAGGACCGGGCGTCCGGCTCGTCGAACGTGGGGCGTGCGTTGTGCCACGGCGCGTCCGACGCCGAGGGCTCAGCCGATGTCGAGGGCTCAGCCGACGCCGAAGGCCCGGCCGACGCCGAGGGCCCCGCCGACGCCCCCTCCTCCGGTGCCGAAGGCGCCTCCCGCTGGCTCGCCGAGCCCTGGGACGCGCTGCGGCTGCGGCGCGGGCGGGCCGCAGGGGCGGCGCCCGGGGTCGCCTCGGCCGCCGTGCGGGTACGACGCGGCGCAGCGGCCTGCTCCGCCGGAGTACCCGGCGCCTCCGGAGTACCCGGCGCCTCCGGAGTACCCGGCGCCTCCGGAGTACCCGGCGCCTCCGGAGTACCCGGCGCCTCCGGAGAACCCGGCGCCTCCGGAGAACCCGGCGCCTCCGGAGAACCCGGCGCCTCCGGAGAACCCGGCGCCTCCGGAGAACCCGGTGCCTCCGGCGTCGTCGGCGTCGCCTCCCCCGCCGTCCGGGTGCGACGCGGCGGGCGGTCGCCCGCAGCCCTCGCCGCCCGCGCCGGGCGGGCCGGGGCAGGCGGGAGCTGGCCCTTGAGGGGGCCCCACTCGTTCGGGTCCGGGACGCCCGGGGGGAGCATGGTGCGGCGCTTCGGGCCGCCGTGCTCCGACTCGCCCGGTTCCTTCGCGCCCGGCCAGGCCTTCGCCACGCGGGCGGCCAGGACGAAGTCCTTGCGCAGGGGGTGGCCCTCGAAGCCCTCGGGCAGGAGCAGGGGGACGAGGTGCGGGTGACCCTCGAAGCCGACGCCGAACATCTCGTGCGTCTCGCGTTCGTGCCAGGCGGCGCCCGCGTACACGCCGATCGCCGTCGGCAGTAGCGGCGCCTCGTGCGGCACCGTCGTGCGGAGCAGCAGCCGCCGGACGCCGGCCCCCGCCCCGGACCCGGCCTCCGGCAGGGCTGCCACGTGCGCGCAGACGCGGAAACCCGTGCCCGGCTCGTCCACCGCGCTCAGCCAGTCGAAGTAGGTGCAGCCGAGGGCGTCGCGCGCGGTTTCCAGGGCGGTGATCCAGGCGGTGGGCGGGACGTCGACCGTCAGCAGGTCGTACGCCTGCTCCGCCGTGGCGTCCTCGCCGAAGATCTCGGTGACGGCGTCCGGAAGCCGGTCGTAAGCGGCGGAGGCGGTCACTTCTCCTCGCCCTCCCCCACGGCCGGCGGCGGTGTCACCAGGCCGCTGCGCAGCGCCGCCGTCGACGGGCGGGCGCCCGCGGCCGTGGCGTAACGCTCGCCCAGCGACTCGCGCGCGATCTTCTCCTGGAGCTTCAGGATGCCCTGGAGCAGCGCCTCGGGGCGGGGCGGGCAGCCGGGGACGTAGACGTCGACCGGGATGATCTGGTCGACGCCCTTCGTCACGGAGTACGAGTCCCAGTACGGGCCGCCGCAGTTGGAGCAGGCGCCGAAGGAGATGACGTACTTGGGCTCGGGCATCTGCTCGTACAGGCGCTTCACCGCGGGGGCCATCTTGTCCGTCACGGTGCCGGAGACGATCATGAGGTCGGCCTGGCGCGGGCCCGGGGCGAAGGGGATGACGCCGAGCCGGATGAAGTCGTGGCGCGCCATGGAGGCGGCGATGAATTCGATGGCGCAGCAGGCGAGTCCGAAGTTGAAGACCCAGAGGCTGTAGCGGCGGCCCCAGTTCAGGACCACCTTCATCGGTTCCGGGGCGAGCCGGGACAGGACGCCCAGGCGCTTCGGTTCCGGGAGGAACGTGGGTACGGCGGCGGGTTCGTCCCCCGCGCCGGCGGACGACGGGCTCGTCACGTCCATTCGAGGACGCCCTTCTTCCATGCGTAGAGCAGTCCCACGGCCAGGAAACCGAGGAAGATGAACATTTCCACCAGCGTCGTCGCGCCGTATCCCGGCGCCGCGAAGACGGTCGCCCAGGGGAACAGGAAGATCGAGTCGACGGCGAAGATCACGTACAGGAAGGCGTAGACGTAGTACCGGACCTGGGTGTGGGCCCAGCCCTCGCCGACGGGGTCCACGCCGCACTCGTACGTGAGGAGCTTCTCCGGCGTCGGGACCACGGGGCGCAGCAGCCGGCCGGCTCCGAAGGCGACCGCGACGAACAGGACGCCGATCACGGCGAGCAGTCCGACGACCGAGTAGCCGTGGAAGTAGTCCGACGACGCGAGCACGGTCCGCGCCGGAGTCGATGCCGCACCAGGAAGGTCCGTCACGTCGGCCACGTCCGCCCCTCGCTCCCTCACCCGTTCGACGATCTGTACGCACGGGAGTCTAGGCCCTGTAAAGGACGGGTAAGCAGTTGCGTCGGGCAACGGACGGGGAACGAGGGGGCGCGGGTGGGGATATCCCTACTTCGTCTCACCCACGGGCCCCATGGCATCCGCAGGTCGTGCCCGGCAGGCTGGTCGTATGACCATGAACTCCCAGGTGCCCCCCGACGACGGGCCGCCTCCCGTCCGCTTCGCCTTCGGCCGGTGGACGTGGAAGGAGGTCGCGCACCTCCTGGCCAACCTGCCGATGGCGATCGTCGGATTCGTTTACACGGTGGCGATGATCGCCATCGGGGTGGGCCTCGCGGTCACCGTGATCGGTCTGCCGCTGCTCGCCGCCGGGCTCCAGGGTTCCCGGCTGATCGGGCGGGCCGAGCGGGGCCGGGCCCGGAAGCTGCTGGGGGTCCGGGTCGAGGAGCCGAGCCCGGTGGGCCGGGGCCGCCGGGAGAACGGGTTCTTCGCCTGGCTGTGGACCGCCCTGCGCGACCCGGTCGCCTGGCGGGCGACGCTGTACTCGTTCGTACGTCTGCCGTGGGGCATCCTCACCTTCACCGTGACGCTCGTCTGCCTCGTCGTGTGGCCGGCGCTCCCCTATGCGGCGCGGCTCATGGCCAACGCGGACCGGGGCATGGTGCGCGGGCTGCTCTCCCCCTCCGACGACCTCGAACGCCGCATCGCCGAACTGGAGTCCGACCGGGGCGTGGTCGTGGACACGGCCGCCGCCGACCTGCGCCGCATCGAGCGCGATCTGCACGACGGGGCCCAGGCCCGGCTCGTCGCCCTCGCGATGGGGCTCGGCCTGGCCAAGGAGCGGCTGACGGACGATCCGGAGGCCGCGGCCCGCATGGTGGAGGAGGCGCACGGCGAGGTGAAGGTCGCGCTCCAGGAGCTGCGCGACCTGGCCCGGGGCATCCACCCGGCCGTCCTCACCGACCGCGGCCTGGACGCGGCGCTGTCCGCCATCGCCTCCCGCTGCACCGTGCCCGTCACCGTGCGGGTGGATCTTCCGGGGCGGCCGGCGCAGGCCATCGAGGGCATCGCGTACTTCACCGTCTCCGAACTCCTCCAGAACGTCAGCAAGCACAGCGGGGCCCGTACGGCGTCCGTCGACGTGTGGCGCTCGGACGACCGGCTGCTCATCCGGGTCGGCGACGACGGGCGGGGCGGGGCCTCGATGGACGGCGGTACGGGGATGGCGGGGCTCGCGGAGCGGCTGGGCGCCGTCGACGGCGTCTTCGTACTCGATTCCCCCGCCGGCGGCCCGACGACCGTCACCGCCGAGCTGCCCTGGCGCGGCCGGGAGACCGAGAAGAGCGCGGCCGGGGCGCGCAGCGCGTAGAGGGGGTGGGGAAAACCCCCGCTCCGAGACGGAGACCGCCCTCATGGTGCGGCGGCTGCGCGCCCCGCACTCTTGAAGCACGGAACGCACGCAACTCTTGAAGTACGGAACGCACGCACATTCACGGACGCGGCAGAAGAACGGACGGAACCCCATGGCCACGGCATACGGACCGGACACACGGGACCCCCAGCGGACGGGAAGCGGACTCGGCGCCCGGCCCGCGACACGGCACGTCCTGCCGGCCGCGCTGCGGGCGCCCCTGGAGGGCAGGACCTGGCGCGAGTTCTGCTATCTGCTGCTGAGCCTGCCGATCAGCATCGTGCTGTTCACCTTCGCGATCACCATGGTCTCGCTGGGCGCGGGGCTGCTCGTCACCTTCCTGGGCATCCCGGTGCTGGCCGCCGGGCTGGTCATGTGCCGGGGCTTCGGGACGCTGGAGCGGACCCGGGCGCGCACCCTGCTGCGGGTGGACGTGGCCGATCCGGTACCGGCGCGCGGCCGGACCGGCGGGCTGATGTCCTGGATCGGCGCGGTCCTGAAGAGCGGGGTGTCCTGGCGCCACCTGCTGTACGCGCTGCTGCACCTCCCGTGGGCGGTCTTCGCCTTCTGCGTCGCGCTGACCCTCCAGGCATGGGGCTGGGCGGCCCTCACCTACCCGCTGTGGTTCTGGGCCGTCCCCTCGCACACGGGCGTCTCGGGCATCCAGCTGTACGGGGACACCCAGCACGAGGTGTACCTGGACTCGGCCCCCGACCTGGCCCTGACCGCCGTCCTGGGCCTGGGCATCGTCCTGCTGTCGCCGTGGGTGATCCGGGGCCTGGCGACCGTGGACCGGCTGATGGTGACCGGGCTGCTGAGCCCGTCCCGGCTGGCGGAGCGCGTCACGGAGCTGGAGTCCGACCGGGGTGTCGTGGTGGACACGGCCGCCGCGGACCTGCGCCGCATCGAGCGCGATCTGCACGACGGGGCGCAGGCCCGGCTCGTCGCCCTCGCCATGGACCTGGGCCTCGCGAAGGAGAAGCTGACCGCCGACCCGGAGGCCGCCGCGCGCATGGTGGAGGAGGCGCACGGCGAGGTGAAGGTCGCGCTCCAGGAGCTGCGCGACCTGGCCCGGGGCATCCACCCGGCCGTCCTCACCGACCGCGGCCTGGACGCGGCACTGTCCGCCATCGCCTCCCGCTGCACCGTCCCGGTCACCGTCGAGGTGGACCTGGCCTCGCGGCCGGCGCAGGCCATCGAGGGCATCGCGTACTTCACCGTCTCCGAACTCCTCCAGAACGTCAGCAAGCACTCCGGCGCCACCCGCGCCTCGGTCGACGTGTGGCGCACGGAGAACCGGCTGCTGCTCCAGGTGACCGACGACGGGCACGGCGGCGCCGACCCGGCGGCGGGCAGCGGGCTGGCCGGGCTGACCGAGCGGCTGGACGCCGTGGACGGGGTCCTGGTCGTCGACTCGCCGGTGGGCGGCCCGACGAGGATCACCGCGGAGCTGCCCTGGCGCGGCTGACCGGAGATCCACGGCACGGCAGACGTACCGCCCCGGAGGGAACCGCCCTCCGGGGCGCCTTCAACCCCGCGCACGCTCGCGACGTCCATGCCGTTACTGGGATGCTGGACGGCGTACGGGTCATGCCAGCAAGCGAGCAGCGGGGGAAACAGCGTCGTGGTGGAGGACAGGGTGCGCGTGGTCATCGCCGAGGATTCGGTACTGCTCCGGGAGGGACTGACCCGGTTGCTGACCGATCTGGGGCACGACGTCGTCGCGGGCGTCGGGGACGCGGAGGCGCTGATCAAGACGATCGGCGACCTGGCCGGGCAGGACGCGCTGCCGGACGTGGTGGTCGCGGACGTACGGATGCCGCCGACCCACACCGACGAGGGCGTCCGGGCGGCGGTGCGGCTGCGCCGGGACTACCCGGGGATCGGGGTGCTGGTCCTGTCGCAGTACGTGGAGGAGCAGTACGCCACCGAGCTGCTGGCCGGGTCCAGCCGGGGTGTCGGGTATCTGCTGAAGGACCGGGTCGCCGAGGTCCGGGAGTTCGTGGACGCCGTGGTCCGGGTGGCGCAGGGCGGGACCGCGCTGGACCCCGAGGTGGTGGCGCAGCTGCTGGGCCGCAGCCGGAAGCAGGACGTGCTGGCCGGGCTGACGCCGCGTGAGCGCGAGGTGCTGGGCCTGATGGCGGAGGGGCGTACGAACTCCGCGGTGGCCAAGCAGCTCGTGGTGAGCGACGGGGCGGTCGAGAAGCACGTCAGCAACATCTTCCAGAAGCTGGGTCTCGCCCCGAGCGAGGGCGACCACCGGCGGGTGCTGGCGGTGCTGACGTATCTGAACTCCTGACACCGGGGACCTGATCGGCAGGACGCCACCAGTCGTGTCCGGGTGTGTCTCCAGCGCGGGTCCGACGGGGAACCGGGCGGCTGGGGAATCATGACGGAACAGGGCCGGAAAACGTCTCAGCATCCGGAATCACGGCGTCTCAAAATGCCGTCCATCATGTGATCGGCCGGAGGAAGGCGACCCTTACGGACGTAGGGTGGGCGGGGACCTCCGGCGGGCCGGACGGTTCCGCGCCGCTGTCCGAGGGAGGTCCAGTAATTGACGTCCTCCCCCAGCTGAAGCAGGGGGATTCCTGGCTCACGTTGCCTGCGGATCAGCGACCCGACAGGTCTTCCACGATCAGCACCAGCCGGGTTGAGACCAGCCCGGGTTCGTACAGCAAAGCTTGGAGGTGCATGTGCTGTCTTGGTTCTCGATCAGCACGGTGTACGCGTTTGGTTCTCGCGACGCACAGCGCGCAGCCTACCCGACCGAAGCAACGGCCTTTCGCCCTCGGGGTGAAAGGCCTTTCCCCGTCCTGCTCCGCAGGAGTCCGGTTCTTCCCCGGCCCGAAGGCCGGGGCATCCTCGGAGGTATCCGGTGACCAGCCAGGTCAGTAGCCCAGCCGAGCAGGCCGACGAGGCGCTCGTAGGGGGCCAGCGTGCCCCCCGGTCCGCAGCCGCGGGGACCGGCGGGAAGGAAGTCCGCCGTCTGGACCGGGTGATCATCCGCTTCGCGGGTGACTCGGG
Source organism: Streptomyces sp. NPDC019224 (assembly GCF_040632605.1). Classification (NCBI taxonomy): domain Bacteria; kingdom Bacillati; phylum Actinomycetota; class Actinomycetes; order Kitasatosporales; family Streptomycetaceae; genus Streptomyces; species Streptomyces sp. NPDC019224. The sequence goes on along the minus strand of NZ_JBEYCF010000001.1, from coordinate 63,611 downwards.
CGACGGCATGCAGCTCACGGGTGACCGGTTCACCTCGGAGACGGCTTCCTTCGGGAACGACCTCTCCACGCTGCCGAACTTCCCCGCCGAGATCCGCGCCCCCGCGGGCACCCTGCCGGGCGTCTCGTCGTTCCAGCTGCACTTCGCCGACCACGACATCCTGACCCCGGGCGACGCGCCGAACGTGCTGGTCGCGATGAACCCGGCGGCGCTGAGGGCGAACATCGCCGATGTGCCGCGCGGGGCCGAGATCATCGTGAACACCGACGAGTTCACCAAGCGGCCGATGGCGAAGGTGGGGTACGAAACCAACCCGCTGGAGGACGGCTCGCTTCAGGCGTACAACGTCCACCCGGTGCCGCTGACCACGCTCACGATCGAGGCGCTGAAGGAGTTCGGGCTCTCCCGCAAGGAGGCCGAGCGCTCCAAGAACATGTTCGCGCTCGGGCTGCTGTCCTGGATGTACCACCGCCCGACCGAGGGCACCGAGGCGTTCCTGCGGGCCAAGTTCGCCAAGAAGCCGCAGATCGCCGAGGCGAACGTGGCGGCCTTCCGGGCCGGCTGGAACTTCGGCGAGACGACGGAGGACTTCGCCGTCAGCTACGAGGTCGCCCCGGCCTCGCAGGCCTTCCCCACCGGCACCTACCGCAACATCTCGGGGAACCTCGCCCTGTCCTACGGCCTGATCGCCGCCGGCCGCCAGGCGGACCTGCCGGTCTACCTCGGCTCGTACCCGATCACCCCGGCCTCGGACATCCTGCACGAGCTGAGCCGGCACAAGAACTTCGGCGTGCGCACCTTCCAGGCCGAGGACGAGATCGCGGGCATCGGGGCCGCGCTGGGCGCCGCGTTCGGCGGGGCGCTCGCCGTGACGACGACGTCCGGGCCCGGTGTGGCGCTGAAGTCGGAGACCATCGGCCTGGCGGTCTCCCTCGAACTGCCGCTGCTCATCATCGACATCCAGCGCGGCGGCCCCTCCACCGGGCTGCCCACCAAGACCGAGCAGGCCGACCTGCTCCAGGCGATGTACGGGCGCAACGGCGAGGCCCCGGTGCCGATCGTGGCCCCGCGCACCCCGGCCGACTGCTTCGACGCGGCGCTGGAGGCGGCCCGGATCGCCCTGACCTACCGCACCCCGGTCTTCCTGCTCTCCGACGGCTACCTGGCCAACGGCTCCGAGCCCTGGCGCATCCCCGAGCTCGACCGGCTCCCGGACCTGCGCGTCCGGTTCGCCGCCGGCCCGAACCACGAACTGGCCGACGGCACCGAGGTGTTCTGGCCGTACAAACGCGACCCGCAGACGCTGGCCCGGCCGTGGGCGGTCCCCGGCACACCCGGCCTCGAACACCGCATCGGCGGCATCGAGAAGCAGGACGGCACCGGCAACATCTCGTACGACCCCGCCAACCACGACTTCATGGTCCGCACCCGCCAGGCCAAGGTGGACGGCATCGAGGTCCCGGACGTGGAGGTCGACGACCCGGCAGGCGCGCGCACGCTCGTGCTGGGCTGGGGCTCGACGTACGGGCCGATCACCGCGGCCGTCCGCCGGCTGCGCGCCTCCGGACGCTCCATCGCCCAGGCCCACCTGCGCCACATCAACCCGTTCCCGCGGAATCTCGGCGAGGTCCTGAAGCGTTACGACAAGGTGGTCGTGCCCGAGATGAACCTCGGGCAGCTGGCCATGCTCATCCGCGCCAAGTACCTGGTGGACGCGCACAGTTACAACCAGGTCAACGGCATGCCGTTCAAGGCCGAGCAGCTCGCGGCAGCTCTTGAGGAGGCCATCGATGCCTGAGACGAACGAACTGCTCCAGCTGGTGCCCAAGGCCGAGGCGAAGCAGTCCATGAAGGACTTCAAGTCCGACCAGGAGGTGCGCTGGTGCCCCGGCTGCGGTGACTACGCGGTCCTCGCCGCCGTGCAGGGCTTCATGCCCGACCTCGGTCTGGCGAAGGAGAACATCGTCTTCATCTCCGGCATCGGCTGCTCCTCCCGGTTCCCGTACTACATGAACACCTACGGGATGCACTCGATCCACGGCCGCGCCCCGTCCATCGCGACCGGCCTGGCCACCTCGCGGCGGGACCTGTCGGTCTGGGTCGTCACCGGCGACGGCGACGCGCTGTCCATCGGCGGCAACCACCTGATCCACGCGCTGCGCCGCAACGTGAACCTGAAGATCCTGCTGTTCAACAACCGGATCTACGGGCTCACCAAGGGCCAGTACTCCCCCACCTCCGAGGTCGGCAAGATCACCAAGTCGACACCGATGGGCTCGCTGGACGCGCCCTTCAACCCGGTGTCGCTGGCGATCGGCGCGGAGGCGTCCTTCGTCGCCCGTACCGTCGACTCCGACCGCAAGCACCTCACGAGCGTGCTGCGGGCCGCCGCCGACCACCCGGGCACGGCGCTGGTGGAGATCTACCAGAACTGCAACATCTTCAACGACGGCGCCTTCGAGGTCCTGAAGGACAAGGACCGGGCCCAGGAGGCCGTGATCCGCCTGGAGCACGGGCAGCCCATCGTCTTCGGTGCGGACGGTGCGAAGGGTGTCGTACGGGACTCGCTGACCGGCGACCTGAAGGTGGTCGCGGTCACCGAGGAGAACAGGTCGCAGATCCTCGTCCACGACGCGCACGCCCCCAGCCCGACGACGGCGTTCGCGCTGTCGCGGCTCGCCGACGCGGACACCCTGCACCACACCCCGATCGGAGTGCTGCGCAGCGTGGAGCGCCCGGTGTACGACACGCTGATGGCCGACCAGCTGGACAGGGCCGTTGAGCGGAACGGCAAGGGCGACCTGGCCGCGCTGCTCGCCGGTAACGACAACTGGACGGTGGTCGGCTAGCCGCCGCCCCGGGCGTACGCAGCGCCGGCCGCACCCGTGCACGACGGGGGCGGCCGGCGCTTCGCGTACGGGGTCACCGGTCCGCGCGGCCCTCCTTGCGGCTGTCGTACGCCGCGCGCGCCTCGCCCACCGCGTCCAGGCTCCGCTCCGACCAGCGCGCCAGGGCCCACACCTGCTCGGCGACCTCGCGGCCCAGCGCGGTGAGCGAGTAGTCGACGCGGGGCGGGATCACCGGCTTGGCGTCCCGGTGCACGAAGCCGTCGCGCTCCAGGGTCTGGAGCGTCTGGGCCAGCATCTTCTCGCTGACCCCGCCGACCTCGCGGCGCAGTTCGCTGAACCGGTACGAACGCTCCAGCAGGGCGGCGAGCACGAGGACGCCCCAGCGGCTGGTGACGTGTTCGAGGACGCTCCGGGACGGGCACATCGGCTGCCGCACATCGGGCCCGCCGCCCAGGGCGACCAGGTTGCTCACGCTCATACCAGTACCTTACTTCAAAGTGGGCACTTACGAATAGTTAGTACCCCCTTTAGGGTGAGTGGGAGAACGCCCGAGCATGACCGCATGAACCCGGATCGCGGCCGTCCGAGCCTGCCGGAACATGCGCCCCCACCGAGGAGAAACCCCATGAGCATCGTCGTCACCGGAGCCACCGGAGAGCTCGGCCGCCTGGTCGTCGAGCAGCTGCTGACCACCGTCCCGGCGGACGGGATCGTCGCCGCGGTCCGCGACAAGGAGAAGGCGGCCGCTCTGGCGGCACGCGGGGTGGAGCTCCGGATCGCCGACTACGACGACCCGGCGACGCTGGCCGGGGCCTTCCGCGCCGGCGACCGGGTGCTGCTCATCTCCGGCAGCGAGGTGGGCAGCCGCGTCCCGCAGCACACGGCGGTCATCGACGCGGCCAAGGCGGCCGGCGTGGCGCAGCTGGCGTACACCGGCGTCCTGGGCGGCCCGGACGCGGACTTCGTGCTCGCCGACGAGCACAAGGAGACCGAGCGGCTGATCCTGGCCTCCGGCCTGCCCCACACCTTCCTGCGCAACGGCTGGTACACGGAGAACTACACGGCGAACCTGGCGCCGGTCCTGGCGCACGGCGCGGTCGTGGCCAATGCGGGCGAGGGCAGGATCGCCTCCGCGACCCGCGCCGACTACGCGGCCGCCGCGGCGGCGGTCCTGACGGGCGAGGGCCACCTCGGCAAGGCGTACGAGCTGAGCGGCGACACCGCCTGGTCGCTCGCGGAATACGCGGCGCAGGTGTCGCGCGCCTCGGGCAAGGAGATCGTCCACAAGGACGTGCCGGGCGCGGTGCACCAGGAGATCCTGGTCGGCGCCGGGCTCCCCGAGGGCCTCGCGGCGATCCTGGTCGACGTGGACGAGGCGATCCGGCGCGGCCGGCTGGCCGGCACGAGCGGCGATCTGGCCCGGCTGATCGGCCGCCCGACGACGCCGATGGCCGAGACGGTCGAGGCCGCGGTCGCCGCCCTGTAGGACCTTCCGGGCACGGACCCTTCCCTCCGGACCCCGACGGTCCGGTGTCATGACCGTCTGGCGATACGGCTATGACACCGGGCCCGGTCGGCGCTACCGTCATCTGGTTGGCCGTCGTACGACAGACACCCACCAGGAGGGCCCGTGCAGGGAACGAATGACCAGCGGGCCGGACTCCTCTCCGGGTTCGCCGCCTACGGCATGTGGGGCGTCGTCCCGCTGTTCTGGCCGCTGCTGAAGCCGGCCGGGGCGCTCGAGATCCTGGCCCACCGCATGGTGTGGTCGCTCGGCGTGGTGGCGGTCCTGCTGCTCGTCCTGCGCCGCTGGTCCTGGATCGGCCCGCTGCTGCGGCAACCGCGCAAGCTGGGGCTGCTCACCGTGGCGGCGGCGGTGATCACCGTCAACTGGGGGCTGTACATCTGGGCCGTGAACAACGGCCACGTCGTCGAGGCGTCGCTCGGCTACTTCATCAACCCGCTGGTCACCATCGCCATGGGCGTCCTGCTCCTGGGCGAACGGCTGCGCCCGGCCCAGTGGGCGGCGGTCGCCACCGGCGTCGCGGCGGTGCTCGTGCTGGCCATCGGCTACGGGAAGCCGCCGTGGATCTCACTGATCCTGGCGTTCTCCTTCGCGACGTACGGCCTGATCAAGAAGAAGGTCGACATGGGCGGCCTGGAATCGCTCACCGCCGAGACCGCCGTCCTCTTCGTGCCCGCGCTCGGCTATCTGCTCTGGCTGGGCGCCCGCGGCGAGTCCACCTTCACCTCCGACGGCGCCGGACACGTGGCGCTGCTCGCGGCGACCGGCGTCGTCACGGCCGTGCCGCTGATCCTGTTCGGGGCCGCCGCGATCCGCGTACCGCTGTCGACGCTCGGCCTGCTGCAGTACCTGGCCCCGGTCTTCCAGTTCCTGCTCGGGATCGTGTACTTCCACGAGGAGATGCCGCCGGAGCGGTGGGCCGGTTTCGGTCTGGTGTGGGCGGCGCTCGCCGTGCTGACGTGGGACGCGCTGCGGACGTCGCACCGCACGAGGGCGCAGGCACAGGCGGCCCGGCTGGCGGCGACGGCGACGGCCGCACCGGCCGGTGCGGCCCGGACGGAGACCTCTTCAAGCGCAACCTAGTTGCTTTTTTAACTTGGTTACGTTTTCCTGGAGGCCCACCGGACCGGATCCAGGAGTAACCATGCACGCCTCCGCGCCCCCGCTTCCCGTTCTCGTCGTCGGCTCAGGACCCACCGGACTGATCCTGGCCATCGACCTCGCCCGCCGGGGCGTCGGCGTCCGGATCATCGACAAGTCCGCCGAGTTCCCGCGCACGTCCCGCGCGAAGGGCCCCAACCCGCGCTCGCTCGAAGTCCTGGAGGACCTCGGGGTCCTCGACGAGGCGCTGGCCGCCGGAGCCGCCCCGCTGCCGATGCGCAAGTACCGGGGCGGGATCGCCATCGCCGACGCCGATCCCTTCGCGGACCAGCGGCCCACGCCGGACGCGCCGTACGACCGGCCGCACATGATGGCCCAGTGGCGCCTGGAGGAGGTGCTGCGGGCCCGGCTCGCGGAGTACGGCGTACGGGTCGAACTCGGCGCCGAGCTCGTGGGCCTGGCCGAGGGTGAGGCCTCCGTGACCGCCACGCTCGCCGGCGGCGACCGGATCGAGGCGTCGTACGTGGCCGGCTGCGACGGCGGCCACAGTGCGGTGCGCAAGCTGCTCGGCATCCCCTTCGAGGGCAGGACCGACGAGACCCAGCTGATGGTGTGCGGGGACGTCGAGGTGGAAGGGCTGGACCGCGGGTTCTGGCACCAGTGGTTCGACGAGGACGGCGCCGTGATGCTCTGCCCGATCCCCGGCACCCGGTCGGGCTGGTGGTTCCAGGCCGGGCCCGAGCGGGACGCCGCGGGCGCCCCCGTGGCACCGTCGCTCGACGGCTTCCGGCGGCTTTTCGCCAAGCACACGGGCCTGCCGGGCGACCGTCTCACCGAGGCGACGCTGCTCTCCACGTACCGGGTCAACGAGCGCATGGCCGCGCGCTACCGGGTGGGCCGGGTCCTCCTCGCCGGGGACGCGGCGCACGTGCACTCCATCGCGGGCGGCCTCGGCATGAACACCGGCATCCAGGACGCGTACAACCTGGGCTGGAAGCTCGCCCGGGTCGCCGCCGGGCTCGCCGGACCCGCCCTGCTCGACACCTACGAGGAGGAACGGCTGCCGGTCGCCGCCGAGGTCCTGGACATCAGCGCGGAACGGCTGCGGGCCACCATGGAGGCGATCAAGAAGCCCGGCGGCGGCCTCGACTCGGCGGTCGGCCCGGGCACCAACGGCCTGGGCAGCGGCTACCGCTGGAGCTCGCTCGCCGCCTCCCCGCTCACCACCCCCCTTCTGCGCGCGGGCGACCGGGCGCCGGACGCGCCCTGCCTGGACGCGACGACCGGCGAGCCCCGCCGCCTCTTCGAGGTCTTCGCCGGACCGCACTTCACCCTCCTCGGCTTCGGCGCGGGGACGGCCGGGGCGCTGCGGGACGCGGCCGCGGCGCACGGCGAGGACCTGCGGGCGTACGGGGTGGGCGCCGGCGGCCCGTCCGGGCTGACCGACCACGCGGGACACGCGCGTGCGGCGTACGGCATCGGGCCGGACGACGAGCTGCTGGTCCTCGTCCGGCCCGACAGCCACGTGGGGCTGATCACCGAAGCGGACGACGTGAAGGCGGTCACCGCGTATCTGGACGGAGCCGACGCCTGAGCGGGACCGACGCCCGACCGGAGCCGACGCCCGACCGGAGCCGACGCCCGACCGGAGCCGACGCCCGACCGGAGCCGACGCCCGACCGGAGCCGACGCCCGACCGGGACCGGAATTTTGAGCGGAATCCCTTATTCCGGGACAGAATGCCGCTCATGACCCTTGAGTGGAAAGTCGTCATCGACGCCGCCGACCCGCACGCGCAGGCCGGCTTCTGGTCCCGGGCCCTCGGCTACGAGATCGAGGACAACAGCCCCCTGGTCGAACACCTCCTGGGCCTCGGGGCCGTACCGGAAGAGGTCACGACGACGGCCCACGGCCGCCGCGCCTGGCTCGACCTGGCGGCGGTACGCCACCCGGACGACCCGTACGACGAGCAGAGCGGCGCCGGGCGCGGCCGCCGCATCCTCTTCCAGCGCGTCCCCGAACCGAAGACGGTGAAGAACCGCCTCCACCTCGACCTCCACGCGGGCCCGGACCGCCGCGAGGCCGAGGTGGCCCGACTGGAGGGCCTGGGCGCGAAGGTCGAGCGCGAGGTGGCGGAGCAGGGCGGGAAGTGGACGGTCCTCACGGACCCGGAGGGCAACGAATTCTGCGTGGAGTAGGACGCGGGCGGGGCGGGGCGGCCGTGGCCGTACCCGTCCCGCTCCGGGGCTGCACCAGCCCCGGAGAGACTTACGGACCTTGACCACGGCGACGCAGGTCGCGAGGGTGCGACCACCCGTGGGAAGCGGGCCTTCCAAGGGAGACCCGCATGAGCGAACGACACACGAGCGTGCCCGATCTCCGGGCGCACACAGGGCACGGCGTCGGCCCGGTCGCCCGCCTTCGCGCACCCTTTCAGCCCGCGTGCTCCTTGAGGAACGCCCCCGCGTGAGCCGCCGCCTCCTCCTTCGTCGGGAACGGGCACGCCGCGTCGTCGGCCGCGCTGTGCGTGCCGTCGGCGCCCCGGCCCGACCAGCACCAGCCCCCCGGCGCCTCCTGCCAGCTCAACTCGGCCCGGCCGCCGAACAGTTCCAGCGCGCTCACCTCCCGCCGCTTCCCCACCGCGTCCGGCCACTTCTTGCGGGCGCCCTGCCGGGTGATCCCCCAGGCCGCGCCCAGCCGCTCGTAGTTCGCGCCGTAGGAGCCGGCCGTCCGGGCGGCTATCGCCGTCAGGCGCTTGACCTCCTCGTCCACCACTTTCCAGGCGGCCAGGACGGACAGCGACACCTCCACCGGGTCCGCCGCCCACATCCGGTCCGGCGGCAGTCCCGTCGCGCGCGCCTGCAGCGACGCGGCCACCGGGTTCAGCGCCTCCAGGAGCGCCGCGTCCAGCGCCACCCGTTCCGCGTCCGGTTCCGCCATCGCGTTCTTGCTCTCAGGATTCCCCATAGCTCGTAACTTTAGTTGTCTTCATCGCTCTCGACAACCTTTGTTGTCGAATTTCCTGCTCAATACCTCACGTCCCCGCCCCGCCACAACTCCGGCCGGGCTCCGGAACCGAACACCTACGCTTGCCGCCATGCCCCTCCCACCCGCATATGCCCTCGTCGCCACCGACCTGGACGGCACCCTGCTGCGCGGCGACGACACCGTCAGCCCCCGCACCCGCGCCGCGCTCGCCCTCTCCCGCGCGGCAGGCGCCCGCCACCTCGTCGTCACCGGGCGGCCGGTGCCCGGAGTGCGGGAGCTGCTGGACGGGCTCGGGTACGAAGGGCTCGCCGTCTGCGGGCAGGGCACGCAGGTGTACGACGCCGGGGCCCGACGTACCGTCCGGGCGGTCACGCTCGACCGGGAGGCGGCCGACGCGGCGCTCGGGAAGATCGAGGCGCAGGTGGGCCAGGTCTTCGCGGCCGTCGACCAGGACGGGGCCGACGGGCGCACGCTCATCGAGCCCGGCTACCGGCTGCCGCACCCCGCGCTGCCCGCGCAACGGACCCGGCACCGGGACGAGCTGTGGGCCGAGCCCGTGATCAAGGTGCTCATCCGGCACCCCGAGCTGAGCGACGAGGCGCTGACCGCCGAGGCCCGGGCGGTGGTCGGGGACCTCGCCACCGTGACCCACTCCGGGCCGGGGACCGTCGAGCTCCAGCCGTACGGCATCGACAAGGGCGCCGGAATCGCGCTCGCCGCCGAGGAGCTGGGCGTGGACCCGGGCGCGTCGATCGCCTTCGGGGACATGCCCAACGACCTGCCGATGTTCCGCAGCTGCGGCTACGGCGTGGCCATGGGCAACGCCCACCCGGAACTGCGCGCGGCGGCCGACGAGGTGACGCTGTCCAACGAGGAGGACGGGATAGCGGTGGTCCTTGAACGCCTCTTCGGCCGGCACTCCAGCCGTAGATCGTCATAGCACCGGCAACCGGACGGTCGGGCAAGCCGGTCGGCGTCGGTAAACTGGGCGTTCGGCACCGGACGAGGGGCGGCGAGCGTGGACTACGGTGACAAGCTCTTCTGGCTCTCGGTCCTGATCCAGCGGAGGTACGCGCAGATCTGCGCCGAGTACGACCTGACCTCCTTGCAGGCCACGCTGTTGTGCGCGGTCAAGGACGAGCCGCGACAGATGGCGTACCTCACCACCGCGCTCGGCATGACCAAGAACGCGTTGAGCCAGCTCGTGGATCGCACCGAACGGCGCCACCTGGTCAGCCGCGCGAGTTCGGAGCAGGACCGGCGGGTCACCATGCTCAGCGTGACGCCCACGGGGAAGGTGCTCGCCGAGGCGGTGTTCGCCGAGACCACCAGGCGCCTGCCCGACGTCGCGGAGAACCTCGACGCCGATGACCGGCGCGACCTCGAACGCCTGGCCACCGCCATCGTGAACGCGTCGGGCGTCTCGGCGTCCACCTCGTCCTGACCCACCGCGCAGTCCTTCCCGGGCACACCCATGCCTTGCATCAGTTCACGGCGTGAACTATTGTTGTTCACGCCGTGAACTAATCGGGGTTCATGCCATGCCTGAGCGAGAGGTGACGACATGGTCACGCGGGAAAACGGTGCGATCGCGGTCTTCGGAGCGACGGGGCAGCAGGGCGGGGCGGTCGTCGACGCGCTCCTGGCCCGAGGAGCGCGGGTGCGGGCCCTCGTCCGCTCCCAGACGTCCGAACGAGCACAGGCGCTGGCCGCCCGGGGCGTCGAACTGGCGGCCATCCGGATCGACGACCCGGCGTCAACGGTCGCCGCGCTGGAGGCGGTCGACGCGTTCTCCTTCATGACCCCGGAGGCGAACAGCCTCAAGGAGGTCGAGGAGGAGGTCCGCGTGGGCACCGCCCTCGTCGATGCGGCGGCCGCAGCGCGCGTGCCACACGTCGTGTTCAACTCGGTCTTCGGAGCGGAGCGCGTGACGGGGGTGCCGCACCACGACTCGAAGCACCGGATCGAGGAATACCTGAAGCTTTCCGGCCTGAGGGCCACAATGGTCCGCCCGGCCGCCTTCATGGAGAACTTCGCGACCGTGATGGCGCCGAGCCTGGAGGACGGAACGATCGTCCTGAGGCTGCCGCTGCCGGACGACGTCCCCCTGAAGATGATCTCGATCAAGGACATCGGCCAGGTCGCCGCCGCGATCCTGCTCGACACCGCGGACGTACCCGGCGGAGCCATCGAGGTCGTCGGCGACGAGCCGACGGGCCCCCGGATCGCCGCCGCGTTCGGCGCGCGCGCCGGGCTGCCGTCACGCTACGAGGCCCTGCCGCTGAGCGTCCTCGGCAACGACCTCGACAAGGTGATGTTCCGCCAGTTCGCCAAGGGGTCAGAACACCCGTCGGACCTCGCAGCGGTGAAGGCGATCGAGCCGGCCATCCGGGACCTGGCCGAGTGGATCCGCGCCACCGGCTGGACCGTGCCCGCGGCCCGGATCAGCTCCTGACGACTCCAGCCGCAGGCCGTGATCCTGCCGGCGTCGCGGTCCCGGACATGGCACGGCCACTGAGGAGAACCTGACCGTCGGCGACCGCGGGGACGCTCCGCCGGCCAGATCGGACGAGTGCGGTCGAGAGCACCACAGGCACCCACCGTCTCTCAGTCCGGCATCGTCGCCCCCAGCGCCCGCAGCACGTGGTCCACCAGCTTTCCCACGTCCTCCGCGTCCTGCATCGGCTTGCGCAGCACATGGCGGTAGTACAGCGGGCCGTACAGCATCTCCACCGCCAGGTGCAGGTCCGCGTCCGGCGGGAGCTGGCCCTGCTCCTGGGCGCTGCGCAGCCGGCCGACCGCCTCGTCGAAGCGGGGGTCGATCAGCTGCGTACGTACCGTTTCGGCCAGTCGGTCGTCGTGGTGCAGTTCCGAGAGGATGCCCGCGTAGGCCGGGCCGTACGGGGGTACGGCGAGGACGTTCACCGCGCCCGTGAGGTGGGTACGCAGGTCCTTCGCGATGTCCCCGGTGTCGACGAACGGGGTCGCCGACACCAGCGTCTCCGTAAAGGCTTCCAGTAGCACCGCGCTCTTCGACGGCCACCAGCGGTAGATCGTCTTCTTGCTCACGCCCGCCCGGGCCGCGATCGCCTCGACCGTGACCCGCCCGTAGCCCCTCTCCGTACAGAGATCGAGGGCGGCTTGCAGGGTCGCCCTGCGTGAGCTCTCGCTCCTGCGCAGTGAACTCGGCGATGTGTTCATTCGGTGAGCATAGGCCTGTTCGAGTCAAACCTTGTTGACAGTCCGTCGCCATAAGCCGAACAATGCTCTGGCGGAAACGGAACGTACCGTGTCGGCTCGTTCCCTCTGTTTTCGCACCGTTCGTGCCGTTCGTGCCGCGACGAGCCGATCGGGGGACGGCTCGCCGGCCGACGGTACGGGTGTGCCTCCCAGGTCAGGCGGTGACGTCCTTCGTGGTGAACCGGGCCCAGGCCGCAGAGCCGAACACCGCCGCGTACAGCGCCTGAAGCCCCAGGTTCTTCCTCACCTCGTCCCAGTAGACGGGCTCGCGCAACAGGTCCGTGAAGGAAAGCCAGTAGTGCGGGAAGAGGTAGGGGTGAACCCCGCTCAGCTGGGGGATGGTGTCCACGATCTGCACGGTGATCAGCAGCCCGACCGCCGCCGCCATGGCCGCGATGCCGCTGTTGGTGAGCGTCGAGACGAACAGGCCGAGCGCCGTGAAGCCTGTCAGGGACGCGGCCACGAGCACCGCGACGAGCCCCGCCCGTACCAGGCCCTCGCCGAAGCCGATCGTCGTCCCCGAGATCGTCGTGACGTCGCCCACCGGGAACAGCAGCGCGCCCACGGCCAGCGCGGACGCGGCCACGACGAGCGTGGCCACCAGGCAGAAGCCGAGCGTGGCGGCGTACTTGGCGAGCAGCAGCCTCGTCCGGCCGGCCGGGGCGACCAGCAGATAGCGCAGGGTGCCCGCGTTGGCCTCGCCCGCGACCGCGTCGCCCGCGATCACGCCCACGGCCATCGGGAGGAAGACGGGGAGCGTCGCGGCGAGCGTGGCGAAGACCAGGAAGAGGCCGTTGTTGGTCACCTGGGAGAGGAACGCCGGGCCGGCCGCCCCGCCGCCGGGGCCCGCCGACGAGCCGTCGGCCGTCTCGATGCGCACCGCGATCCCGATCAGCACGGGGACGGCGGCCAGCACGCCGAGCAGCGCGAGGGTGCGCCGGCGGCGCAGGGTGGTCGTCAGCTCGGAGCGCAGAATGCCGAACGTCCAGAGGGGGTTGCGCACGACGCGGACAGCCTCTCGACGAGCGGCCCCCTCGGCCGCAGCCGGGACAGCGTCCTCGGCCGGGGCCCCGGCGTCACCTTCGTGAGCCGCCCCCTCGACGGCGCTCCCGGTGGGCTCCCCGGCGGTCCCGGCCGCCTTCTCAGCCTGCGACATCGAATCCTTCTCCCGTCAGAGCCACGAACGCGTCCTCCAGCGACGCCCGTTCGACGCCGAACGCGCGCACCCGTACGCCGTCCCGCACCAACGCCGCGTTCACGTCCGCGAGTTCCACCGTGCCCGGCGGGGCGTCGGCGCGGACCCGGTCGCCGTCCAGCGTGATGCCCGTGAGGCCGTGCTCCTTCAGTACGCGGGCGGCGTCGGCCGGGTCCGGGGTGGTGACGGCGAGGCGGCCGCCGGTGGCGAGGCCCGCGACCGGGCCCTGGGTGAGGAGCCGGCCCCGGGCCATCACCGCCGCGTGCGTGCAGACCTGCTCGATCTCGTCCAGGAGATGGGAGGAGAGGAAGACCGTGGTGCCGTCCGCCGCCAGTTCGCGGACCAGGGCGCGGATCTCGCGCATGCCCTGCGGGTCCAGGCCGTTGGTCGGCTCGTCCAGGACAAGCAGCCGGCGCGGTCTGAGCAGGGCGGCGGCGAGGCCGAGGCGCTGTTTCATGCCCAGCGAGTACGCGCGCGCCTTCTTGCCGGCCGCCGGGGTGAGCCCGACCCGCTCCAGGGCGTCGCCGACCCGGACGGCGCGGGTGCGCGGGTCGGCGGTGGGATCGGCCCTGTCGTAGCGCACGAGGTTGTCCCGGCCGCTCAGGAACCCGTACAGCGCCGGGCCCTCGATCAGCGCGCCGACCTCGGGGAGCACCGTGCGCGAGGCGTCCGGCATGGGGCGGCCGAGGACGCTCGCGGTGCCGGAGGTCGGGGCGATCAGGCCCATGAGCATCCGGATGGTGGTGGTCTTGCCCGAGCCGTTGGGCCCGAGGAAGCCGAAGACGCTGCCGCCGGGGACGGTGAGGTCGAGCCGGTCCACGGCGAGCTGACCGCCCCGGTAGCGCTTGGTCAGCCCGCGCGTCTCGATGACGGGCGCGGTGTCGGGCCTTGTCATGTCTGCTCCCCGCTGTCGCGCCCGCCCCGCCGCGCGACACGCACGGCGGGGCGGGCGAGGGACCTGGGCGTCAGCCCGCGTTCGCGGCCTCGACCAGCGCGTCCTTGGTGACCGCGCCCACGTAGACGCGGCCGTCGTCCGTCATCAGCGCGTTGATCAGGCGGGTCCTGAAGACCGTGCCGGAACCGAACGTGCCGGTGACCTTGTCGCCGAGCGCGTCCAGGAACTGCCGGGCCTCGGCCGGGACGTCCTTCGACGCCCCGGACGGGAGGGCCGCGCCGCCGGGGGTCCTGAACTCGGCGATGCTGTTCCAGCCCTTGCCGATGATCTTCGGGGCACCGGCGCCCTGCGCGGCCTCGGCCTCGCCCAGGCCGCCCCGCGCCTTCTCGTGGCCCTTGGCGTCCTCGGCCTCGGTGATCTTCGCGCCCTTGGGCGGGGTGAAGGTGAACGAGGACCCGGCGGGCTTCCCGAAGTCGACCGAGGTGAAACCGGCGTCGACGATCGCCTTGCCGCCGCTGCTGGGCCGGAGCGTGAACTTGAGCGGGAGGCCGTTCTCCGCGTCCACGGCGACGGTGACCGAGTCGATCGTGGAGCCGCTCTGCTCGGGCTTCAGGACCAGGCGGTACGCGTCGCGCCCGGCGACCCGCGCGGTGCCGTCCACCGTGACGGACGTGGTGCCGTCGGCGGCCTTCAGCGCCTGCTCGGCCAGGGCCTTCGGAGTGGTGGGCACGCCCTCGGGGGCGGCCCGGTCCTTGTCCCGGGGCGCCTTGTCCTCGCCCTCCGCGTGGTAGACCGCGTGGGACGCGCTGTCGTACGCCCAGACCTGGTCGCCGTTGTGGATCAGGCTGTACTCGGACGTGTCGTCCAGGACGGAGAGGCGCTGCTTGTCGGGGCCGTCGGCGGCCACCCGCAGGGTGTGCGTACCGGAGGCGAGCTCGGTGAGCCTGGCCTGCGGGTCGGCGCCCGACGTGTCCTTGCCGCCGTCCCCGCCGGCGTCGGAGAGGAAGGAGCCGGCCAGGCCGCCCAGGGCCGGGATGCCGAGGTCCGTGCTGATCTTCACCGTGCCGGAGAACTGCTCCGTGTCCGACGCGGCGATCTTCTCGATGAGTTCCTGAGCGGTGATCTTCGGCAGATCGGGGTCGCCCGAGCTGGCGAGCGCCGGGACCAGGCCGATCGTCGCCGCCGCCACCCCCGCCACCGCGGCGGGGACGATGTAGCGCGCCGCCTTGCGGCGGCCGGCGCTCCCCCGGGCGGCCGTGCCGTTGGTCTCCGCGCTGTCGTTCGGTGCCATGTGTGCCCTACCTCCGTGGTCGGCGGCTTCCGTCGGATGCACTCGTCCACTCCGTGCCGCCATTCTCACCCGTTTTGGTCAGGAGTGGTTGTCCTCCATCTGACCAAATCCGGAGGCGGAAGGCGTCAGCCCCCGGGAGCAACTCCGCGTACCTCTTCGGTATGAGGGCGAAGGGCCGGCCGCCGGCCGTCCCGTAGGGGTCGGGCCGAGGGGCCGTCAGCCGGCGCGGTGGACGACCGCGTCGCACATCTCTTCGAGCGCGAGCTTGGCGTAGCACTCGGGCAGCGGCTTCAGCGTCGCCCGAGCCTCCTGGGCGTACCGGACGGTGTCCTGCCGGGCCCGGGCCAGTGCCGGGTGGGCGCGCAGCAGGCGCAGCGCCTCGGCGAGCCGGTCCGGGTCGCCCAGGTCGCCGTCGAGCAGCTCGACGAGGGCCAGGTCCTCCGGCTTGCCGTCGGCCGCGGCCTGCGCCCTGAGGTGGAGGACGGGGAGGGTCGGGATGCCCTCCAGGAGGTCGGTGCCGGGGGTCTTGCCGGACTCGTGGGAGTCGGAGGCGATGTCGAGGACGTCGTCGGCGAGCTGGAAGGCCACGCCGAGCCGTTCACCGTACTGGGTGAGGATGTCGGTCGTGGACTCGTCGGCGCCGGCCATCATCGCGCCGAACCGGCAGGCGACGGCGATCAGCGAGCCGGTCTTGCCGCTCATCACTTCGAGGTAGTGCTCGACCGGGTCGCGTCCGTCGCGCGGGCCCGCGGTCTCCAGGATCTGGCCGGTGACCAGGCGCTCGAACGCCTGCGCCTGGATGCGGACGGCCTCCGGGCCGAGGTCGGCCAGGATGTGCGAGGCGCGCGCGAAGAGGAAGTCGCCGGTCAGTACGGCGACCGAGTTGCCCCAGCGGGAATTGGCGCTGGCGACGCCGCGCCGCACGTCGGCCTCGTCCATGACGTCGTCGTGGTACAGCGTCGCGAGGTGGGTGAGCTCGACGACGACGGCCGCGGGCACCACGCCCGGCGCGTCGGCGTCACCGAACTGGGCGGCCAGCATCGCCAGCAGCGGCCGGAACCTCTTGCCCCCCGCGCGCACCAGGTGCTGGGCGGCTTCCGTGATGAAGGGCACGTCGCTCTTGGTGGCATCGAGCAGGCCCG
Source organism: Streptomyces sp. NPDC019224 (assembly GCF_040632605.1). Taxonomy (NCBI): domain Bacteria; kingdom Bacillati; phylum Actinomycetota; class Actinomycetes; order Kitasatosporales; family Streptomycetaceae; genus Streptomyces; species Streptomyces sp. NPDC019224. Next base: position 47,385 of record NZ_JBEYCF010000001.1, on the reverse strand, counting down.
ACTCGACAGCAGCCAAACCGGCCTGGACACCGGCCTCAAGAGCCTGGTCCCGCACGCTCAGTCCGAACGGCCCGACGACGGTCACGAGGGGATCTCCTGTCTGCTGACGATCACACGGAATGTCGATGTGTCGTTGTCATCACTCAAGTCAGCGTATCCGGTCCCCTTTGGATCACCGTGGGCGCCTTCCCGCCACCGCCGGTATGTTCGGGATCAGCTCATACGATCAGGAGTTGCCGCTTTGTCTCACACAGCAGCAGACACCGACCCGACGCAGCCGCCCCCGGCCGACGACCACGCCTTTTTCGGCCAGCCACGGGGTCTGATGACCCTGTCCGGCCTCGAGGTGTGGGAACGGTTCTCGTTCCTGGGCATGCAGGCGATCCTCGTCCTCTACTTCGCGGACACGGTCGCGAATGGCGGTATGGGCATGGAGGCCGGTACCGCCGCCTCCGTCTCCGCCGCGTACGGCACGCTCGTCTACCTCGTCTCGGTGGCCGGCGGCTGGCTGGCCGACCGCATCCTGGGCTCGTACCGGGCCGTCCTGTACGGCGGCGTCCTGATCGCCTGCGGGCATTACGCCATGGCGGTGCCCACCGACGCCATGACCTGGGTGGGGCTGGGGCTGATCAGTGCCGGTACGGGGCTGCTCAAGCCGAATGTGGCCACCATGGTCGGCAAGCTCTACCGCACGGACGACGAGCGCCGGGACGCGGGCTTCGCCCTCTACTACATGGGCATCAACATCGGCGCGTTCCTCGGCCCGCTGATCACCGGCTGGCTCGGTGACCACGCGAGCTGGCACTGGGGCTTCTCGGCCGCCGCCTTCGGCATGACGCTGGGCCTCATCCAGTACGTGGCGGGCCGCCGTCACCTGGCCGGGCGAAAGCACGCCGCCGAATTCGCGCTGGCCCCCGGACCCATGCGCCGCGCGGTCCGGCTCATCGTCGTCGGGTGCGTGGTCGTGGCGGCCGTCGCGACCGCTCTGGCCCTGGCGGGCTGGCTCACCATGGACCGGTTCGTCGACCTGCTCACCCTCATCTCGGTGATCGCGCCGGTCGTCTACTTCGCGGTGATGTTCCGCAGTCCCCGGGTCACCGCCGAGGAACGCGGCAGGCTGCGCCCGTACGTGGTGCTGTTCCTGGCCTCCGTCGTCTTCAACTTCATCCTCTTCCAGGCGTACTCGACGATGATGCTGCTCGCGTCGACCAACGCCCGTACGGAGATCTTCGGCTTCCACTTCCCGTCGAGCTGGTACGCCTCCGCGCTCGGCGCCTTCGAGGTGCTGCTCGCCCCGGTGGTCGCGGCCGTCTGGGCGAAGATGGGACCGCGCCAGCCGCACGCGTCCAACAAGATCGCGATCGGCGTGATCCTGGGCGGCCTCTCGTTCCTGCTGATGGTCCTGCCCACCTCGGGGCACTCCACGGACACGTACAAGATGGCCGCCTGGTGGATCGTCGGTTCCTATCTGCTCCTCGGGCTCGGCGACATCCTGCTGGAGACCTCCGGCATGTCGGCGACCACCAAGCTCGCCCCGAAGGCGTTCGCCAGCCAGACCATGGCGCTCTGGTTCCTCTCGCTGGCCCTCGCCAACGGCATCCAGGCCCAGATCGTGAAGCTGTACGGCGAGGTGTCCAACCCCGCCTACTTCGGTGTCAATGGCGCTGTCGCGGTCGCGGCCGGTGTGGCCGTCATCGCCGCCGCCCCCTGGCTCAGGCGCACCATGCACCCCGTCCACTGAGGTAGTCCCATGCACATCGAGACCGCGTTCCCGTACGAGACGACCCGCGAGGACCTCTACATCCCGCTTCCGGACGGCACCCAGTTGTACGCCCGGGTCTGGCGGCCGGTCACGGAGAAACCCGTGCCCGCCCTCCTGGAGTACCTGCCGTACCGGCTGAGCGACTGGACCGCGCCGCGCGACTGGCAGCGCCACCCCTGGTACGCCGGACACGGCTACGCCTCCGTCCGGGTGGACGTGCGCGGCCACGGCAACAGCGAGGGCATGCCGGGCGACGAGTACGACGCGACGGAACTGGCCGACGGGGTCGCCGTCATCCACTGGCTGGCCCGGCAGGAGTGGTGCTCGGGCCGGGTCGGCATGTTCGGGATCTCCTGGGGCGGCTTCAACTCGCTCCAGATCGCCGCGCTGGCCCCGGAGCCGCTGAAGGCGATCGTCACGGTGTGCTCGGCCGACGACCGCTACGACAACGACGTCCACTACATGGGCGGCTCGGTCCTCGCCGTGGACATGCACGCCTGGGCGGCCACCATGCTGGCCTTCGTGTGCCGCCCGCCCGACCCGGCGGACGTCGGCGACGACTGGCGGCAGATGTGGCTGAACCGGCTGGAGGCCGTGGACCCCTTCATCCACACCTGGCTCTCCCACCAGACCCGCGACGCCTACTGGAAGCACGGCAGCGTCTGCGAGGACTACTCCGCGATCAAGGCGAGCGTCCTCGCGGTCGGCGGCTGGCACGACCCGTACCGCGACACCGTCCTCCGCCTCGTCGAGCACCTGGACCCGGCGAAGGTGCGCGGGATCATCGGCCCCTGGTCGCACCAGTACCCCGACCGGGGGCTGCCGCCGGGACCGGGCATCGGCTTCCTCCAGGAGACGCTGCGCTGGTGGGACCAGCACCTGAAGGACGAGGACACCGGCATCATGCGGGAACCCCTGCTGCGGTCCTGGATCAGCGAGTCGCACCGGCCCGCCACGGTCTACGAGACGCTGCCCGGCCGCTGGGCCGGGGAGACCAGCTGGCCCTCGGAGAACGTCACCCCGGTGGCGTACGCCCTCCAGGGCGGGCCGCAGATCGTCCACTCGCCGCAGCAGACCGGCCTCGACGCCGGGCGGTTCTTCCCCTTCGGCAACGACGCCGACCTGCCGCCGGACCAGCGCGACGAGGACGCCAAGTCGCTCTGCTTCGAGTTCCCGGTCACCGACGCGCCGATCGAGATCCTGGGCCGGCCCCGGGTGAAGCTGCGCATCACGATGGACGTGCCGCGCGGGCAGGCGATCGCCCGGCTCTGCGACGTCGCCCCCGACGGCTCCTCCACCCTCGTCACGCGCGGCGCGCTCAACCTGGCCGCCCGCAACGGACGCGACCGCACCGAGGACTGGCCGGCCGGCGCCACCGAGGACGTGACCTTCGAGCTGAACGGCATCGGGCATACCTTCCCGCCCGGCCACCGCATCCGGCTCGCCGTCTCGTCCTCGTACTGGCCCTGGATCTGGCCGCAGGCGGGCTCGGCGGGCTTCACCCTGGAGGCCGACGGCAGCCTCGTCGAACTCCCGGTGCGCCGGCGCACCGAGGACCCCGCGATCCGTTTCGAGGAGCCCGAGCAGTCCGAGCCGCTGGGCGTGGTCTTCCCGGAGCCCCTGGAGGCGCCGCGCCCGGAACGGCTGGTCGTCCGCGACGTCGCCAAGGGCGAGTGGCGGCTGGAGGTCGACCCGCGCTACGGCGGCACGCGCGTCTACCCGGACGGGCTCGAATTCACCGAGGACGCGGTGGAGACGTACACCGTCCAGGAGGGCGACCCGCTCTCCGCGCGCACCCGGTCCGACTGGACGATCCGGCTGCACCGGCCGGAGATGTCCTGGGACGTGCAGATCGACACGCGCTCGGAGATCACCGCCGACGCGGACGACTTCCACACCGTCAACGAGGTCGTCTGCACCGAGGGCGGCGAGGTCGTCTTCCACCGGACCTGGGAGAAGAGCATCCCGCGAACCGCCGGGTGAAGGGTGATGCGAGGCGTACTTTCCGGGGCATTGGGGATGGTTGGGGCACTGCCCGGGTCGTGCCCGGCGTCGCACGCCTCGTGGGACGTCCCGGACACGGCCCGGGGCGACGGCCCCGACGTAACGTGTCACCCAAGCGACCCGGAAAGCGAGGCAGCGACAGATGCCCGAGCAGAGCAGCCCGCTCGATGTGGCCGAGGACCATCCCTTCGGCCCGCACAACCTGCCGTACGGCGTGTTCTCCACCCCGGACCGGCCAAAGCGGCGCGTCGGCGTCCGCATCGGCGACCACGTCCTGGACGCCGGGGCCGCCGCGCTCGCCCTCGGTTCGCCGTACGCACAGCTGCTGGCCCGGCCCGACCTGACGGCCCTGCTCGCGGCCGGGCGCACCGCCTGGCGCGATGTGCGCCGGGCGCTGACCGCGTGGGTCACGGTGCCCGCGCACCGCGCGGACCTGGAGCCGCTGCTGCACCCGCTGGACGCGGTCACCCTGCACCTGCCCTACCAGGTCGCGGACTACGTGGACTTCTACGCCAGCGAGCACCACGCCACCAACGTGGGCCGGATCTTCCAGCCCGACGCCGACGCGCCGCTCACCCCCAACTGGAAGCACCTGCCGATCGGTTACCACGGCCGCGCGGGGACCGTCGTGGTCTCCGGCACCGATGTGGTCCGCCCGGCGGGCCAGCGCAAGGGACCGGCCGACCCGGCGCCCGTCTTCGGCCCGTCCGTGAAACTCGACATCGAGGCGGAGGTCGGCTTCGTCGTCGGCACCCCGTCCGAGCAGGGGAAGCCCGTGGCCCTCCCGGACTTCCGGGAGCACGTCTTCGGGCTCTCCCTGCTCAACGACTGGTCGGCGCGCGACATCCAGGCGTGGGAGTACGTCCCGCTCGGCCCGTTCCTCGGCAAGTCCTTCGCCACCTCCGTCTCCGCCTGGGTGACCCCGCTGGAGGCCCTGGACGCCGCCCGCACCGCCCCGCCCGCCCGCGACCTCCCGCTGCTCCCCTATCTGGACGACGCGGACGAGGACGAGCCCGGCGGCTACGACCTGCGGATCTCCGTCGCGGTCAACGGACACGTCGTCGCGGAGCCGCCGTTCTCCACGATGTACTGGACGGCCGCCCAGCAGCTCGCCCAGATGACGGTCAACGGCGCCTCGCTGCGCACCGGCGACCTCTACGGCTCCGGCACCGTCAGCGGCCCCGAGCCGGACCAGCGCGGCTGCCTCCTGGAGCTGACCTGGAACGGCCGCGACCCGCTGGACCTGCCCGAGGGCAAGCGGACGTTCCTGGAGGACGGCGACACGGTGACCATCACCGCCTGGGCGCCGGGACCGGACGGCACCCGGGTGGGTCTGGGCGAGGTCACGGGGCGGGTCGTCCCGACGGACTGACCCGGCGCCCCGGCCTCGCTCCTTCCGGGGTGCGGCCGGCGGGGTCCGCATGGCGGACCGGCGGGTGGCGGATCTCCCCCGGCCTCCCGCGTCACCGCAGGTCACAGGCGCCCCGTGGAGGACCGTTGATGGCGCAACACTGCGGCAACACCAACTCCCTTACCGCGTCGGTATGGTCCAGCGCATGCCAGCCGAACGCACCCGCGAGCACACCGTGCCCGTCGCCGCCGCCCGCCGGCGCCGGCTGCGTGCGGACGGCGCCCGGCTCCTCGCCGACCTGCTGCGCCACCAGGTGCGCACGGGCGCGTTCCCCGGTGGTGTCCTGCCGTACGAGGACACCATCGGGCACGACTACCGCGTCTCCCGCAACACCGTGCGCCAGGCCCTCGACCTGCTGCGCGGCGAGGGGTTGGTCGAGCGGCTGCCGGGCGTCGGCACGGTCGTCGTCGCCGAGAAGTACCCGCACGCCCTCGACCGGCTCCAGGGCCTGGCCGAGACCCTGCGCGAACACGGCCGGGTCACCAACGAGGTCCGCACCGTCGGGCCCGTCCCCGCCCCGGCCCCGGTGGCCCGGCGCCTCGGCCTCGCCGAGCACACCGACGTGCTCTACATCGAGCGCCGCCGGCTGCTGAACGGGCTGCCCCTCTCCCTCGACCTCACCTACGTCCCGATGGACGTCGGCGCCGGGCTGCTCGGCGCCGACCTGGAGAACACCGACGTGTTCCGGCTGCTGGAGTCCCTGACCGGGCAGCTGCTGGGCGACGCCGACATCACCCTGGAGGCCGTCAACGCCGACGCGCACTCCGCCGCCGTCCTGGAAGTCCCGCGCGGGTCCGCCGTGCTGATGCTGGAGCGGCTGACCCGGCTCGCCGACGGCCGGCCCGTGGATCTGGAATTCATCCGCTTCCGCGGCGACCGCATCAGCATGAACGGCGTGCTGCACCGGGCCTGTTGAAGCACCCCACCCTCCGTAACCCCCTTCCCTGGAGCCCCGCCATGCCTCTGGCGCCCCAGCGGGCCGACGTGCCCGTGACCATCGACGAGTCCAAGTGCATCGACGGATGCACCCTGTGCGTCGACATGTGCCCGCTCGACTCCCTGGCCATCCACCAGGACAGCGGCAAGGCGTACATGCACGTGGACGAGTGCTGGTACTGCGGCCCGTGCGCCGCCCGCTGCCCCACCGGGGCGGTCACCGTCAACATGCCCTATCTCCTGCGCTGAAAGGCCCCGACTCCCATGCGACGCACAGCACCCGGCGCCCTGGCCGGCGCCGCGCTGCTCCTCACGCTCACCACGGGCTGCGGCGGCGGGGCGAGCGCGGACGACAGCGGTACGGTCACGGTGACCGTGGGCTACCAGTCCCGGACCATCAACACCGTCACCGCCGGCACCCTGCTGCGGTCCCTCGGGTACTTCGAGGACGAGCTGCGCAAGCGCGGTGAGCGGGACGGTGTCACGTACAAGGTGGAGTGGCAGGACTACGCCACCGGCGCCCCGATCACCGCCCAGATGACCGCCGGGAAGATCGACATCGGCTCGATGGGCGACTTCCCGCTGCTGATCAACGCGGCCCGGGGCGTCCAGCTCAAGCGCCCCACCCGGCTCGTCTCGGTCACCGGTTACAACCTGTCGGGCGGCCTCAACACCGTGGTCACCGGACCGGGTTCCAAGCTCCGCACGCTCACCGACCTGCGCGGCAGGAAGGTCTCCACGAGCGTCGGCTCGGCTGCCGACGGCACCCTCGTACGCGCCCTGCAACAGGCCGGGATCGACCCGGAGAAGGACATCCGCAAGCTCAACCAGCAGCCTGCCGTGGGCGCTTCGGCACTCCAGGCGGGCAGCGCGGACGCGCTGTCGCAGTTCGTGGCCTGGCCGGGGCTGCTCGCCTTCCAGGGCCGGGCCAAGGCGCTGTACGACGGTGCCGAGCTCGACCTGCCCACCTTCCACGGCGTCACGGTCCGCGAGGACTTCGCGGAGAAGCGGTCCGCCGTGGTGGAGGACTTCCTGCGCGCCCAGGGCCGCGCGACGACGTATCTCCACGAGCACCCGGTCGCCGCCTCGGAGTCCGTCGCGAAGGCCACCGGCCTGCCGGCGGAGGTCGTCCACCTCTACAACGGCGCCCAGGGCATCGCCACCTTCGACACCACGCCGAAGCCCGCGCTGATCGCCGCCCTGAAGAAGGACGTCCCGGTGCTGGCCTCCGCGAAGCTCGTCGGTGACGTGGACGTGGACGCCTTCGTGGACGACCGGTACATCAAGCGCGTGTACGGCTCCGGCTACGCGAAGGCCCTCGCCGCGGGGCCGCCCGCCCGGCGCGGCGGCGAGGTGTGGCTGAAGGGCAAGGACACCACCACCGCCTTCGCCACCCCCACCGAACTGCTGCGGTACGCGGCCGCGCACCGGGACACGGTCCGGGCGGCGTACGTCCCCGACGCCAAGACCGGCACGCTGTGGTTCGCGGACCGCGCGGTGTGGGTCGCGGACGGCCCGGAACTGCGTCCGTACGTCACCGAGTCGGCCGCCCGCGCCGACGTGGCGGCGCACCCGGGCGCCCGGACCGTCCCGTACGCCACCGCGCTGGAACGCGCCGGGTCCGCGTCATGAGAGGGCGGTGGTCACCCGTGCGACGGGTGCTCTCGCTGGGCGCGGCGCTCGGGCTGTGGCAGGCGCTGACCACGTACGACATCAATCTGTGGCTGCGCTTCGAGCAGTTCCCGACGGTCGGCGAGGTCGGCCGCGCCTTCGCGGACCGGGTCGCGGGCGACGCGTACTGGCAGGACCTGACCGACAGCCTGACCCGGATCGTCACCGGCTTCGCGCTGGCCGCCGTCCTCGGGGTCACCGTCGGCACGGCCGTCGCCCGCTCACGGATCGCCGCCGATCTGCTCGGCCCGGTCCTCGAAGTGCTGCGGCCCGTCCCGGCCATCGCGCTGGTCCCGGTCGCCATCCTGCTCTTCCCGAGCAACGAGCAGGGCATCGTCTTCATCACCTGCACCGCCGCGTTCTTCCCCGTCATGGTCTCCACCCGGCACGCGGTGCGGGCGCTGACCCCGGTGTGGGAGGAGGCCGTCCTGACCATGGGCGGCGGCCGGCGGCGCGTCCTGTGGTCGGTGGTGCTGCCCGGCGCGCTCCCCGGCATCCTCGGCGGCCTGTCCGTCGGAATCGGGGTGTCGTGGATCTGCGTGATCTCCGCCGAGATGATCTCCGGCGAGTACGGGGTCGGCTACCGGACCTGGCAGGACTACACGGTGGTCGACTATCCCGGGGTCTTCGTCGGCATGGCCACCATCGGCCTGCTCGGCTGGCTCACCTCCACGGCCGTGGAGGTCCTGGGCCGCCGGCTGACCCGCTGGCTGCCGCGCACGGAGAACCGCCAGGCCTCCCCCGTGCGCCGGCGCCCCGCCCCGGCGGCCCCCGCCGCCCCCTCGGTCCGCACGGCACAGGAACGGGTGCGCTCATGACGACGACCACGCACGGGCTGCGGCTCACGCTGCGCGGCGCCACGCTCGGCCGGGCCGGGGCGCCCGTGCTCGACGGCATCGACCTCGATGTCGTGCCCGGCGAGATCCTGGCCGTCGTCGGCCCGTCCGGCTGCGGCAAGTCCACGCTGCTGAGAACCCTGGCCGGGCTGCTTCCCCCGCTGGGCGGCGAGGTGAGCGAGGACGGCGAGCCCGTCACCGGGCCCCGCGCCGCACGCGCCCTCGTCTTCCAGGACGACGCGCTGCTGCCCTGGCGCACGGTCCGGGCCAACGTCGAACTGCCCCTGGCCATCCGCGGTGTGGGGCGCGCCGAGCGGCGGGCCCGCGCCGAGGAGTGGCTGGGCCGGGTCGGGCTCGCCGAACACGCGGCGCGGCTGCCGCACCGGATCTCCGGCGGCCAGCGCCAGCGCGTCCAGCTGGCCCGCGCCCTCGCGGCGGGGCCCCGGGCGGTCCTGATGGACGAGCCGTTCGGCGCGCTGGACGCCCAGACCCGGGCCGGCATGCAGCGGCTCCTGGTCGATGTGCTCCGGGGCAGCGGCGCCACGGTGGTGTTCGTGACGCACGACGTGGACGAGGCGCTGTTCCTCGGCGACCGCGTGGCCCTGCTGCCGGGCGGTCGGGTGCTGCCGGTGCCGCGCCCGCGCGAACGGACCGCGCACACCGATCCGGTGACGGTCGCGCTGCGCCGCCGGGTCCTGGAATCCCTCACCCCCTGAACCCTCTCCGAAAGGCTTCCCCCGTGCAGATCCCCGCCCTCGCGGACGCCGAGGAACTCTCCTGCGACGTGCTGGTCGTCGGCGGCGGTACGGCCGGCACGATGGCGGCCCTCACCGCGGCCGAGCGCGGCGCCTCCGTGCTCCTCCTGGAGAAGGCGCACGTCCGCCACTCCGGCGCGCTCGCCATGGGCATGGACGGCGTGAACAACGCGGTGATCCCGGGCCGTGCCGAACCCGACGACTACGTCGCGGAGATCACCCGCGCCAACGACGGCATCGTGGACCAGTCCACCGTCCGGCAGACCGCGACGCGCGGCTTCGGCATGGTGCGGCGCCTGGAGTCGTACGGGGTGAAGTTCGAGAAGGACGAGCACGGCGAGTACGCGGTCCGGCAGGTCCACCGCTCCGGCTCGTACGTCCTGCCGATGCCCGAGGGCAAGGACGTGAAGAAGGTCCTCTACCGGCAGCTGCGGCGGCGCGAGATGCGCGAGCGCATCCGCATCGAGAACCGGGTCATGCCGGTGCGCGTGCTGACCGGCGACGACGGCCGGGCGATCGGCGCGGCCGGCTTCCACACCCGCACCGGGCAGTTCGTCACGGTCCGGGCGGGCGCCGTCATCCTCGCCACGGGCGCCTGCGGCCGGCTCGGCCTGCCGGCCTCCGGCTACCTCTACGGTACGTACGAGAACCCGACCAACGCGGGTGACGGCTACGCCATGGCGTACCACGCGGGCGCCGAGTTGACCGGCATCGAGTGCTTCCAGATCAACCCGCTGATCAAGGACTACAACGGCCCGGCCTGCGCGTACGTCGCCAACCCCTTCGGCGGCTACCAGGTCAACCGGCACGGCGAGCGCTTCGTGGACTCCGACTACTGGTCGGGGCAGATGATGGCCGAGTTCGCGGCGGAGGTGGCCTCCGACCGGGGGCCGGTCTACCTCAAGCTCAGCCATCTGCCGGAGGAGTCCGTCAGCGCGCTGGAGACGATCCTGCACTCCACGGAACGCCCGACGCGCGGCACGTTCCACGCCGGGCGCGGTCACGACTACCGCACCCATGACATCGAGATGCACATCTCCGAGATCGGCCTGTGCGGCGGCCACTCGGCGTCCGGCGTCCGCGTGGACGACCACGCCCGCACCACGGTGGACCGCCTCTACGCGGCCGGTGACCTGGCGTGCGTGCCGCACAACTACATGATCGGCGCGTTCGTCTTCGGTGACCTGGCGGGCGAGGACGCGGCCCGTTTCACGGCGTACGAGGGCGAGTTGCCAGCCGACCAGCTGCGGGCGGCGCACGAACTGATCTACCGGCCGCTGCGCAATCCGGACGGGCCGCCGCAGCCGCAGGTCGAGTACAAGCTGCGCCGCTTCGTGAACGATTACGTGGCTCCGCCGAAGTCCGGGGCCCGGCTGTCGATAGCCCTGGAATCCTTCGAGCGGATGCGCACCGACCTCGCGGAGATGGGCGCGAAGACCCCGCACGAGCTGATGCGGTGCGCGGAGGTGTCGTTCATCCGCGACTGCGCGGAGATGGCCGCGCGCTCCTCGCTGGCCCGTACGGAGTCCCGCTGGGGGCTGTACCACGAGCGCACGGACCACCCGGAGCGGGACGACGCGGACTGGTTCCACCACCTGGACCTGTACAAGTCGGCGTCCGGGGCGATGGAGTTCACGGCGCGCCCGGTGGCGCCGTACCTGGTCCCGGTGGAGGGGTTCGCGCCGGCCGGGGGGCCGGTGCGGCGGATCGGCGCGGTGGAGCCGGTGGGCGTGGGGACGGCTGGGGCGCGGGAGGCCGCGCCGGTGTCGGCGCGTGTTCCCGTGTCGGCGGCCTCCGAACCGGCCGTCTCCACCTCGCCGCGCATCCTGGAGCTGCTGGCGCTGAGCGAGGGCGAACCGGACCTGGCCTCGCTCGCGCCGTACCTGGACGACCCGGACCCCGCCGTGCGCCGGGCCGCCGTCGCCGCGCTCACGGAGTCCACCCCGCCGGGTGCGGGCCCCGCGCTGGCCGCCGCCCTCCGCGACCCGTCCCCCGCCGTCCGCGCGGCCGTCGCGGCGTCCCTGCGCGAACTGGTCGAGGTGCTGGAACCCTCGCCCGCGCTGCGGACACCGCTGGTCGCCGCCCTGTCGTCGGCCGACGCCGTGGTCCGCGCCGCCTCCCTCGACACCCTGCGAGCGCTTCGGCTCGGCGACGCGGAGCTGTACGCGGGCACGCTCGGCGACCCGGATCTCGAGGTGCGGGTCGAGACCGTCCGGGCCCTGGTCTCCGTGGACGCGGTGGACGGGCTGACCCGGGCCGCCGCCGACCCGGCCCGCGAGGTCCGGGTCGCGGTGGCGAAGGGCCTGGCCGCCGTCCGCGCCCCTGCCCCGGCCCCGCTCGCCCCGCTCCTGGGCGATCCGGACCCGCTGGTCCGCGCGGCGGCCCTGGGCGCGCTGGCGGAGACGGGCTGCCCGGAGGTGTACGCCGCCTTGGCGGTGGAGGCGCTGGAGGCCCCGGCCTGGCAGGTCCGCGCGGGCGCGGCGAAGGCCCTGACCTCGGCGGACCCGGGCCGCGCGGTGGGCGCGCTGGCCGGCGCGCTGGGCGACCCGAACGCGGACGTCCGCAAGGCGGCGGTGCTGGCGCTGCTGCGGCACGGGGACGCGCCGGGGGTACGGGAGGCGCTGGCGGGGGCGGTCGCGGACCCGGACGCGGATGTGCGGGCGTATGCGGGGCGGGGGGTGGGGGTCTGAGCACCAGGTCACCCATGGGGAGGAACCCGGCCCCCGTCATGCGCGCACGCGCGGCCCGGGGCGCGAGACTTCGCCGTATGGGAACGCCGATGAACGCCGAGCCTCCGCATCCCGGGCCGCGGTGGGCGGTTCCGCCCGAGGGCGGCTGGACCGCCGATGACCTGGATACGCTGCCGAACCTGCCTCCCCACACGGAGCTGATCGACGGCAGTCTGGTGTTCGCGTGCCCTCAGACCGTTTTCCATTCCCGGGCTGTCAGCCTCTTCAGCAGACACCTGCTGTCCTCGGCGCCGCGGGATCTGGAGTCCGTGGCCCGTTTCACGATCGACATCGACCGCTCGAACCGCCCCGAGCCCGATGTCGTCGTCGTGCGCGCCGACGCCGTCGAAAGTCTGCGGCAGACCCGCTTCCCCGCCAGCAGCGTGCTTCTCGCCATCGAGGTCGTCTCCGACGACTCCGTCACCCGTGACCGGGAGACGAAGCCCGTGAAGTACGCGCGGGCGAGGATCCCGCACTACTGGCGGGTGGAGGATCAGGACGGGCGCACGGTCGTGTACGTCTTCGAGCTGGAGCCCGCCACCGGCGCCTACACCTCGACGGGGATCTTCCACGACCGGATGAAGGTGTCCGTCCCGTTCCCGGTCGACCTCGACCTCAGCGCCATCACGCCGCGCCGCCGGGTGGCGGACCCGCAGTAGGCCCGCCCCTCCCGGCCCCTACTCGTACTCCGGGGGCTCCTCGTCCCAGCCGAACTCGGCGTCGTCGTGGGCCGGGGCCTGGGCGGGCCGGGTGGCGGGGGCGGCGGCGGGCGTCTCCGGGACCGGGACCGGCGGGGCGCCTTCCGGGGCCGGGGCGGCCGCGTCGAGCCCCGCCAGGACCTCCAGCACCCCCTCCCCGTACGTCGCCAGCTTCTTCTCGCCCAGGCCGCTGACGCCGCCCAGCTCGCCGAGCGTCGACGGGTGGACCGTGGCGATCTCACGCAGGGTCGCGTCGTGGAAGATCACGTAGGCGGGGAGGCCCAGTTCCTTGGCCTGGGCGGCGCGCCAGGCGCGCAGGGCCTCGAAGACGGGGACGGCCGTCTCGGGGAGGTCGGCGGCCGCCGCCTTGGGCTTGCGCTCGCCCCGGCCGGACGAGGACCGGGAGATCGTCGGCTTCTTCGGCTCCTTGCGGAGCTGGACCTCGCGCTCGCGGCCGAGGACCTTGCCGCTCTCCTCGGTCAGGACCAGCGTGCCGTACTCGCCCTCGACGGCCAGCAGGCCCTGGGCGAGGAGCTGGCGGACGACGCCGCGCCACTCCGCCTCGGCCAGCTCCTCGCCGATGCCGAACACCGAGAGCTGGTCGTGGTCGAACTGGATGACCTTGGCCGTGCGGCGGCCGAGCAGGATGTCGATGATCTGGCCGGCGCCGAACTTCTGCCCGCGCTCCCGCTTCAGCCGTACCACGGTGGACAGCAGCTTCTGGGCGGCCACCGTGCCGTCCCAGGTCTCGGGCGGGGTGAGGCAGGTGTCGCAGTTGCCGCAGGAGGCGGCGGTGGGCTCCTGGCCGAAGTACGTGAGGAGCTGGGCGCGGCGGCACTGGGCGGTCTCGCACAGGGCGAGCATGGAGTCCAGATGGGAGGCGGCCCGGCGGCGGAAGGACTCGTCGCCCTCGCCGCCCTGGATGAGCTTGCGCTGCTGGACGACGTCCTGGAGGCCGTACGCCATCCACGCCGTGGACGGGGCGCCGTCGCGGCCGGCCCGGCCGGTCTCCTGGTAGTAGCCCTCGACGGACTTCGGGAGGTCCAGGTGGGCGACGAAGCGGACGTCCGGCTTGTCGATGCCCATGCCGAAGGCGATCGTCGCGACGACGACCAGGCCCTCCTCGCGCAGGAAGCGGGACTGGTGGGCCGCGCGGGTCCCGGCGTCCAGGCCCGCGTGGTACGGGACGGCCTCGATGCCGTTGCGGCAGAGGTACTCGGCGGTCTTCTCCGTGGACGCGCGGGAGAGGCAGTAGACGATGCCCGCGTCCCCGGCGTGCTCCTCCTTGAGGAAGGTGAGCAGCTGCTTCTTCGGGTCGGCCTTGCCCACGATCCGGTACTGGATGTTGGGCCGGTCGAAGCTGGCCACGAAGTGCTTGGCGTCGGGCATGCCGAGACGCTGGGTGATCTCGCGGTGCGTGGTGTCCGTCGCCGTGGCCGTCAGGGCGATGCGCGGCACCTCCGGCCAGCGCTCGCCGAGGACCGACAGGGCGAGGTAGTCGGGACGGAAGTCGTGGCCCCACTGGGCGACGCAGTGCGCCTCGTCGATCGCGAAGACGGAGATCTCGCCCCGGGAGAGCAGGGCGAGCGTGGAGTCGAGCCGCAGCCGCTCCGGGGCGAGGTAGAGCAGGTCGAGCTCGCCCGCCACGAACTGGGCCTCCATCGAGCGGCGCTCGTCGAAGTCCTGCGTGGAGTTGATGAAGCCGGCCCGGACGCCGAGCGCCCGCAGCGCGTCGACCTGGTCCTGCATGAGGGCGATCAGCGGGGAGATCACGATGCCGGTGCCCCGGCGGACCAGGGCCGGGATCTGGTAGCAGAGGGACTTGCCGCCACCGGTGGGCATGAGCACGACGGCGTCCCCGCCGGCCACCACGTGGTCGACGATCGCCTCCTGCTCGCCGCGGAACGCCTCGTAGCCGAAGACGCGGTGCAGGGTCCGCCGCGCCTCGCTCTCGGTCGCACCGGCGGCCCCGCCCGTGGTCACATCCGTGGTCATGCCCGTCACGCCCGTCCCGCTCATCGCTCTGTCCCCCGGTACCGCTCCCGCCGCGTCCCGGCGCTCTCCCCCGCCACGATAGGCGCCGCCTGTGACAACGCCGGACGGGCTTGACTTCCCGAGGGAGTGCCAAGCCCGTCCGGCGTTCGCGTGCGGCCGTTCCGGTTACCTCACGAAGGTCCCCGCCTGGCTCGCCAGGTCCAGGAAGTACTGCGGGGCGAGGCCCAGCACCACGGTGACGGCCACGCCCACCGCGATGGTGGTCATCGTCAGCGGGGAGGGGACGGCGACCGTGGGGCCGTCCGCCTTCGGCTCGCTGAAGAACATCAGCACGATGACCCGGATGTAGAAGAACGCGGCGATCGCCGAGGAGATCACACCGACCACGACCAGGCCGCCCGCGCCGCCGTCGGCCGCCGCCTTGAACACCGCGAACTTCCCGGAGAAGCCGGAAGTCAGCGGGATACCGGCGAAGGCCAGCAGGAACACCGCGAAGACCGCGGCGACCAGCGGGGAGCGCCGGCCGAGCCCGGCCCACTTCGACAGGTGCGTCGCCTCGCCGCCCGCGTCGCGCACCAGCGTGACGACGGCGAAGGCGCCGACCGTCACGAAGGAGTACGTGGCGAGGTAGAAGAGGACGGACGAGATGCCCTCGGGGGTGGCCGCGATCACACCGGCCAGGATGAACCCGGCATGGGCGATCGAGGAGTAGGCCAGCAGCCGCTTGATGTCGGTCTGGGTGATCGCGACGACCGCGCCGCCCACCATCGTGACGATCGCGATGCCCCACATGACCGGTCGCAGATCCCAGGTGAGGCCCGGCAGCACCACGTACAGCAGGCGCAGCAGCGCGCCGAACGCGGCGACCTTGGTGGCGGCGGCCATGAAGCCGGTGACCGGGGTCGGGGCGCCCTGGTAGACGTCCGGGGTCCACATGTGGAACGGGACGGCGCCGACCTTGAAGAGCAGGCCGGTCAGGATCATCGCGCCGCCGATGAGCAGCAGCGCGTCGTTGCCCATGGTGTCGGCGAGGGCGGGGTCGATGCGCTGGATCGAGCCGTCGACGACGGTCGCGATCCGCGCGTACGAGACGGAGCCCGCGTATCCGTAGAGGAGGGCGATCCCGAACAGCAGGAACGCCGAGGAGAACGCGCCGAGCAGGAAGTACTTCACGGCCGCCTCCTGCGACATCAGCCGCTTGCGGCGGGCGACGGCGCACAGGAGGTACAGCGGGAGGGAGAAGACCTCCAGGGCCACGAACAGCGTCAGCAGGTCGTTGGCGGCCGGGAAGACCAGCATGCCGGCCACCGCGAAGAGGAGCAGCGGGAAGACCTCGGTGGTGGTGAACCCGGCCCTGACCGCCGCCTTCTCGCTGTCGCTGCCGGGGACGGCCCCGGCCTGCGCGGCGAACGAGTCGACGGTGTTCCCGTGTGACCGGGGGTCGAGCCGGCGCTCCGCGAACGTGAAGACCGCGACCAGGGACGTCAGCAGGATGACGCCCTGGAGGAACAGGGCCGGTCCGTCGACCGCGATGGCGCCCATCGCGGCGATGTGCGCCTTGGTGGTCCCGTAGCCGCCGGCCGCCAGGCCGACCACCGCGGCGAACGCGGCGACCAGGGCGACGACGGTCAGGAGGACCTGGGTGTGGTAGCGGGCCCGGCGCGGCACGAATGCCTCGACGAGCACGCCGAGGACGGCGACGCCGATCACGATCAGGACCGGGGTCAGCTGGGTGTACTCGATGACCGGGGCCTTGAACTTCTCGTCCGGGGCGGCAGATGTCACCCCGCCCGCCGTCGTCCACAGGCTGTGGACAGCTGTTGCGCTCACTTGGCGGCCTCCACCTCGGGCTGGGGGTCCTTCTTCTGTACGTCCGACATGGTGTGCCGCACCGCCGGGTTGACGATGTCCGTCAGCGGCTTCGGGTAGACACCCAGGAAGAGCAGCAGCGCGATCAGCGGGACGACCACCACGAGCTCACGGACCTTGAGGTCCGCCATGCCCTGCACCTCGGCCTTCACGGGGCCGGTCATGGTGCGCTGGTAGAGGACCAGGACGTAGATCGCGGCGAGCACGATGCCGGTGGTGGCGATGATGCCGACCGCCGGATACGCGGCGAACGCGCCGACCAGGACCAGGAACTCGCTGACGAAGGGGGCGAGCCCCGGCAGCGACAGCGTGGCCAGGCCGCCGATCAGGAAGGTGCCGGCCAGTACCGGGGCCACCTTCTGCACCCCGCCGTAGTCGGAGATGAGGCGCGAGCCGCGGCGGCTGATCAGGAAGCCCGCGACCAGCATCAGCGCGGCCGTCGAGATGCCGTGGTTGACCATGTACAGCGTCGCGCCCGACTGGCCCTGGCTGGTCATCGCGAAGATGCCCAGGATGATGAAGCCGAAGTGCGAGATGGAGGCGTAGGCGATCAGCCGCTTGATGTCGCGCTGGCCGACGGCGAGCAGCGCCCCGTAGACGATGCTGATCAGCGCCAGCACCAGGATCACCGGGGTGGCCCACTTGCTGGCCTCCGGGAAGAGCTGGAGGCAGAAGCGGAGCATCGCGAACGTGCCGACCTTGTCGACGACGGCGGTGATCAGCACGGCGACCGGGGTGGTCGCCTCGCCCATGGCGTTGGGCAGCCAGGTGTGCAGCGGCCACAGCGGGGCCTTCACCGCGAAGGCGAAGAAGAACCCGAGGAAGAGCCAGCGTTCGGTGCTCGTCGCCATGGTCAGCGAGCCGTCGGCGCGGGCCGCGGCGATCTCGGAGAGCGAGAACGTCCCCGCGACCACGTACAGGCCGATCACCGCGGCCAGCATGATGAGGCCGCCGACCAGGTTGTAGAGGAGGAACTTGACCGCGGCGTACGAGCGTTGCGCCGCCGCGTTCTCGTCGCTGCCGGCGTGGGCCCGGTCCCCGAAGCCGCCGATGAGGAAGTACATCGGGATGAGCATGGCTTCGAACAGGATGTAGAAGAGGAAGACGTCGGTGGCCTCGAAGGAGAGGATCACCATCGCTTCGACCATCAGGATCAGGGCGAAGAAGCCCTGGGTGGGGCGCCAGCGCGAGGAGTTCGTCTCCAGGGGCTCGGCGTCGTGCCAGCCGGCCAGGATGACGAAGGGGATCAGCAGGGCGGTGAGCGCCATGAGCGCCACGCCGATGCCGTCGACGCCCAGCTCGTAGCGGACGCCGAAGTCCGCGATCCAGGCGTGCGACTCGGTGAGCTGGTAGCGGCTGCCGCCGGGCTCGAACCGGACGAGCGCGATGCCCGCCAGGACGAGCGTGGCCAGCGAGAAGACCAGCGCCAGCCATTTGGCGGTGGTGCGCCGGGCGGCCGGGACGGCGGCGGTGGCCACCGCGCCGATCGCCGGGAGCGCCGCCGTCGCTGTCAGGAGGGGAAAGGACATGTGATCAGACCGCCCTCATCAGCAGGGTCGCGGCGATGAGAACCGCCGTACCGCCGAACATCGAGACCGCGTAGGAGCGGGCGTAGCCGTTCTGCAGTTTGCGCAGGCGGCCGGAGAGCCCGCCCATGGTGGCGGCCGTGCCGTTGACGACACCGTCGACCAGGGTGTGGTCGACGTAGACCAGGGAGCGGGTGAGGTGTTCGCCGCCGCGGACCAGGACCACGTGGTTGAAGTCGTCCTGGAGGAGATCGCGGCGCGCGGCCCGGGTGAGCAGCGAGCCGCGCGGGGCGACCACGGGCACCGGCTTGCGGCCGTACATCGCCCAGGCGAGGGCGGCACCGATGACGAGCGCCACCATGGTGGCCGCGGTGACCGTCGACGCGCCGATCGGGGCGTGTCCGTGGTCGTGGCCGGTGACGGGCTCCAGCCAGTGCAGGAAGCGGTCGCCGATGGAGAAGAAGCCGCCGGCGAAGACCGAGCCGAAGGCCAGCACGATCATCGGGATCGTCATGGACTTCGGGGACTCGTGCGGGTGGGGCTCCGCGTGCTCGCCGCGCGTCTCGGCGGCCGGTTCGACGTCCGGCGCGGCCGGGGACGGCGTCGGTGTGCGGCGCCAGCGCTCCTCGCCGAAGAACGTCATCAGCATCACGCGCGTCATGTAGAACGCGGTGATCGCGGCGCCCAGCAGGGCCACGGAGCCGAGGATCCAGCCCTCGGTGCCGCCCTTGGCGAAGGCCGCCTCGATGATCTTGTCCTTGGAGAAGAAGCCGGACAGGCCGGGGAAGCCGATGATCGCGAGGTAGCCGAGGCCGAAGGTGACGAAGGTGACCGGCATGTACTTCCGCAGGCCGCCGAACTTCCGCATGTCCACCTCGTCGTTCATGCCGTGCATGACCGAACCGGCGCCGAGGAAGAGCCCGGCCTTGAAGAAGCCGTGCGTCACCAGGTGCATGATCGCGAAGACGTACCCGATCGGGCCGAGCCCGGCGGCCAGGATCATGTAGCCGATCTGCGACATCGTGGAACCGGCGAGGGCCTTCTTGATGTCGTCCTTCGCGCAACCGACGATCGCACCGAAGAGCAGCGTGACGGCACCGACGACCACGACGACCAGCTGCGCGTCCGGGGCGGCGTTGAAGATCGCACCGGAGCGGACGATGAGGTAGACACCGGCGGTGACCATGGTGGCGGCGTGGATGAGGGCGGAGACCGGGGTCGGGCCCTCCATCGCGTCACCGAGCCAGGACTGCAGCGGCACCTGGGCGGACTTGCCGCAGGCGGCGAGGAGCAGCATCAGGCCGATCGCCGTCAGTTTGCCCTCGCTCGTCTCGCCGGTCGCCTCCAGGACGGGGCCGTAGGCGAACGTGCCGAAGGTGGTGAACATCAGCATGATCGCGATCGACAGGCCCATGTCGCCGACGCGGTTGACCAGGAACGCCTTCTTCGCGGCGGTGGCCGCGCTGGGCTTGTGCTGCCAGAAGCCGATGAGCAGGTACGACGCCAGACCGACGCCCTCCCACCCGACGTACAGCAGCAGGTAGTTGTCGGCGATGACCAGGATCAGCATCGCCGCGAGGAACAGGTTCAGATAGCCGAAGAAGCGGCGCCGGCGCTCGTCGTGCTCCATGTAGCCGATCGAGTAGATGTGGATCAGCGTGCCCACACCGGTGATCAGCAGGACGAAGGTCATCGACAGCTGGTCGAGCTGGAAGGCCACGTCGGCCTGGAAGCCCTCGACCGGGATCCAGCTGAACAGCTTCTGGTGCATCGCCCGGTCCTCGGCGCTCTTCCCCAGCATGTCGGTGAAGAGCACCACGGCCACGACGAACGAGGCGGCGGCGAGCAGGGTGCCGAGCCAGTGCCCGGCGCGGTCGAGGCGCCGGCCGCCGCAGAGCAGCACCGCCGCTCCGAGCAGGGGCGCCGCGACGAGCAGCGCGATCAGATTCTCCACGGTACAAGCGCCCCTCTACAGCTTCATCAGGCTGGCGTCGTCGACCGAGGCCGAGTGGCGGGAACGGAACAGCGACACGATGATCGCGAGCCCGACCACGACCTCCGCGGCGGCGACGACCATCGTGAAGAAGGCGATGATCTGGCCGTCGAGGTTGCCGTGCATGCGGGAGAAGGTGACGAACGCGAGGTTGCAGGCGTTGAGCATCAGCTCCACGCACATGAACACCACGATCGCGTTCCGCCGGATCAGCACCCCGGCCGCGCCGATGGTGAACAGCAGGGCGGCGAGATAGAGGTAGTTGACCGGATTCACTTGGCGACCTCCTCTTCTTCGGTGTCCCGGCCGAGCCGCTCACCGGAGCGCTGCTCCAGTGCCTTGAGGCCGGCCAGTGATTCCTGGGACACGTCGCGCATCTGGCCGCGTTTGCGCAGCGTCCGCATGACGGTGAGCTCGGACGGGGTGCCGTCGGGGAGCAGGCCCGCGATGTCCACCGCGTTGTGCCGGGCGTAGACGCCGGGGGCGGGCAGCGGCGGGAGGTGGTTGCTCCGCACGCGCTCCTCGGACAGCTCCCGCTGGGTCTTGGCCCGTTCGGTGCGCTCGCGGTGCGTGAGCACCATCGCGCCGACCGTCGCGGTGATCAGCAGCGCGCCGGTGATCTCGAAGGCGAAGACGTACTTGGTGAAGATGAGGTTGGCCAGCCCCTCCACGTTTCCGCCGTGCACGGTGTTGGCGGTGCCCAGGCCGTTGAAGCTCTTCAGCGAGGCGTTGCCGATGCCGGCGATCAGCAGGACGCCGAAGCCGACGCCGCATCCGGCGGCCAGCCAGCGCTGGCCCTTGAGGGTCTCCTTCAGCGAGTCCGCCGCCGTGACGCCGACGAGCATGACCACGAAGAGGAACAGCATCATGATCGCGCCGGTGTAGACGACGACCTGCACGATGCCGAGGAAGTACGCGCCGTTGGCGAGGTAGAACACCGCCAGGACGATCATCGTCCCGGCGAGGCTCAGCGCACTGTGCACGGCCTTCTTCATCAGTACGGTGGACAGGGCTCCGATCACGGCGACCGTGCCGAGCACCCAGAACTGGACGGCCTCGCCGGTCGAGGTCTGCGAGGCCGCTGCGGCCAGGCCGGTCATGCGTCCACCTCCTGCGCGGCGCCGTTGTTCCCGCCGTTCCCGTCGGCCGGTTTCTCGCCCTGGGAGACGGCGGGCTGGCGCTCCGTACCGGGGGCGGCCTCGGTGACCAGGCCCCGGTAGTAGTCCTGTTCGTCCATGCCGGGGTAGATCGCGTGCGGGCTGTCGACCATGCCTTCCTCCAGGCCGGCGAGCAGCTCGTCCTTGGTGTAGATGAGGCTCTCGCGGGTGGTGTTGGCGAGCTCGAACTGGTTGGTCATCGTGAGCGCCCGGGTCGGGCACGCCTCGATGCACAGTCCGCAGAAGATGCAGCGCGCGTAGTTGATCTGGTAGACGCGGCCGTAGCGCTCGCCCGGGGAGTACCGCTCCTCCTCGGTGTTGTCCGCGCCCTCCACGTAGATCGCGTCGGCCGGACAGGCCCAGGCGCACAGCTCGCAGCCGACGCACTTCTCCAGCCCGTCCGGATGGCGGTTGAGCTGGTGGCGGCCGTGGAAGCGGGGCGCCGTCACCTTCGGCGTCTCCGGATACTGCTCCGTCAACCGCTTCTTGAACATGGCCTTGAAGGTCACGCCGAAGCCGGCCACCGGATTCTGGAACTTGTCCTCCGAGGACGAGGAGGACTGCGAGGACGCCGTCGACCCCGTCGGCCCGGTGGGCTTCGCCGGCCTCTTGGACCCCGGCGAATCAGGCAGTTCAGACACCGTCGGCCTCCTTTCCGTCACTCGGATTTCCGTCACTCTGAGTATCCACGCCGCCACTGACAACGAGCTCCCGCTCACGGCGCGGCCTGCGCCGCGGCACGGGCGGCAGGGTCTGTCCGGGCAGCGGTGGCACCGGGAATCCGCCCGCCATCGGGTCGAACGCCGGCTCGGGGCCGGCCTCGGCGGCGGCGGCCCTGTCCTTCTTGTCGCGGAAGATGTCGGCGACGAAGGAGATCAGCAGCACCGCGATCACGGCACCGGCCACGTAGAGCAGGATCTTCGAGAAGTCGTAGCCCTCGTTGCGCAGTGCCCGCACCGTGGCGACCAGCATCAGCCAGACGACGGAGACCGGGATCAGGACCTTCCAGCCGAGCTTCATCAGCTGGTCGTAGCGGACGCGGGGCAGCGTGCCGCGCAGCCAGATGAAGAAGAACAGCAGCAGCTGGACCTTGAGGACGAACCAGAGCATCGGCCACCAGCCGTGGTTCGCGCCCTCCCAGAAGGTGCTGACCGGCCACGGGGCCCGCCAGCCGCCCAGGAACAGGGTCGTGGAGACGGCCGAGACGGTGACCATGTTGACGTACTCGGCGAGCATGAACATCGCGAACTTGATCGACGAGTACTCGGTGTTGAAGCCGCCGACCAGGTCGCCCTCGGACTCCGGCATGTCGAACGGGGCGCGGTTGGTCTCACCGACCATCGTGACGATGTAGATGATGAAGGAGACCGGCAGCAGGATGACGAACCAGCGGTCCTCCTGCGCCTCCACGATCTTCGAGGTCGACATCGACCCGGAGTAGAGGAAGACCGAGGCGAACGCGGCGCCCATCGCGATCTCGTAACTGATCATCTGCGCGCACGAGCGCAGCCCGCCGAGCAGCGGGTACGTCGAACCGGACGACCACCCGGCCAGCACGATGCCGTAGATCCCGACCGAGGCGACCGCGAGGATGTACAACATCGCGATCGGCAGGTCGGTGAGCTGCATCGCCGTGCGGTGGCCGAAGATCGAGACCTCGTTGTCCGCCGGGCCGAAGGGGATCACCGCGATCGCCATGAACGCGGGGATGGCGGCGACGATCGGCGCGAGGACGTAGACGACCTTGTCCGCGCGCTTGACGACGACGTCCTCCTTCAGCATCAGCTTGATGCCGTCGGCGAGCGACTGGAGCATGCCCCAGGGGCCGTGCCGGTTGGGGCCGATGCGCAGCTGCATCCAGGCGACGACCTTGCGCTCCCACACGATGGAGAAGAGCACGGTCACCATCAGGAACGCGAAGCAGAAGACGGCCTTGACGACGACGAGCCACCAGGGGTCGTCGCCGAACATCGACAGGTCCTCGGCGGCGAGCACCGAACCGTGCGGTGCCGCGGCCAGTTGAGCGAAGGCGGTCACGCCCGCACCTCCGGTGTGACGTCGGGAGTACCGGCGGCGGCGGGGCCGATCCGGACCAGTCCGCCGGGGCGGGCCCCGGTCGTCGCCGGCACGCCCCGTCCAGTGGAGTTCAGCGGCACCCAGACCACGCGGTCCGGCATGTCGGTCACCCGGAGCGGGAGTTCGACGCTGCCGAGGG
Source organism: Streptomyces sp. NPDC019224 (assembly GCF_040632605.1). NCBI lineage: Bacteria > Bacillati > Actinomycetota > Actinomycetes > Kitasatosporales > Streptomycetaceae > Streptomyces > Streptomyces sp. NPDC019224. The sequence goes on along the minus strand of NZ_JBEYCF010000001.1, from coordinate 23,828 downwards.
GTCCGGACACGGCCAGCAGGTCGCCGTCCTTGACCCCGCTCTCCGCGGCCGTGGCGGCCGAGAGCCGGGCCACCGCCTCGTGCCGGGTCCCGGCGAGCGCGGTGTCGCCCTCCTGGAGGCGGCCCAGGTCGAGCAGCATCCGGTGGCCCGCGAGGACCGCCTCGCCGTCGCCGGGCCGGGGCAGCGGCTGCGCGGAGAAGCGCGGGTCGTCCGCGGGCTCGCCCCGCCGGCCGCCGAGCCGGTCCAGCTCGCGGCGGGCGGCCTTCAGGTCGGGCAGCGCGAAGGAGACGTCCATCGCGTCGGCCAGCATGTGCAGGACCCGCGCGTCGCCCGGGGCGAGGTTGCGGGTCATCTGGTCGGGCTTCAGCGCGGCCTCGAACATCCGCGCCCTGCCCTCCCAGTTGAGGAAGGTGCCGGACTTCTCGGCGACCGCGGCGACCGGGAACACCACGTCGGCGCGGTCGGTGACCTCGCTCGGCCGCAGCTCCAGGGAGACCAGGAAGCCGACCCGGTCCAGGGCCTGAAGGGCCCGCGCCGGGTCCGGCAGGTCCTCGACGCCCACCCCGGCGACGAGCAGCGCGCCCAGCTCGCCGGTGGCCGCGGCCTCGATGATCCGGCCGGTGTCGCGGCCGGAGCGGGACGGCAGCCCGGCGACGCCCCAGGCGGCGGCGACCTCGTCCCGGGCGCGCGGGTCGGTGACCGGACGGCCGCCGGGCAGCAGCGACGGGAGCGCGCCCGCCTCCACCGCACCGCGTTCGCCCGCCCGGCGCGGGATCCACACCAGCCGGGCCCCGGTCGCGGTCGCGGCCCGGACCGCGGCGGTCAGCCCGCCGGGCACCCCGGCCAGCCGCTCGCCGACCACGATCAGCGCGCCCTCACCGCGCAGTGCCTCGGCCGCGACGGCGCCCTCGCCCTCCAGGCCGACGCCGCCCGCGATGGCGTCCAGCCACTCGGTCTCGGTGCCGGGCGCGGCGGGAAGCAGCGCGCCGCCCGCCTTCACCAGGCCCGGGGTGGCGTGCGAGGCGACGGAGAAGGTGCGCTGTCCGTGCTTGCGATGGGCCTTGCGGAGCCGCAGGAAGACCCCGGGGGCCTCCTCCTCCGACTCGAACCCGACCAGCAGCACGGTCGGCGCCTTCTCCAGCGAGGTGTACGTGACACCCGAGCCGTCCAGGTCCTTGCCGCGCCCGGCGACGCGCGAGGCCAGGAAGTCGGCCTCCTCCTCGCTGTGCACCCGGGCCCGGAAGTCGATGTCGTTGGTGTCCAGGGCGACCCGCGCGAACTTGCTGTACGCGTACGCGTCCTCGACGGTCAGCCGGCCGCCGGTGAGGACCCCGGTCCGGCCCCGCGCCGCGGACAGGCCCTCGGCCGCGGCGGCCAGCGCCTCGGGCCAGCTCGCCGGTTCCAGCTCGCCCGACTCGCCCCGTACCAGCGGGGTGGTGAGCCGGTCGCGCTGCTGGGCGTAGCGGAAGGCGAAGCGGCCCTTGTCGCAGAGCCACTCCTCGTTGACCTCGGGGTCGTTTGCGGCCAGGCGGCGCATGACCTTGCCGCGCCGGTGGTCGGTGCGGGTGGCGCAGCCGCCGGCGCAGTGCTCGCACACCGAGGGCGTCGACACCAGGTCGAAGGGGCGGGAGCGGAATCGGTAGGCCGCCGAGGTCAGCGCCCCGACCGGGCAGATCTGGATGGTGTTGCCGGAGAAGTACGACTGGAACGGGTCGCCCTCGCCGATGCCGACCTGCTGGAGCGCGCCGCGCTCGATCAGCTCGATCATCGGGTCGCCGGCCACCTGGTTGGAGAACCGGGTGCAGCGCGCGCACAGCACGCACCGCTCACGGTCCAGCAGCACCTGGGTGGAGATCGGCACGGGCTTCTCGTACGTCCGCTTCTTCCCGTCGAAGCGGGAGGTCGCGTCGCCGTGCGACATCGCCTGGTTCTGCAGCGGGCACTCGCCGCCCTTGTCGCAGACCGGGCAGTCCAGCGGGTGGTTGATGAGCAGCAGCTCCATCACGCCGCGCTGTGCCTTGTCGGCGACCGGCGAGGTGAGCTGCGACTTGACGACCATGCCGTCGGTGCAGGTGATGGTGCAGGACGCCATCGGCTTGCGCTGGCCCTCGACCTCGACGATGCACTGGCGGCAGGCGCCGGCCGGGTCGAGGAGGGGGTGGTCGCAGAAGCGCGGGATCTCGATGCCGAGGAGTTCGGCGGCGCGGATGACCAGGGTGCCCTTGGGCACGCTGATCTCGATGCCGTCGATGGTCAGCGTGACCAGGTCCTCGGGCGGGATCGCCGCTTCGCCGCCCCCGGAGGGCGCACTCGTGGTGACTGTCATGCGTTCACCCCCTGGTGAGCGTTCTTGTCGTCGGCCCAGAGGGTCGATTTGGCGGGATCGAAGGGGCAGCCCTTGCCGGTGACGTGCTGCTCGTACTCCTCGCGGAAGTACTTCAGCGAGGAGAAGATCGGCGAGGCGGCGCCGTCGCCGAGGGCGCAGAACGACTTGCCGTTGATGTTGTCGGCGATGTCGTTCAGCTTGTCGAGGTCGGACATCCGTCCCTTGCCGGCCTCGATGTCGCGGAGCAGCTGGACCAGCCAGTACGTGCCCTCGCGGCAGGGGGTGCACTTGCCGCAGGACTCGTGGGCGTAGAACTCGGTCCAGCGGGTGACGGCCCGCACCACGCAGGTCGTCTCGTCGAAGCACTGGAGCGCCTTGGTGCCGAGCATGGAACCGGCGGCGCCGACGCCCTCGTAGTCGAGGGGGACGTCGAGGTGTTCGTCGGTGAACATCGGGGTGGAGGAGCCGCCGGGGGTCCAGAACTTGAGGCGGTGGCCGGGGCGCATGCCGCCGCTCATGTCGAGGAGCTGGCGCAGCGTGATGCCGAGCGGGGCCTCGTACTGGCCGGGGCCCGCGACGTGGCCGCTGAGCGAGTACAGCGTGAAGCCCGGGGACTTCTCGCTGCCCATGGACTTGAACCAGTCCTTGCCCTTGTTCAGGATCGCGGGAACCGAGGCGATGGACTCGACGTTGTTCACCACGGTGGGGCAGGCGTACAGACCGGCGACCGCGGGGAAGGGGGGGCGCAGCCGGGGCTGGCCGCGCCGTCCTTCGAGCGAGTCGAGGAGTGCGGTCTCCTCGCCGCAGATGTACGCGCCGGCGCCCGCGTGCACGGTGAGTTCGAGGTCGAGACCGGAGCCCATGATGTTCGTGCCGAGGTAGCCCGCCTCGTACGCCTCGCGCACGGCCTCGTGCAGCCGGCGCAGGACGGGGACGACCTCGCCGCGCAGGTAGATGAAGGCGTGCGAGGAACGGATCGCGTAGCAGGCGATCACGATGCCCTCGATGAGGCTGTGCGGGTTGGCGAAGAGGAGCGGGATGTCCTTGCAGGTCCCCGGCTCCGACTCGTCGGCGTTGACGACGAGGTAGTGCGGTTTGCCGTCGCCCTGCGGGATGAACTGCCACTTCATCCCGGTGGGGAAGCCGGCGCCGCCGCGTCCGCGCAGACCGGAGTCCTTGACGTACGCGATGAGGTCGTCCGGGGACATGGCGAGGGCCTTGCGCAGTCCCTCGTAGCCCTCGTGGCGGCGGTAGGTGTCCAGGGTCCAGGAGTCCGGCTGGTCCCAGAAGGCGGACAGGACGGGCGCGAGCAGTTTCTCCGGGCTGGTCCCGTTCTGGTCGATCTCGGTGGCCAACGTCATCACTCCCCCTCCTCGGCTGCGGGGCCGGCCGGGAAGTCCGGGTCGGATGCCGAGGTCTGCTGCGGCGCGTCGTGGGAGCTGAGGTGCTCGGCGCCCTTCTGCGGCTGGTCGCCGGGCGCCTCGCCGCGCGGGCCCACCACCCGGGCCTGCGGTGCGGCCTCGCCCTTGGCGAGCTTGAGGCCGATGAGCGAGGCGTGGCCCGCGCCGCCGGAGGCCGCGACGGCGCCGGGGCGCTCGTCGGGGAAGCCGGCCAGGATGCGGGCGGTCTCCTTGTACGTGCACAGGGGCGCGCCGCGGGTGGGCTCGACGGTGCGGCCGGCGATCAGGTCGTCGACGAGCCGGGTCGCGCTCTCGGGGGTCTGGTTGTCGAAGAACTCCCAGTTGACCATCACGACGGGTGCGAAGTCGCAGGCGGCGTTGCACTCGATGTGTTCGAGGGTGACCTTGCCGTCCTCGGTCGTCTCGTCGTTGCCGACGCCGAGGTGCTCCTTGAGCCGGTCGAAGATCGCGTCGCCGCCCATCACCGCGCAGAGCGTGTTGGTGCAGACGCCGACCTGGTAGTCGCCGCTGGGTTTGCGCCGGTACATCGTGTAGAAGGTGGCGACCGCGGTGACCTCGGCGGTGGTGAGGCCGAGCATGTCGGCGCAGAACGCCATGCCCGTACGGGAGACGTACCCCTCCTCGGACTGCACGAGGTGCAGCAGCGGCAGCAGCGCGGAGCGGCTGCCGGGGTAGCGGGCGATCACCTCCTTCGCATCCGCTTCGAGCCTGGCGCGCACCTCGGCCGGGTAGGCGGGGGCGGGGAGCTGCGGCATCCCCAGACTGACTTCGCTACGTGCTTCGGTCACCGGTCGACGCCTCCCATCACGGGGTCGATGGATGCGACGGCGACGATGACGTCGGCGACCTGGCCGCCCTCGCACATCGCCGCCATGGCCTGGAGGTTGGTGAAGGACGGGTCGCGGAAGTGGACCCGGTAGGGGCGGGTCCCGCCGTCCGAGACGACGTGCACGCCGAGTTCGCCCTTGGGGGACTCCACGGCGGTGTACACCTGTCCGACGGGGACCCGGAAGCCCTCGGTCACCAGCTTGAAGTGGTGGATCAGGGCCTCCATGGAGGTGCCCATGATCTTCTTGATGTGGTCCAGCGAGTTGCCGAGGCCGTCCGGGCCGAGCGCGAGCTGCGCGGGCCAGGCGATCTTCTTGTCGGCGACCATGACCGGTCCGGGTTCGAGCCGGTCGATGCACTGCTCGACGATCCGCAGCGACTGGCGCATCTCCTCGAGCCGGATGAGGAAGCGGCCGTAGGCGTCGCAGCTGTCCGCCGTGGGGACGTCGAACTCGTAGGTCTCGTATCCGCAGTACGGGTCGGTCTTGCGCAGGTCGTGCGGGAGCCCGGCCGAGCGCAGGATCGGGCCGGTGGCGCCGAGGGCCATGCAGCCGGTGAGGTCGAGGTAGCCGACGTCCTGCATGCGGGCCTTGAAGATGGGGTTGCCGGTGGCGAGCTTGTCGTACTCCGGCAGGTTCTTCTTCATGGTCTTCACGAACTCGCGCAGCTGGTCGACCGCGCCCGGGGGCAGGTCCTGGGCGAGGCCGCCGGGGCGGACGAACGCGTGGTTCATGCGGAGCCCGGTGATCAGCTCGAAGAGGTCGAGCACCAGCTCCCGGTCGCGGAAGCCGTAGATCATGATCGTGGTGGCGCCGAGCTCCATGCCGCCGGTGGCGATGCACACCAGGTGCGAGGAGAGCCGGTTGAGCTCCATCAGGAGCACGCGCAGGACGGTGGCCCGGTCGGGGATCCGGTCCTCGATGCCGAGCAGCTTCTCGACGCCGAGGCAGTACGCCGTCTCGTTGAAGAACGGCGTCAGGTAGTCCATGCGCGTGACGAAGGTGGTGCCCTGCGTCCAGTTGCGGAATTCGAGGTTCTTCTCGATGCCGGTGTGGAGGTAGCCGATACCGCAGCGGGCCTCGGTGACGGTCTCGCCGTCGATCTCCAGGATGAGCCGCAGCACGCCGTGCGTGGAGGGGTGCTGCGGGCCCATGTTGACGATGATGCGTTCGTCGTCGGACTTGACCGCCGATTCGACGACCTCGTCCCAGTCGCCGCCGGTGACTGTATATACAGTCCCCTCGGTCGTGGCGCGGGGCGTTGCATGGGGAGTGGTCATCAGGAGTACGACCTCCGCTGGTCCGGAGCCGGGATCTGGGCGCCCTTGTACTCGACGGGGATGCCGCCGAGCGGGTAGTCCTTGCGCTGCGGGAAGCCCTGCCAGTCGTCCGGCATCATGATCCGGGTGAGGGCGGGGTGGCCGTCGAAGACGAGCCCGAAGAAGTCGTACGCCTCGCGCTCGTGCCAGTCGTTGGTCGGGTAGACCGGGACGAGGGACGGCAGGTGCCGGTCGTCGTCCGGCGTGGAGACCTCCAGCCGGATCAGCCGGCCGTGGGTGATCGAGCGCAGGTGGTAGACGGCGTGCAGCTCGCGGCCCTTGTCGCCGGGGAAGTGGACGCCGCTGACGCCGGTGCACAGCTCGAAGCGCAGGGCCGGGTCGTCGCGCAGGGTCCTCGCGACGGTGACCAGGTGCTCGCGGGCGATGTGGAAGGTGAGCTCGCCGCGGTCGACGACGGTCTTCTCGATGGCGTTCTCGGGGAGGAGGTCCTGTTCCTCCAGGGCGCCCTCGAGCTCGTCGGCGACCTCGTCGAACCAGCCGCCGTAGGGGCGGGAGGAGGCGCCGGGGAGTGCGACGGTACGGATGAGGCCGCCGTAGCCGGAGGTGTCGCCGCCGTTCCGGGCGCCGAACATCCCCTTGCGTACGCCGATGACCTCGCCGTGCTCGTTACGCGGGACGGGGACGGAGGAGCCGCTCAGCTCGTCGCTCATCGCATGAGCCCCTTCATGTCGATCAGGGGCAGGGCGTTGAGGGCCGCTTCCTCCGCCTCGCGGGCGGCTTCCTCGGCGTTGACCCCGAGCTTGGAGCCCTGGATCTTCTGATGCAGCTTGAGGATCGCGTCCATCAGCATCTCGGGCCGCGGCGGGCAGCCCGGCAAATAGATATCGACCGGGACAATATGATCAACACCCTGAACAATCGCGTAATTGTTGAACATTCCGCCCGATGACGCGCAGACGCCCATGGAGATGACCCACTTGGGGTTCGGCATCTGGTCGTAGACCTGCCGCAGGACGGGTGCCATCTTCTGGCTCACCCGCCCGGCCACGATCATCAGGTCCGCCTGCCGCGGCGAGCCGCGGAAGACCTCCATGCCGAAGCGGGCCAGGTCGTAACGGCCTGCCCCGGTGGTCATCATCTCGATGGCGCAACAGGCGAGGCCGAAGGTCGCCGGGAAGACGGAGGACTTCCGCACCCAGCCGGCCGCCTGCTCGACGGTGGTCAGAACGAAGCCGCTCGGCAGCTTCTCTTCGAGTCCCATGGTGTGCCCCTCAGCCCCTCAGTCCCATTCCAGGCCGCCGCGCCGCCACACATAGGCGTAGGCGACGAAGACGGTGAGCACGAAGAGCAGCATCTCCACGAGCCCGAAGATCCCCAGGGCGTCGAAGCTGACCGCCCAGGGGTAGAGGAAGACGATCTCGATGTCGAAGACGATGAAGAGCATCGCCGTCAGGTAGTACTTGATGGGAAAGCGGCCGCCTCCGGCCGGCGTGGGTGTCGGTTCGATACCGCACTCGTACGCTTCGAGCTTTGCCCGGTTGTACCGCTTGGGGCCGATAAGCGTGGCCATGACCACGGAGAAGATCGCAAACCCTGCCCCGAGGGCGCCGAGCACGAGGATGGGCGCGTAGGCATTCACGCTCCTCGCTCCTTCCAGTCGTCCTTGACCGTTGGACCGCATCGGGCGAACCGGCTCCCCGCCTCACCAAGATCGTGCACATGTGAGGCAGTTCACAAGCCCGACTGCCCCGCATCCTATGCCTGCCGTCCTGTGATCTGCGACACGGGGTACACCAACGTCTTTGTGATCTCCACCACCTGACGAACGATCATGAAGTCGGATGAGCGGTGACCTTCGTACGCGAAGCGGTCGAGTGATCACGAGAGGTGACATCTGCTGCCGTTTTCGCTGGTCAAACGGATGTCGCACTATCAAGTCGCGACGCTCAGCGCAAAATTGGCACGGGACGCGAGAGGGTGATAAAGGGACCCGCCCCACTCCGGGGGCGGACCGGCCGGAACGGGGTCACTCGCGCGGGGGTCCTCACAGAACGAAGTGGACGCAGAGCGACATAAACCCTTAATCACACGAATCGGCCACCGCGCGCCGCGAGTTCGGCGCTCGCCACCCCCGGCCCGCGCGGAGCGCTCGTATGCCCACCCCGGCGAGACCATGCTGTGACCTGCGTCACCCCTCGGCGGCCGCCACAGAAGCGGGCTTGGCCAACCGTGTGAACAAGTGGTAAGCGGCGGGCAATTCGGGCGTATCGCTGAAAACCCGTGATCACAGCCGTGATCACGGGTGTCCGTTTTGACCGTTACGGCGTCAATAAGGGCCGCCAGGAAGCGGATTCAAAGATTCCGGACGTAACTGTGTCGCAACACACGTTTCTTGATGGGACCCCTCGCACCCTGATAGCGCTAGTACCCATGTCCCACACCGCTCACATACCCAGCCACCGGAAGCCCCGCCGAAACGCCTCGACGACGGCACTGCGGGCCGGAGTTGCCGGTGGCGTCCTCAGCACCATCGCGGTCGCGGGTGCCGCGAGCCCGGCCCAGGCCGAACCGGTGACCCAGACGATCGAGATGCCCACCATCACGGCGGGACTCTCCACCACCGTCGCGGCCTCCGCCGAGGCCACGCAGCAGGTCGCCCTGGACCTGGAGACGCAGGCCCACGAGGACGCGGCGGCCTCCACCGCCGCCAAGGACGCCAAGAAGGCCAAGGCCGAGGCGGTCCGCAAGGCGGAGGCCAAGAAGAAGGCCGAGGCGGCCGCGAAGGCCGCGGCGGCCGCGAAGGCGGAGGCCGCCGAGCGCGCCTCCCGCGCAGCCGAGCGCACCACGCTGAAGACCACCGGCACCTCGTCGTCCGGCTCCACCACCGCCGCCACGACCTCGTACTCCTCCCACGCCACCGGCTCCGCGGCCTCCGTCGTCGCGTTCGCCCAGGCGCAGGTCGGCGACGCGTACGTGTCCGGCGGCACCGGCCCGAACTCGTGGGACTGCTCGGGCCTGGTCCAGGCCGCGTTCCGTACGGTGGGCGTCGACCTGCCGCGCGTCTCGCAGAGCCAGTCGACCTTCGGCACCCAGGTCTCGCTGAGCAACCTCCAGCCGGGCGACATCCTGTACTGGGGCGGCGCTGGCAGCGCGTACCACGTCGGGATCTACGTGGGCGGCGGCCAGTTCGTGGGCGCGCAGAACTCCTCCACCGGTGTGGTGCAGCGCCCGCTGGACTACGACATGCCGACCGGCGCGGTCCGCGTCCTCTAGTACGCGACAGCGCCGCGTTCACGGATTCACAAGCCTGATCCGCACGTGAAGCGCACGAAGGAGCCGTCACTCCCCCGCTCGGGAGTGACGGCTCCTTCGTTTGTGAACGGGCGCTACGAGCGCGGCGCCACCTTCGCCAGACCGTTGATGACGCGGTCCATCGCGTCGCCGCCCGTCGGGTCGGTGAGGTTGGCGAGCATCTTCAGCGTGAACTTCATCAGCAGCGGGTGCGTCAGGCCGCGCTGGGTGGCGACCTTCATGACCTTCGGGTTGCCGATCAGCTTCACGAAGGCGCGGCCCATCGTGTAGTAGCCGCCGTAGGTCTCCTTGAGCACCTTCGGGTAGTTGTTCAGCGCCAGCTCCCGCTGGGCGGGGGTCGCGCGGGCGTGCGCCTGGACGATGACGTCGGCCGCGATCTGGCCCGACTCCATGGCGTACGCGATGCCCTCGCCGTTGAACGGGTTGACCATGCCGCCCGCGTCACCGACCAGCAGCAGGCCCTTGGTGTAGTGCGGCTGGCGGTTGAAGGCCATCGGCAGGGCGGCGCCTCGGATCGGCATCGTCATGTTCTCCGGGGTGTAGCCCCAGTCCTCCGGCATGGACGCGCACCACGCCTTGAGGACCTCGCGCCAGTCCAGCTCCCGGAAGGCGGAGGAGGAGTTGAGGATGCCGAGGCCGACGTTGGAGGTGCCGTCGCCCATGCCGAAGATCCAGCCGTAGCCGGGCAGCAGCTTCTCCTGGGGGCCGCGCCGGTCCCACAGCTCCAGCCAGGACTCCAGGTAGTCGTCGTCGTGCCGGGGCGAGGTGAAGTACGTACGCACCGCGACGCCCATGGGGCGGTCCTCGCGGCGGTGCAGGCCCATCGCCAGGGAGAGCCGGGTGGAGTTGCCGTCGGCGGCGACGACGAGCGGGGCGTGGAAGGTGACCGGGGTCTTCTCCTCGCCCAGCTTCGCGTGCACCCCGGTGATCCGGCCGGTGCGCTCGTCGGTGATCGGGGCGCCGACGTTGCACCGCTCGTACAGCCGGGCACCGGCCTTCTGCGCGTTCCGGGCCAGCTGTTCGTCGAAGTCGTCGCGCTTGCGGACGAGTCCGTAGTCCGGGTAGGAGGCGAGATCCGGCCAGTCCAGCTGGAGCCGGACGCCGCCGCCGATGATGCGCAGGCCCTTGTTGCGCAGCCAGCCCGCCTCTTCGGAGATGTCGATGCCCATGGCCACGAGCTGCTTGGTGGCACGCGGCGTCAGGCCGTCGCCGCAGACCTTCTCGCGCGGGAACGCGGTCTTCTCCAGGAGCAGGACGTCGAGTCCGGCCTTGGCCAGGTAGTAGGCGGTCGTGGAGCCGGCTGGGCCCGCCCCGACGACGATGACGTCCGCGCTGTGTTCGGACAGGGGCTCGGTCACGGTCGGCTCTCCCGAAGACTCGAATTCGCGTGCCGCGCGGCACAGGTCCAAGGCAGTCTATGGGGGCCTGCTGATCAACCCTCCGAAGGGCTGCCTCATGTCGATCGCGCCTGCCGCTCCTCCCGTCGTACAGCTGCGTGTCCCGACCGACGAGGACGCGGTGGCCTGGCACCGCGCCTTCGCCGACCCGGAGGTGATGCGGTTCTCCGGCGGCCGGCCGGAAGAACTGTCGATGTACGAGGAGTGGACCGCCCGCCAGCGGCGGCACGACGCCGAACTCGGCTACTGCCTGTGGACCGTGCTCGACGGGGAGGGGCGGGTCGTCGGCTTCACGGGGGCCCAGCCGTGGGGGCCGACGGAGTACGGCCCGGTGGGCGAATTGGAGATCGGCTGGCGGCTGGCCCGGCCGGCCTGGGGGCTGGGTTACGCGACGGCCGCCGCGCGCCTCACGCTGGAGCGGCTGCGCGCGGCGGGGGTGGAGCGGGTGGTGGCGGTGATCGACGTGCTCAACGAGCGGTCGGCCGCGGTGGCCCGGCGCCTCGGCATGGAGCCGGCCGAGACGTTCACGACGCCGCTGCCGGGCCAGGAGGCGCGGTGCTTCCGGCTGGAGCTCTGACCGGCGGCCGGCACCGTTGAGGAGTACAGGGGGCGGGCGGCACCGGGGACTTCCCCGGCACCGCCCGCCCCCTGTACGTGGCCGTGCTACTCCTCACCGTCCTGGACGGGGGTCGCCCGGTCGTCGCTCCCGCCGTTCCTGCCGCCGGTCTCCGAGGTGCCCGGGTCGTCGTGGCGATCCATCAGGGCGAGGGTGCCCGCGGTGGCCCCGCCACCGAGGACCAGGGCGGCGGTGAGGGTGGCGCCCCAGACGAGGACGGGCCGCCGACGGGGGCGTGCGGGGGCCTGGGCGGGGGCCTGGGCCTGGAGGTACGGCCCCGGCATCGCGTCGGCCGGCGGCTCGCCCCGCCCGGGGGTGGGGGCCTCCGGCGCGGCGGTCATCCGGGCGGGCGGGCCGGAGTGGCCGGGGGCTTGACCGGGCGGGGGGCCGTACGGGCCGGGTGCGGTGCCGGGCGGAGGGGTGTACGCACCCGGCGCGGACGGCGGGGTGTACTGGCCGGGCACCGAGCCGTGCGGCCCGGGCGGCGGGCCGTACGGGCTCGGCGGAGCCGGGTGCGCCGGGGTGCCGCCGCCCGGGCCGCCGCCGCCCGCCATCCGCGCCAGGTACGGCGCGACGAGCACCGCGCCGCCGACCCACAGCAGCCCGAACAGCAGCGCGTCGGCGACGCTCGGGGCGATCTCCAGGGTGCCCCGGCCCGCGAGTTCGGTGACGCCGCCGGAGAGTTCGGCGGACAGTCCGCTCATGCCGGTCAACGCCAGGTACCCGAGCAGGAACAGCCCGCCGGCCGTGACCTGTTCGCGGCGGTCGGCGGAGCGGCGGCCGGCGAGCAGCCCCACGACGAGGGCGCAGACGAGACCGGTGGCGAGCGCTCCGACGAGGGCCCAGTCGTTCGCCGCCTCGCTCAGCTCGCCCAGCCCGAACGCGCCGTGTTCCATGCCGGAGCCGAAGAAGTCCGCCTGCCCGCGCATGTCGTACTCGACGGAGCCGCCCCAGCTCACCGAGAGCACCATCAGCGCGATGTTGGGCAGCAGCGGCAGGGCGAGCAGCAGGGACGTGCCGTCCACGTCGTCCAGGGTGGCGTAGGTGACGTAACCGATCAGGGCGCAGAGCAGCAGGACCGCGCCGAGCGCGCGGACGGCGGTTCCGGCGGCGCGTACGAGGCTCAGCACACCCGGCCGCCGGGCCAGCCAGGCGGCCGCGGCGTCGCGTTGCAGGACGGCGCCGGTGGTGACGAGCGCGAGGGCGAGGGCGCCGAGCGCCGCGAGGACCGGCGAGGAGTGGAGCGAGACGTCCTCGATCTCGGGCTGGGCGTAGAGCCCGAGGACCAGGACCGCGGCGGCGGCCACGACGCTGATGCGGACCGCCGCGTCCAGGCCGCCGCCCCGTCGGCGGGCGGCGCGGGCGCCGAGGATCAGGGCGCCGATCCAGAGCACGGTGACGGTGAGCGGGATCAGGGAGAGCGTCATCCGGCCCTGCCCGCCCGGGTCGTAGTCCCCGTACGAACCGCCGCCGTACGCGTCGTCGCCGTAGCCGCCGTCGTTCATGCCGCCCGGCGCGAGGGCCCGTATCTCGAAGCCGCCGCCGAACGCCTGGAGCAGCATGGCGAGTGCGATGCGCAGCCGGTCGCTCCACCCGATGACGACGTCGTCCCCCTGCCCGTAGTCGGGGATGGCGAGGGCCACCGCGAGGCCGATGATCAGCCCGGTCGGCCAGACGGCCGCCTTCAGCGAGGCCGCCCAGTCACCGCGCATCACCCGCCCGAGGAAGAGCCCGGCCGGCGAGGGCCCGGCCGGCGCCGGCGCGTATCCGGGCGGCGGCGCGGCGGGCCGCGTCATGTAGGCCGGCACCGCGGGCGGCGGCGGACCGGGCGGCGGTGGCGGGGCGGCGGGCCGCGGGGGCGTGGCGGGGGCCGCGGGGCGTTCGCGCCCGCACTTCACGCAGAAGCGCGCCTCGTCCGGCGCCTGGGTTCCACAGAAGGGGCAGTACGAGGGCATGGGAGCTCCGCAGCGGGCCGGGGACGAGCGGGACCGTGACACGCGGGGACGGGGAAGACGCGCGCCGTATCAACGGACACATCTTCCCCGTCCACCGGTTCCCGTCAACTCGGAATGCGCGCAACCGCTTTCGCGCGGTGCCCGGCTCCCGGCCTGCGGCCCGCCGGGACCGTCAGCCGCGCACGCCCCGGTGCAGGGCCACCACGCCGCCGGTGAGGTTGCGCCAGGCGACCTGGGACCAGCCGGCCCGCTGGAGCTTCTTCGCCAGGCCGGGCTGGTCGGGCCAGGCGCGGATGGACTCGGCGAGGTAGACGTAGGCGTCGGGGTTGGACGACACCGCGCGGGCCACCGGGGGCAGGGCGCGCATCAGGTACTCGGTGTAGACCGTGCGGAACGGGGTCCAGACGGGCTGGGAGAACTCGCAGATGACGACCCGGCCGCCCGGCTTGGTCACCCGGTACAGCTCGCGCAGCGCCGCGTCCGTGTCCTGGACGTTGCGCAGGCCGAAGGAGATGGTCACCGCGTCGAAGGTCTCGTCGCGGAAGGGGAGTCTCGTGGCGTCGCCGGCGGTGAAGGGCAGCCAGGCGTGCCGCTTCTTGCCCTCGCGGAGCATGCCGATGGAGAAGTCGCACGGCACGACGTACGCGCCGGTCGCGGCGAACGGCAGCGAGGACGTCGCCGTGCCGGCCGCCAGGTCGAGGACCTTCTCGGCGGGCCGGGCGTGCACGGCCTTGGCGACCTCCTTGCGCCACAGCCGGGCCTGGCCGAGCGAGAGCACGTCGTTGGTGAGGTCGTAGTTCGCCGCCACGTCGTCGAACATCGAGGCGACTTCGTGCGGCTGCTTGTCCAGGGAGGCTCGGGTCACGCATCCCATTCAAGCAGCCCGGGCCGCGCCGGCTCGCGGCGGACGCCTCCGGCGAAGTCGGCTTCAACCTTTTCGGCCCGGCGGCACTCAGTACTCACGGAGAGACCTTCGGAGAACCGGGAAGAACAGGGAAGGGGGCAGATGTTCACGGAAGCCGGCCGGGATGCCGAGGGCTTCGAGGAATTCGCCCGCGCCGGTCAGCACCGGCTCTACCGCACCGCGTACCTGCTCTGCGGTGACGCCGACGCCGCTCGTGATCTGACCCAGGCGACGCTGGCGAAGCTGTTCCAGCACTGGCACCGGGTGCGTGCGGCCGACCATCCGGACGCCTACGCCCGGACCGTGCTCACCCGCACCTACATCGCCGAGCGCCGCCGCAGGCTGCGCGACCTGCTCGCCCACACGCCGATCGCCGCGCCCGCCCCGGCGGTGGGTCCGGAGCTCACGGTCACGCTGCTGGCGGCCCTCGCCGAACTTCCGCCCCGGGCAAGGGCGATGGTCGTCCTGCGCTACTGGGAGGACCTGAGCGTGGAGACGGTCGCCGGGCTGCTGCGGTGCAGCCCGTCCACCGTCAAGAGCCAGTGCTCGCGCTCTCTGGCCACGCTGCGCGCCCGCCTGGGCGACGCGCACCTCTACACCACCCGAAGCTGAGGAGTGACGCCGTGCACGTGTTCATGGACCCCTCCCCGGGCGGCGAACCCGGCCGGGAGGACGAGGAACTGCTGCTCCGGACCGCCATGGAGCGGGCCACCGACGGGGCGCCCCCGCTGCCCGATCTGGTCCCCGGCGCCCTGGTCCGGGGCCGCCGCCGCCGGGCCCGGGCCCGCGCCGCCATCGGTGCGGGGGCGGCCGCCCTGCTCGCTCTCGGGGTCTTCGGCGCCGCGCTGCCGGTATGGGGCGGAGGTACGGAGCGGGTACGCGACTGGTCGGCCGCCTCGCGGACCACGCCGGTCCCCACGCCCCTGGACACCGCCCGCCCGGGGCTCCGTCTCCCCGTGCACATCGAGCCGGAACCCGGCGAGTCCTCCATGGCGGACCTGTCGGAGACGGAGCTGTCTCGGCAGACGGTATTCCAGAACGAGGCGGCGGGGGTGCTCGAAGCCCTGCTGCCCGAGGCGGTCGGGCCGGTCCGCCGGACCGATCTCACCGTCAGCCGGTACCAGGGCGGGTCGGACGGCCGGGTCTTCCCCGTCGTGTTCTCGGTCCGCCCGTCGGCCACGTCCGAGGCGGAACCGCCCTGCCTCGATGTCCCGGTGAAGCACTACCGGTGTGACGAGGTGTCACTGCCAGGGGGCATCATGGCCCAGGCGATCACGGCGGCCGGGAACGCCAAGGGGGGCAGGACGATCACCGGGGTCACCGTCCGCTTCGGATACGGGCACAGCCGCGTGACGCTCACCGTGGGGGGCGACGACGAGGCCATGGTGTCGGCACCGGTCACCGCGGACGACCTGCTGGCCGTCGCCCGGGACGCGCGGTTCATGGAATTGGTGGCGTACGCGGACGAACGTCCGATGGAAGCGAAGGAGGACTCTGTCCGTGGGGGCTGAGAGCAGACGGGGGCGGCATGGCGGAGGCGGGCGGCGGCGGGCGAGACGGGCGAGACGCAGCCGAATACGGGTGCTGGCCATGGTCGCCGTACCGACGGCGCTGATCGGCGTCGTCGTGGTCCTGGCACCCCGCTGGGCGGGCGGGGACGAGTCCCCGGCGTCCGCCGCCGCGCGTAAGCCATCGGCCGCCGCGTCCCCCGCGACCGCCTCACCCACCCCCTCCGCGAAGCCCGGCCGGAGCCCGAAGCCGTCCCGGTCGCCCTCCGCCTCTCCCTCGCCCTCTCCCACCCCCTCCCCCACCCGCGTCCGCGTCCCCGCCGCCGGCCCCGGCACCTTCACGACCGCCCGTGCCGGCGGCCCGGAAGGGCGTTACGCGTACCGGGTCGAGGTCGAGGACGGTTCGGGCGTCGACCCGGACGAGGCCGCCGACCGGATCGCCGGCATCCTCGCCGCCCCGCGCGGCTGGGGGCAGGGCGGGACGCGCTCGTTCCACCGGGTGGCGTCGGGTCCGGCCGGGCTGGTCGTCCGGATCGCGACGGCGGCCACCACGGACCGGAGCTGCGCGCGGGGCGGGATGAACACGCGCGGCGAGGTCAACTGCCGGATCGGCGAGACGGTGATGGTCAACCTCAAGCGCTGGCAGACCGGTTCGCCCGAGTTCGACGGGCCGCTGAACGACTACCGGGCCCTGATCATCAACCACGAGGTCGGGCACTGGCTCGGCCGCGGCCACGAGACCTGCCCCGGCGCCGGCCGCCCCGCCCCCGCGATGATGCAGCAGATCTACGGGCTCAAGGGGTGCGTGGCCAACGCCTGGCCGTACGACGAAAACGGGGCGTACCTGGGCGGCCCCTCCGTACCGTAACGGTCCTTCAGACGGCCTCGGCCCCACCTCGTACGGGTGCGGACTGAACCGATCCGCCCGCTCACCGGTCCTATCAGCGGGGGACGGAACAACCGATCACTGGGGGAGGGGCCAAGGATGCCCGAAGGGAAAGGGCGCCGGGGGGAGAGCGGCCGGAGCCGGTTGCTCATGATGGCCGTCGTCCCCGTCGTGCTCGCGGCGGTCGCCGTCGTCGGCCTCCGCTGGAACGACGCGCACGGCCCCGGCCGCACGCCCGCGGCCGTCTTCACCGTGGCCCGGGCCGCCGCCACCGACAGCGGTACGGGGAACACCTACCGGGTCGAGGTGGAGGACGGCTCCGGGCTCGACGCGGACGGGGCGGCCGCCGTCGTCGCGCGCATACTGGCCGCGCCCCGGGGCTGGTCGCACCACGGGGAGCACACGTTCCGGCAGGTCGCGAAGGGGCCGGCCGGGCTGGTCATACGGATCGCCACCCCCGGGACGACCGACCGCATCTGCGGGGCGAGCGGGCTGGACACCCACGGCGAGGTGAACTGCCGGGTCGGCCCCGTCGTGATGGTCAACCTGAAGCGCTGGCAGACCGGTTCGCCGGAGTTCGACGGCCCGCTGGGCGAGTACCGGGCGCTGATCATCAACCACGAGGTCGGGCACTGGCTCGGCCACGACCACGAGACCTGCCCCGGCAAGGGGCGGCCGGCGCCCGCGATGATGCAGCAGATCGACGGGCTGAAGGGCTGCGTGGCCAACGCCTGGCCGTACGACGCCGAGGGGCGTTACCTGGGCGGTCCCCCGGTGCCGTAGGCCCCACTACCGGCCCCGGTACACCAGGCGCCCCGCCGCGATCGTCGCCACGCAGCTCACCGCGCCCGCCGCCAGCAGCCCGGCCTCGCCCGGCGCGTCGAAGGCGGCGAGGTCCGCGCGGCCCCCGGCGGTGAGCGGCGCTGCCATCGCCTCGGACACTGCCGCGGCCCCGGCCAGCGGGTCGATCCGCGGCACGCCGGCGGGGGCCGCCGGCCCGCCGATGACCAGCAGCCCGGACCGGCGTACGGCCGTGAGCAGGGCGGGCGGGGTGCCGGGGCCGGCCGTCACGGCGGTCGTGCCGTGCCCGAGCATCCGGTGCAGCCCGCGCCGCACGCTGCCCGCCCGCCAGGTCTCCTCGGGGCCCAGCGCGTCGAGCGCGGCGCCGGTCAGGGGCTCGGTGCCCAGCGCGTCCGCCTCGCGCGGGTCGGGGAAGTACCACTCCTCCAGGAGCCGGACCGCGTCCCGTTGGAGCAGGCCCGGGGTCAGGACGCCCGGCCAGTGCCGGACGCGGGCGCCGGGGTGGGCGGCGGCCAGTTCCCCGTACGGTCCGAAGGCCGCGACCGACGCGTCCCGTACGGCCACCGCACCGTCGGGCACGGGTGCGCGGCCGCCGCCCGGCAGCAGCAGGGCGGCGGCGTGGATCGTCAGCAAGGCGCTAGTCGGCGCCGAGGAGCTTGAGCTCCGGGTGCGCGGTGCCGCCCTCGATCGCGACGGACGAGAGGTGCGAGACGACGCGCTCGTCGACCGGGTCGTTCGCCGGGTCGTCGTGCACGACGAGGTGCTCGTACGTGGTGGAGCGCTGGGCCGGGACCCGGTCCGCCTTGCGGATCAGGTCGATGATCTCCAGCCGGTTGGAGCGGTGCTTGGCGCCGGCCGAGGAGACGACGTTCTCCTCCAGCATGATCGAGCCGAGGTCGTCGGCGCCGTAGTGCAGCGACAGCTGGCCGACCTCCTTGCCCGTGGTGAGCCAGGAGCCCTGGATGTGGGCGACGTTGTCCAGGAAGATCCGGGCGATGGCGATCATCCGCAGGTACTCGAAGAGCGTGGCCTGCGTCTGCCCCTTCAGCTTGTTGTTCTCCGGCTGGTACGTGTACGGGATGAACGCCCGGAAGCCGCCGGTGCGGTCCTGCACGTCCCGGATCATCCGCAGGTGCTCGATGCGCTCGGCGTTCGTCTCGCCCGTGCCCATCAGCATGGTCGAGGTGGACTCGACGCCGAGGCCGTGGGCGATCTCCATGATCTCCAGCCAGCGCTCGCCGGACTCCTTGAGCGGGGCGATGGCGGTGCGCGGCCGGGCCGGCAGCAGCTCGGCGCCGGCGCCCGCGAAGGAGTCGAGACCGGCGGCGTGGATGCGGCTGATCGCCTCCTCGGCGGAGACCTTGGAGATACGGGCCATGTGCTCGATCTCCGAGGCGCCGAGCGAGTGGATCACCAGCTGCGGGAACGCCTTCTTGATGGCCGAGAAGTGCTCCTCGTAGTACTCCACGCCGTAGTCCGGGTGGTGCCCGCCCTGGAACATGATCTGCGTGCCGCCGAGCTCGACCGTCTCCGCGCAGCGGCGCAGGATGTCGTCGAGGTCCCGGGACCAGCCCTTGGCGGTGTCCTTCGGCGCGGCGTAGAACGCGCAGAACTTGCACGCCGTGACGCACACGTTGGTGTAGTTGATGTTGCGCTCGATGATGTACGTCGCGATGTGCTCCGTACCGGCGTACCGACGGCGGCGCACGGCGTCGGCCGCCGCGCCCAGGGCGTGCAGCGGGGCCGACCGGTAGAGGTCGAGCGCCTCCTCCGGGGTGATCCGGCCGCCTTCGGCGGCGCGGTCGAGGATGGGCTGGAGGTCGGCCTTCTCGGTCACCGGGCTGTCACCTTTCGGCGGTTTTTCAACGGATCTAGGGCCTGTATCGAGTTGCCCGTCGTCGCCCGAAGGGCGGCAGGCGGAAGCTCGATACGGGGCCTTCGGACCGGTTCAGCGTACGCCAGCGGGCTCGGCGGTCAGCCGCCGGACCGGGTCAGCGTGCCGTACGGGAGTCCGGCGCCCTTCTCGTCGGAGCTGAACCGCAGCGTGCCGTCGGCCGCCCGGGTGAAGTGGAGGCCCGCGGGCGTGGTGGTGCAGAGCCCCGCCGTGCCGGGCCGGTCCGGGTCGGCGCGCTCGCGCAGCTCGACCTC
The DNA here is from genome assembly GCF_040632605.1 of Streptomyces sp. NPDC019224. Taxonomy (NCBI): domain Bacteria; kingdom Bacillati; phylum Actinomycetota; class Actinomycetes; order Kitasatosporales; family Streptomycetaceae; genus Streptomyces; species Streptomyces sp. NPDC019224. The sequence goes on along the minus strand of NZ_JBEYCF010000001.1, from coordinate 4,447 downwards.
GTCGTCGGAGGCGGAGGTGAGGGTGGCGACGCTGTAGCAGGTGACGTCGATGCCGGCGGACAGGGAGGTGGTCAGGTGGAGCACGTCCGTGCCCTTGCGGCCCTTCTCGAAGACCGCGGTGAGCGTGCCGTGCGACTGGCCGGTGGTCTTCTCGGTGAGCGGCCCCTTCCAGGTGCCGACGAACGCGTCGGGGAGCTCGCCGGCCCCTCCCGGCCCCGCCGTGGCCGACCCGGTGGCCGAGTCCGCCGGTGAGCTGGGCCCGCCGGAGGCGGCGGGCGGGGTGCGCCCCACCTCTCCGTGCCCGACGTTGCCGCTGTCGCCGCCGCTGCCCGGCATCAGGTCCAGCAGGAACGCGCCGCCCACGGTCACCGCGGCCAGCGCCCCGGCCACCGCCAGCGCGACGGTGCAGCTCACGCGGCGGCGCCCCGCGCCCTCCCCGCCCGCCGTCACGCCGAGGCCCGGGCCGCGTCCCCCGGTCCGCTGCCCCGGCACCCCGTCCGCCCCCGGGGCCGGCGGGCCGAAGGCGCCGGAAGCGGCGGCCGGACCCCCGGAGCCGTACGCCGGGTCCCCGGCGCCCGGCCCACCCGAGCCGAATCCGGGCCCGCCCGCACCCGCCCCGAACACGGAGTCGCCCCTCCCCGCCCCGAACACGGAGTCGCCCCTCCCCGCCCCGAACACGGAGTCGCCCCTCCCCGCCCCGAACGCGGAGTCGCCCGCACCCGCCCCGAACGACGGATTGCTGAACGGCACCGGCCCCGACTGCACCGGCGCCTCCTGCGGTTCCAGGTCCAGCAGGGCCACCGCCGACCGGCTCACCTCGCGCACCAGCGGGCCCGGCAGCCAGCCCGCCGCCACCGCCACCGCCGCGCCGCCGGGCAGCAGCCGGCGGGCCAGCTCGGCCGGGGTCGGCCGCCGCTCCGGGTCCTTGGCCAGACAGGTGGCGATGGTCTCGCGCAGACCGCCCTCGAGGTCGCCCAGCTCCGGTTCCTCGTTGATCACCTTGTAGAGGAGGACGGCCGACGAGTCGCCCAGGAAGGGGGCGGAGCCGGTCGCCGCGTACGCCAGGACCGCGCCCAGCGAGAAGATGTCGGCCGCGCCCGAGATGTCGGTGCCCCGGATCTGCTCCGGCGCCATGTAGCCGGGCGAGCCGACGGAGACCCCGGTGGAGGTCAGCGAGGCGGTCGCGTCGATGGCCCGGGCGATGCCGAAGTCGATCAGCCGGGGGCCGTCCAGGGCGAGCAGGACGTTGGACGGCTTCACGTCCCGGTGGATCAGGCCCCGCTCGTGCACCGCGGCCAGCGCCTCGCCGAGACCGGCACCCAGCACCCGTACCGCGTGTTCGGGCAGCGGGCCGTGTTCGGTGACGGCCGCGGAGAGCGGCGGCCCGGCCACGTAACCGGTGGCGACCCAGGGGACGGGGGCGTCCGGGTCGGCGTCCAGGACGGGCGCGGTCCACTGGGCGCCGATCCGCCGGGCCGCCTCCACCTCGCGCCGGAACCGGGCGCGGAACTGCTCGTCGAGCGCGAAGTGCGGATGGACGACCTTGACGGCGACGGTACGGCCGCCGGCGCTGCGCCCGAGATACACGCGGCCCATGCCGCCGGCCCCGAGCCTGCCGAGCAGCCGGTAGGCGCCGATGCTCAGCGGTTCCCCGGCTTCCAGCGGCTGCATATAAGGACTCCCCCTGTGAACCCGGCCGGACCTCCGACCGAAGCCTAGTTCGTGTCCGCGAAGTCTCGTCCGGCCACGGGAGAAACCATCCGCCGATTTCGCCCCCAAGGGAACGAACGGCGTCATTCAGCGCGATAAAAGGCGTGAATGCGCCGGTCCGGCCGGGGCACATTGCGGGAGGCGCGGGGGCGGATTGCGGGAGACATCGGCTGCGTACTCCCGGTGTCTCGCGCAATCCGCCATTCATCGCGCGTTCAACAAAATCGAAAATGGCATTCCCCGGCGGCGGGATGTTCTCATCCGCCGAGCAGCTCCACCTTCACGTCCGCCGGGAAGCCCGCCGCCTCGCCGGTGCGGCGGGCGAACTCCTCCACGCCCGCCAGCTGGGCCGGCCCGAAGCGGAAGTCGAGGGTGGTGAAGTAGCGCTCCAGGACCTCCGCGTCGAAGGCCTCCCAGCGCGCCGCCTGCTCGGCGACCTTGGTGACCTCCTCCAGGGACAGGTCCCGGGAGGCGAGGAACGCCTCGTGCACCTGCTTGACCGCGGTGGGCTCGGCCGCCAGGTAGTCCTTGCGCGCGGCCCAGACGGCGAAGACGAACGGCAGGCCCGTCCACTCCTTCCACATCGCGCCCAGGTCGTGGACCTGGAGCCCGAGGCGGGGGGCGTCGTGCAGGTTGGCGCGGAGGGCCGCGTCGCCGATGAGGACGGCGGCGTCCGCCTCCTGCATCATCAGGCCCAGGTCCGGCGGGCAGGTGTAGTAGTCGGGGTTGACCCCGTACCGCTCGGCGAGCAGCAGCCGCGCCAGCCGTACGGACGTCCGGGAGGTCGATCCGAGCGCGACGCGGGCCCGGTCCAGGTCCTCCAGGGGCCGCTGCGAGACGATCACGCACGACATCACGGGACCGTCGCAGCCGACCGCGATGTCGGGGAAGGCGACCAGGTCGTCGGCGTTGCGCAGGAACTCGACCAGGGTGACGGGGGCGATGTCCAGTTCGCCCCTGACCAGTTGCTCGCTGAGCTTCTCCGGGGTGTCCTTCGACAGCTCCAGGTCGAGCAGGGTTCCGGTCCGTGCCAGCCCCCAGTAGAGGGGAAGGCAGTTGAGGAACTGGATGTGGCCGACGCGCGGCCGGGGGCGACGGTCGTCGACCGCGGCGTTTGAAACGGTTGAATTGTCCACATCGCGAGGCTAGACCCGTCGCCGTCCGGCCGCCCCACCGGGGGCGGACGGCGCACGGGAAGGCCCTCTGGGAGGGCCCCTCCCGCGGCAATCAAACATGTGGATGAAGTGATCTTTCCCTCTACCCCTCCCCACACCCTGCGTGCTAGGCTCGACGGCAAGTTGCAGTTTGGTTTCCCTTGCAGTACAGAGCCTGCGGAGCATGTAACCCCGCAGGCTTTTGTAGTTTTCAGACTTCATTGCAGGTTCTGGAGCAGGGCAACCCTTTGGCCCAAGGAGGGCTTATGGCTACCGGAACCGTCAAGTGGTTCAACGCTGAAAAGGGCTTCGGCTTCATCGCCCAGGACGGCGGCGGCCCGGATGTCTTCGTCCACTACTCCGCGATCAACGCGTCCGGGTTCCGCTCCCTCGAGGAGAACCAGGCCGTGAACTTCGACGTCACTCAGGGCCCCAAGGGCCCGCAGGCCGAGAACGTCACCCCGGTCTAGTTGCCCGGGTCGGCCGATCGCGGTCGGTAAGAGCAGTATCCAAGGAGCCCCGCTCCTCCGCCCCGGCGGAGGAGCGGGGCTCCTGCCTGTGCCGGGCGGCCCGTCCCCGCCGCCCCTTGACCTTCACACCGTGTGAAGCCGTGCAGTGGGAGGCGTCATGTTCACCATCGGAGACTTCGCCCGGTACGGGCGGGTGTCGGCCCGCATGCTGCGTCATTACGACGAGATCGGGCTGCTGCACCCGGACCGCACCGACCCCTCGACCGGCTACCGCTACTACGGCGCCGCCCAGCTCGCCCGGCTCAACCGGATCATCGCGCTCAAGGACCTCGGCTTCACGCTCCAGCAGGTGCGGGCCGTCGTGGACGAGGCGGTCGGCCCGGAGGAACTGCGCGGAATGCTGCGGCTGCGCCGTACGGAGCTGGAGGCGGCGATGGCCGCGGCGGCCGCACGGCTGGCCCGGGTCGAGGCGAGGCTCCGGTCGATCGAGAGCGAGGGACACATGTCCACGGACGACGTCGTGATCAAGAAGGTGCCCGCGGTGCGGGTCGCGGAGCTGACCGGGGTGGCCGGCGGCTACGAGCCGCAGGACATCACCCCGGTCATCGGGCCGCTGTACGACCGGCTCCTCCCCCTCCTCGGGGAGGCGGGTCTCACCCCGTCGGGCCCCGGGATCGCCCGGTACGAGGAGGTGCCGGACGGCGGCGGGGTCGTCGTGCACGCCGGAATGACGGTCTCCGCCCCGGTGGGGCCGGTCGGCGACACCGGGATCACGGTGGTCGAGCTGCCCGCGTTCGAGGCGGCGACCGTCGTGCACCGGGGGTCCATGGACGCCGTGCTGCCGACGGCCCAGACCCTGGCCCGCTGGATCGACGCCAACGGCTACCGGTCGGCGGGATACGCCCGCGAGATCAGCCTGGAGTGCCCGGAGGACCGGGAGAAGTGGGTGACCGAGCTCCAGGAGCCGGTGGTCCGGGCGACGGCCTGAGACCCGGGGGCGCCCCCCCCCGGGCGGGCGCCCCCCCCCCCCCCCCCCCCGGGGGCCGCCCCCCCCCCCCCCCCCCCCGGTTTGGGATCCATGTGGAGATAGCCAAAACCCGGAGAAGGGGGCAC